>JAJYXP010000010.1 GCA_021801705.1 Pseudomonadota bacterium
GGGGTAAAATCAACAACAGGGCGAGTACCAGTAGGCATTTTTTACGAATCGGTTTTTAGAGAACTCCAATTATATCAAATGTTTACTGTGTTATTCGCCCTTTTTATGCAAAATTCAGGCTAGAACCGGCTATTTAAACCGCCAAGACGCCAAGATCGCCAAGAAATTCATGCCGTGACAGGATGCTTGCAGATCACCCATAGTGTGATTCGGCTAACTCGGCCTTTTCTTCTCTATTACTTGGCGTCCTTTGCGTCTTGGCGGTTCAACTGCTTTTTATGGGTTAAATTCAAGCAGGAAATTACAGCCCGGCGTCTGCCTTGAGTGCTTCCGCCTTGTCCGTCGCTTCCCAGCCAAACTCCGGCTCTTCCCGGCCGAAGTGGCCATAGGCGGCGGTCTTGGCGTAAATCGGGCGCAGCAGGTCGAGGGTCTGGATAATGGCTTTCGGGCGCAGGTCGAAATGCGCTTCGACCAGCCTGGTGATTTTCTCGTCGGCGATCCTGCCGGTGCCGAAGGTGTTGACCATCAGGCTCACCGGCCTGGCGACGCCGATGGCGTAGGCCACCTGCACTTCGCATTTCGACGCCAGGCCGGCGGCGACGATGTTCTTTGCCACATAACGGCCGGCATAGGCGGCGGAACGGTCGACCTTGGACGGATCCTTGCCGGAGAAGGCGCCGCCGCCGTGGTGGGCTGCGCCACCGTAGGTATCGACGATGATCTTGCGCCCGGTCAGCCCGCAGTCGCCCATCGGGCCGCCGACCACGAAGCGGCCGGTGGGGTTGACCAGATAGCGGACGCCGTCGCTCAGCATGTGCGCCGGGATCACCGGCTTGATGATTTCCTCGATCACCGCTTCCTCGATCTGGGCGTGGGAAACATCCGGGTGGTGCTGGGTGGATACCACCACGGTATCGATGTGCTCGGGCCGGCCGTCGACATAGCGGATGGTAACCTGCGACTTGGCATCGGGGCGCAGCCAGGGCAGGCGGCCGTCCTTGCGCAGTTCGGCCTGGCGCTGCATCAGGCGGTGCGCGTAATAGATCGGCATCGGCATCAGTTGCGGGGTCTCGTCGCAGGCGTAGCCGAACATCAGGCCCTGGTCGCCGGCGCCCTGGTCCAGTTCGTCCCCCGGCGCACGGTCCACGCCCTGGGCGATGTCCGGCGACTGCTTGTTGAGCGCGGTGAGCACGGCGCAGGTATAGTAGTCGAAACCGATTTCGGAGCTGTTGTAGCCGATGCGCTTGATCGCCTCGCGCGCGATGTCGATGTAATTGACCGTCGCGTGGGTGGTGATTTCGCCGGAGATGACGACCAGCCCGGTACTGACCAGCGTTTCGCAGGCTACCCGCGCTTGGGGATCCTGCGCTAGAATGGCGTCGAGCACGGAATCCGAGATCTGGTCGGCGACCTTGTCGGGATGGCCTTCGGAAACCGATTCGGACGTAAAGAGATATTCTTGCAACATTTTCTGCTCCTGTATGTAAGGTGTTTCCCCGTGGTTCGCTGGCGAGGCCGGCTCCGGGGTAAGAAGCAGACGACGCTTTAGCCGTATTTGTATCCCGCCCGCAAGTTGTCTCTGTTAACTCGGCGGCGCGATAATTCTATTTTTTAAAAAGTGATTAGTCAAACCCTGCCCATGCTGGTCTTTCTGCTTCGTGTCCTGGCTTATCTGCCCCTTCGGCTGCTGCATTTCCTGGGCGCTGCGGCCGGCTGGGCGACTTATCTGACCTCCCGCCGTTATGCTGCGCGCATGCGGGAAAACTTCGCCGCCAGCGGGATGTGCGCGACGGCGGAACAGGGCAGGCTGCTGCGCCATGCGGTAGCCGAGGGGGGGAAGAGCGTACTGGAACTGGTCGCCATTTGGCTACGGCCGGAACAACAGGTGCTGAAGCTGATGAAGGGCTGCCATGGCTGGGAGCATGTCGAGGCGGCGCACCGGCGGGGCAAGGGGCTGATTTTTCTGACTCCGCACATGGGGTGTTTCGAAATCACCAGTCTGTATTATGCCGCGCGCCATCCGATTACCGTGCTTTACCGTCCGCCGCGCCTGCGCTGGCTGCAGCCGCTGATGGAAGCCGGACGCAGGCGCGGACAGGTCACGCTCGCGCCTACCGATGTCAGCGGGGTGCGCGCCTTGTTCCGGGCGCTGCGGCGGGGAGAGGCGATCGGGATTCTGCCCGATCAGGTGCCGAGCCAGGGCGAAGGCGTGTGGGCGGATTTTCTTGGCCGCCCGGCCTACACCATGACACTGGCACCGCGCCTGGCCCGCTCCACCGATGCCGCTATCGTGTTTGCTTTTGCCGAACGCCTGCCGCATGGCGCTGGTTATGAATTATGGCTCGAACCTTTGTCCGAAGACTTGCCCGAAGACCTCACCGCCGCGGCGGAAGTGATCAACCGGGCGGTGGAAAGCCTGATCCGCAAAAAACCCGAACAATACTTGTGGAGCTATAACCGCTACAAAGTGCCGAAGGGGGCGCCGAGTGCCGAGTCCTGAGTCGGGTAGGGTGGGCACGTTTTTGTGCCCACACGATGAGTTACCGTCGACCGCGTGGGCACAAAAAACGTGCCCACCCTACCCTGCCCAGGACTGCTCATGATGGCTCGCTTAGGCATCTTCCTCATCTGGCTGCTGCATTTTCTGCCGCTGGGCGTACTCGCCCGGCTCGGCGAGGGCTTCGGCTTGCTGCTGTATGGGCTCGGCCGCGAGCGCCGCCGCGTGGCGCGCACCAACCTGCGCCTGTGCTTTCCGGAGATGGCGGACAGCGAACGGGAACGTCTGGTGCGGCGCCATTTTCGCGCCTTCGGGCGCAGTGTGCTGGAGCGCGGAATCTTGTGGTGGTCGCCGAAATCACGCATCCAGAAACTGGTTGGCATCGAGGGTCTGGAACACTGGCGGGCGGTGGCGGACAAGCCGGTCATCTGGCTTGCGCCGCATTTCGTCGGACTGGACATGGGCGGCGTCAGGCTGACCACGGAATTCCCGCTGGTTTCGATGTACAGCCGGCAGAAAAACCCGTTGTTCGATGCCCTGCTGCTGCATTCGCGCACCCGTTTCGGCAATTCGCCGATGGCATCGCGCCAGGACGGGCTCAAGCCGGTGGTGCGGGAAATGCGCAAGGGGCGGCCCTTCTATTATTTGCCGGACATGGATTTCGGCGCCCGCGACGCGGTGTTTGTGCCGTTCTTCGGCGTGCCCGCCGCCACCATCACCGCACTGTCGCGCCTGGCGAAAATCACCGGCGCCGCAGTGGTGCCCAGCGTCACCCGCCAGCTTCCCGGCGGCGAGGGCTATGTGCTGAGATTTTATCCCGCCTGGGAGAATTTCCCCGGCGCCGACGCAGACAGCGATGCCCGCCGCATGAACGCGTTCATCGAGGAGCGCATCCGGGAAATGCCGGAGCAGTATTTCTGGCTGCACAAGCGCTTCAAGACCCGTCCGCCGGGGGAGAAGAGGTTTTACAGCTAAAATCTATCACCGCCAAGGACGCAAAGGTTCGCGAGGTAAAGCAAAAGAAATGGGTTTCCCTTTGCGAACCTTTGCGTCCATTGCGGTAAATGTTTTTTCAGTTTAATGGGGAAATGCGTGAATTTTCAAAACCCGGACGACGCGGAACTCCGCGCCCTCCTGAAAAAAATCAAGAATATCGCTGTGCTCGGGCTGTCGCCCAAGCCGGATCGCCCCAGCTATTTTGTCGCCAGGGCGATGCAGGGTTTCGGCTTCAACATCATCCCGGTGCGCCCCGCCACTGCCGAGGTTCTGGGGCAAAAGGCCTACCCCTCCTTGCGCGACGTCCCGGGTCCGGTCGATCTGGTGGACGTGTTTCGCGCTGCGGAATATCTGGACGCTATTGTTGACGAATGTATTGCCTTACAATTACCGGCAATCTGGATCCAGGAAGGCATCGTTAACGAGGCGGCGGCGCAGCGTGCCCGTGATGCGGGCATGACAGTGGTGATGGACCGGTGTATCTATAAAGATTACGTGAGGTTATGGGCTTAAAATTCACAAAAATGCACGGCCTGGGCAATGATTTCGTCGTCATCGACGCGATCTCCCAAAAAGTGGGCTTGACCCCGGAGCAATTCAAGCTCATTGCCGACCGCCATTTCGGCATCGGCTGCGACCAGATTCTGCTGGTGGAACACGCCAGGCTGCCGGACGCGGATTTCCGTTACCGCATCTTCAACGCCGACGGGGGCGAAGTGGAGCAGTGCGGCAATGGCGCCCGCTGTTTCGTGCGCTTCGTGCATGAAAAAGGCCTGACCCATAAAAGCGAGATCCGCGTGGAAACGGCTTCCGGCATTATCGTGCCGCGTCTCGAGGAAAACGGCCAGGTAACCGTGAACATGGGGATACCCCGTTTCGAACCGGCCGGGATCCCCTTCCTGGCGGAAAAACGCGCGCTTACCTATGTGCTTGACCTGGAAGACAAGCAGGTCGAGGTCAGCGTACTGTCCATGGGCAATCCCCATGCGGTGCAACTGGTGGAAGATGTGGACAGTGCGCCGGTCGCCGTGGAGGGGCCGCAGATCGAACGCCACCCGCGCTTTCCCGCCCGGGTGAACGCCGGCTTCATGCAGGTGCTGGACCGCGGCCACGTCAGGTTGCGGGTCTACGAGCGGGGCGCCGGCGAAACCCTGGCCTGCGGTACCGGCGCCTGTGCGGCGGCGGTGGCGGGCATCACGCGCGGCCTGCTGGACGGTGATGTGCGGGTATCCACGCGTGGCGGGGAGTTGACCATACGCTGGGAAGGCGAAGGCCGTCCGGTATGGATGACCGGCCCGGCGGCGACGGTATTCGAAGGCGAAATCGATGTTCCAGAAAACAGCGTTTAACCACGAATTTACACGAATGTTCACGAATAATCATAGAACCCGCTTTTCAATCAGGGTTTGTCTATGATGCCTCGATTTTATTCGTGTACATTTGTGGGTATTCGTGTGATTCGTGTTTAGAGTTTTAGGGTTTGAATTTATGGACAAGAGGAGAAAATCAAGCATGAATTCGGAAGCGGTCGCGCAGTATTTGCATGAAAATCCGGAGTTCTTCGAGCAACATTCCTCGCTGCTGGCGGAAGTCTTTCTTCCCCACCCCCATGGGGGCAGGGCGATTTCCCTGGCCGAGCGCCAGCAACTGGCTCTGCGCGACAAGAACCGGCTGCTGGAAACCAAGCTGCGGGAACTGATCCAGTTCGGCGAGGAAAACGATGCCATCAGCGAAAAAATGCACCGCCTCGCGGTTTCCCTGCTCGGAGCGCGCGACCTCGACGCCGTGCTGAACACCGCCTATTTCAACCTGCGCGAGGATTTCGACGTACCCCATGTCGCGATCCGCATCTGGACCGGCATCGAGCAGGCGGTGCGCCCGGAGTTCATCGGCGCCAGCATCGAGATGTGCGCCTTCGCCGACGAGCTGATCAACCCGAAATGCGGTCCGCAGCTTCTGGAGGAGGCGCCTTCCTGGTTTGGCGAGGCCGGCCCGAACCTGCGCTCCTTCGCTTTTGTGGCGCTACGGGCGGAAAATTCATTCGGCCTGCTGGCCATGGCGAGCGAAGACGCCGAACGCTTCTACCCGGAAATGGGCACGCTCTACCTGAAGCGGCTGGGCGAACTGGTCAGCGCGGCGCTGCTGCGCTATCTCAAATAGAAAACGGCGTTTCACCGCAGAGGACGCGGAGGGCGCAGAGGAAAAACAAGGGATTAGGCGCTTACGCCGAACGTCCCTCTTGGTGAGCACACATCGGCTGTACGCCTTTGAATTCCTCTGTGTCCTCCGCGTCCTCTGCGGTTCAATAGTTTTTTATGGATGATCCAATGACCCCAGGTGCGGACTACCTGCAAGGCTTTCTGATCCACCTCGCCAGCGAGCGCCGCCTCTCCCCCCTGACCTGCAGCAACTACGGCCGCGACGTGGCCGAGCTGCTGAAGCTGGCGGGCGACGCGCCGCTGGATCAACTGCAAGTCCGGCAGGTGCGGCGCTTCGTCGCGCAGTTGCACGGCCGCGGCCTGGGCGGCAAAACCCTGGCGCGCATGCTCTCCGCCTGGAGGGGCTTCTTCGCTTATCTTGCGCGCGACCACGGCTACACCCATAACCCCTGTGCCGGACTGCGCGCACCGAAATCCGCCAAAGCCCTGCCCCAGGCGCTGTCTCCGGACGTGGCCGCACACCTGATGGAAATTCCCGCTGACAATGCGCTGGCAGTGCGCGACAAAGCGATGTTCGAACTGTTTTATTCTTCCGGCCTGCGCCTCTCGGAGCTGACCGGTCTTCCGCTCGCCCAGCTCGACCTTGTTGCCGGCATCGTGCGCGTGACCGGCAAGGGCAATAAAACCCGCGAAGTGCCGGTGGGCCGTTTCGCCCTGGAGGCGGTGCGGAACTGGCTGGTGCTGCGGGAGAAGTTTGTCCGGCCTGACGAAACCGCGCTGTTCGTCGGCAGGAACGGATCGCGCCTGACACCGCGCGCCGTTCAATACCGCATCAAGCAATGGGCGGCCAGGCTCGGCATTTCGGCCGAGGTGCATCCCCACGTGCTGCGCCACTCCTTTGCCAGCCATGTGCTCCAGTCCAGCGGCGACCTGCGCGCGGTGCAGGAAATGCTCGGGCATGCCAATATTTCGACGACGCAGGTGTATACCCATCTGGATTTTCAGCACCTTGCCAAGGTATATGATGCAGCACATCCCCGTGCGAAGAAGAAACCCTGAGCTGGTTGACAGCCCGATGATTTTTAGCCATATTGAAAAAATGAACCGGCGCCTATTCTTTCACGCCCTGTTGGCCCTGTTGCTGCTGCTGGCACAGCAGGGTGCGGCGCTGCATGCGCTTTCCCACCTGACGGAGACTGTTCCCGCGCACGCCGGACAGGAGAAGAGCCTGCCCCACTCCCCGGTGTGCGACAAGTGCGTCGCCTATGCCGAAATCGGGGGCGGCGTGCACTCGGCTCCCCTGGTTTTCCACGCTGTCGGCACCCACTTTGCCCCCCCTCCCATGGCCCGTTCCGGGCATACTTTCCAGACGCTCCGGGCCTATTCCAGCCGCGCCCCGCCTTCTCTCGCCTGAAAACCGACTGAACCGGCCGGCGGCGCCATAACCTGAAACTCGCAAAGCGAGACCTCGTCCCCCTCTCCTTCGGGAGAGAACAGAGGTGAAGGAAAGCGTACGCCGCGTGCAGTATTTTTCGACGAGGCAAAACATGTTCAGAAAAAAAACCATCGTGTCGGGCGTCCTGTTGGCGCTCGGCCTGCCGTGCGCCGCGCAGGCGGCACCGGATGCGGATCTGGCGCAAATCCGCGAAGAAATCCGGCAGATGCGGCAAACTTACGAAGCGCGCATTGCAAGCCTGGAAGCGCGCCTGAAACAGGCGGAAGAAAAGGCAGTCCTGAGTGCTGAGACGAAAGTCCTGAGTCATCCCTCCGATGCTCAGGGCTCAGCACTCAGCACTCAACACTCAGCACTTGCGAGCAACGCCTTCAATCCGGGCATTTCGCTGATCCTGTCCGGCTTGTACAGCAACCTCTCCAAGGACCCGGCGGATTACCGGATTACCGGCTTCCACCTGCCCGGAGACGTGCTGGGGGATATCCGGCCCCAGCGCGGTTTCAGCCTGGCGGAATCGGAGCTGGGCATTTATGCCAATGTGGACCCGTCGTTCTATGGCGGCATCAACTTCGCCATTCATCCCGACAACACGGTATCCACCGAGGAGGCGTTCATCCAGACCACCACCCTGCCCCACGGCCTGACGTTGAAGGCGGGCCGCTTCTTCTCCGGCATCGGCTACCTCAACGAGCAGCATGCGCATACCTGGGATTTTGCCGATGCGCCCCTTGCCTACCAGGCATTCCTGGGCGGACAGTTCAACAACGACGGGGTGCAGATGCGCTGGCTCGCGCCCACCGACACCTTCCTGGAGCTTGGCGCGGAAGCCGGTCGCGGCGCCAATTATCCGGGCACCGGCCGCGACAAGAACGGTGCGGGGGCGAGTGCGCTTTACGCCCATTTGGGCGGCGATGTGGGCGCCAGCCACAGTTGGCGGGCCGGCCTTTCCCTGCTGAGCACATCGCCCCAGGATCGCCAGTGGGACGATGTGGATGCGGCGAACACGGCGGTCACCAACAGCTTCACCGGCAACAGCAAGCTGTGGATCGCGGATATGGTCTGGAAGTGGGCGCCCAACGGCAACGCCTACTACACCAACTTCAAGCTCCAGGGCGAGTACCTGCGCCGGGTCGAGGACGGCAACCTGGTCTATGCGGCCACCACGCCGGGCGCCTATTCCGCCACCCAGTCCGGCTGGTATATGCAGGGCATCTACCAGTTTGCGCCTTACTGGCGGGCGGGAGCGCGCACCGAACGGCTCGATTCGGGCAGCGTCGACTACGGCGTCAACAACGCCAGCCTGATGCGGACGGATTACGCCCCGACCCGCAACGCCTTGATGGTGGACTACAATCCGAGCGAATTCAGCCGCATCCGCTTGCAAGTCGCCCAGGACAAGTCCCGCCAGGGCGAGTCGGACAACCAGCTTTTGCTGCAATATCAGATGAGCCTCGGCGCTCACGGTGCACATAAATTTTAGGAGATGAAAATGCTGAATCGAATGTTGAAACTTCTCCTGGCGATGACGCTGGCCGCCTTCGCCATCCCTGCTTCCGCCGCCCTCAACATCCTCGCCTGCGAGCCAGAATGGGGGGCTCTGGCGCGGGAACTGGGCGGCGACAAGGTGAGCGTCTACGATGCCACCAACGCGTTCCAGGACCCTCACCACATCCAGGCCAAGCCCAGCCTGCTGGCGCGTGCGCGCAATGCCGACATGGTGGTGTGCACCGGCTCCCAACTGGAAATCGGATGGCTGCCGATCCTGCTCCAGCAGGCCGGCAACCCGAAAATCCAGCTTGGCCGGCCGGGCTACTTCGAGGCATCGCGCTATGTGCGCATGCTGGAGGTGCCGAGCAGCGTCGATCGTTCCCAGGGCGATGTCCACCCCGGCGGCAACCCCCACATCCAGGCCAACCCGCACAACATCGCCCTGGCGGCCGACGCCCTGGCGAAGCGGCTGGCCGAGGCCGACCCGGCCAATAGCGCCTATTACCAGGGGCGCCACAAGGCGTTTGCCGAACGCTGGAAGGCGGCGATGCAGAACTGGGAACGCGAGGCCGCGCCGCTCAAGGGCGTGGCTATCGTCGTGCACCACAAGGCGTTTGTTTATCTGGAGGACTGGCTGGGCTTGCGGGAGGTGGCGTCACTTGAACTCAAGCCCGGCGTCGAGCCGACCGGCGCCCACCTGGCGGAAGTGCTGGCGCAATTGCGGCGGCAGCCGGCGAAGATGGTGGTCCGAGCCGCCTACAACGATGCCCGTCCATCCGAATGGCTGGCGGCGCGGGGCAAACTCCCGGCGGTCGTGCTGCCGTTCACGGTGGGCGGCTCGGAGCGGGCAAAGGATTTGTTCGGCTTGTTCGACGATACGGTGCAGAAGCTGTTGTCGGCAGTTAGATAAATCGTGTTCACCGCGAAGGACGCGAAGGTACGCAAAGGAAAACAAGGTTTTTGGGTTACCTCGCGTACCTTCGCGTCCTTCGCGGTAAAAAGGGATAAATCATGAACTTCGACGCTCTCAGTCTTTCCATCCTTGTTCCCGCCTTTCTCGCCGGCCTGCTGGTGCTGGCGACCCATGTTCCGCTGGGGATCCAGGTACTGTCCCGCGGCATCGTGTTCATCGACCTGGCGATTGCCCAGATCGCCACCCTCGGGGTCATCGCGGCGGACCGGTTTGGCTTCGAGCCGGAAGGCTGGGCGGCGCAGGCTGCCGCGGTGTCGGCCGCCCTGCTTGGCGCCTTGCTGTTGACCTGGACCGAAAAGCGCTGGCCGGATGTCCAGGAGGCGCTGATCGGCGTGCTGTTCGTGCTGGCCTCCAGCGGCGGCATGCTGCTGGTGGCCAACAATCCGCATGGCGGCGAACACCTCAGGGATTTGCTGGCGGGCCAGATCCTGTGGGTGGGCTACGCGCAGCTTTTGCCGGTGGCGGCCCTGACCGCCGTCATTCTCGCCCTGTGGTTCGGGCTGAAGGACAGGCTGGGGCGTTTCGGCTTCTATGCCTTGTTCGCTTTCGCCGTCACCGCCTCGGTGCAACTGGTCGGCGTCTACCTGGTATTTGCCAGCCTGATCGTTCCCGCGCTGGCTTGCCGTCACTATCCGCCGCGCATCCGGATGGCGGCGGGCTACCTGGTCGGCGCGGCAAGCTACGTCCTGGGGCTGGGGCTTTCGGTGCTGCTTGACCTGCCCTCCGGGGCGGTGGTGGTGTGGGTGTTGGCACTGGCCGGAACGGCGGCTTACAGTATTGGACCCGGCAAGCCGGCCCGATAAAATAAAGGTGTTGATAAGGGCTTCCCGCATTGATCAATGCGGGGACCAGCCCTATAATCAAAACATAATTTTATTCGGGTAAGCGCACGGTGGTTTTTTCTTTTTTCCATAAAACCAGGGACGAGGCAGCCAAGCCTGGTCTTCGTGTTCCGGTTGCCGAACCTCGACCGCAGTCAGGCAAGCCCCTACCCCAGATCCCGCAGCCCGCGCCTTCCGGGAACGTTGTCGCGATCTCCCCGTCGGCTACGTGCTACAAGCCGGACACCCTGGGCACGGCGGAAATGTATTCGGCGGTGGAGGAGGCGGCGATTCTTTATGCCAGCAATTATCCCGACCAGGCCGCCGCCCTGCTGCAGGACTACATCAAGAGCCGCCCCGAAAGAACAGAGCTCCAGCCCTGGCTGATGCTGTTCGATATTTATCAGTTGCAGGATGCCAGGCGCGAATTCGATGAGTTGTCGATGGAGTTCGTTGTCAAATTCGAACGCAGCGCGCCAAGCTGGAGCGATGCCAAGGTGCCGGGGGTTGATGCCGGAAATCAAAAAACAGAGCCGGCGGCGGAAGCTTATGTCGCTTTCACCGGCGTATTGCGGGGAGACCAGGAGTCCTTGTTCCAAAACCTGGTGCAGACCGCGCAAAAGAGCGCCGGCCTGCGCGTGGACTTCTCCCGGCTGGATGGCGTGGAGGCCTCGGGCAGCCGACGTCTGGTGGAAACGATGCAGGGCCTGATCAAGAACGGGAAGAAAATCACCCCGATCGACATTCCGCACTTGACCGCTCTGCTCACGGAAATGATCGGCCAGGGCGGCGAAGACGAACAGGCCCATTGGCTGTTGTTGCTCAATCTTTACCAATGCGAGGGGATGCAGGCTGAATTCGAGGATTTGGCGGTGGAATATGCCATCAACTTTGAAGTGTCCCCCCCTTCCTGGGAACCGTGCAGGCAGCTTGCCATCGCCTCGTCGCCATCCCCTGCTCCAACTGCCGAGGTATTGTTGTGTGGGGAAGAAAATACGTTCTTCCTCAGCGGCGTCATTTCCACCGCCAGTGCTTCGCGGTTGCAGGAACTGAGCAACTTTGCCGCCTCCCGTGGCGAGATTTTCCTCGACATGAGCAAGGTGTCCCGCGTGGATTTTGGCAGTATCGGCGAATTTTCCGGCGTGCTGGCAGGCCTGCACGGCAGCGGCAAGAAGGTGCTGCTGCGCAACGTCAACGAAATGATCCGCGCCTTGCTCAACGTCATGGATGTTGACCGGCACGTCACCATCCTGAGAAGAAAAATCGGCTGATCTCCGCCTGACCGTTATCCGTCATTATCTTTCGGAACTGCCTGGCTCATTGGCCGGTAGCGCCTCGGCGTGCATCATCTTTTCGCGCTGGAACACCAGCACCGAGGCGATGCGCAGGCCCCCAAGCACGAACAGCAGCGCGCTCAGGGCATAAATTTCCGCGACGGCGATCTTGTGCTCGAACAGTTTGATCATGATTTCCCGCAGCACGAAGACGATACCGGCGTCCACGATGAACGTCATGCGCAGGCGGTGGGCGCTGAAATAGTCCACCAGGGAGCGGGACAGCTCGATCAGGATGAACAGGGTCAGCACCTCGGAAATGATGCGCATGTACTGGCGGGTGATATCGTCGTTGATCAGCAGGTTGCCGAGATTGAGAAACAGCCGCGCCACCCCCACCACGATGCCGATGGCGATGAAGACCAGCATGAGCCCGAACACCATGCTGATCACGCGGTCGAACAGGGCAATCATGTTCAGCCCGGTCTTGGCGCGGAGCGGCTTGGGGAATTGATTTGTTTGCATGCCTTATAGTGTGGCGCAAACAGGTGACAGTATAATGACGGTATTGAAGGAGAGCATATGGAGCAATATCACGGCACCACCATTCTTTCGGTGCGGCGCGGCAGCCGGGTCGCATTGGGCGGCGACGGCCAGGTGACCCTGGGCAACATCGTTGTCAAGGCCACCGCGCGCAAGGTGCGCCGCATCCATCACGACAGGATACTGGCCGGTTTTGCCGGCGGCACGGCGGATGCCTTCACCCTGTTCGAGCGCTTCGAGGCCAAGCTGGAAAAGCATCAGGGCCATCTGCTGCGCTCCGCGGTGGAGCTGGCCAAGGATTGGCGCACCGACCGCATTCTGCGCCGGCTGGAAGCGATGCTGGCGGTGGCCGATCACGAATCCTCGCTGATCATTACCGGCAACGGCGATGTGCTGGAGCCTGAACTGGGGCTGGTCGCCATCGGCAGCGGCGGCCCCTATGCCCAGAGCGCGGCCCGCGCCCTGCTCGACCACACCGACCTGCCGCCGGAGGAGGTCGTGAAGAAAGCGCTGACCATCGCTGCCGACCTGTGCATTTACACCAACCAGAATCATGTGATTGAAGTTCTCGAGTGAGGGGTAATGAGTAATGGGTGATGGGCGCCCCCCCACACCCATTGCTCATCACTCATCACTCATTGCCGCGAGCGTAGCTAACCATGACCCAAATGACCCCCCAGGAAATCGTCCACGAACTCGACAAATACATCGTCGGCCAGCACGCCGCCAAGCGCGCTGTCGCCATCGCCCTGAGAAACCGCTGGCGGCGGCAGCAGGTGGCGGAACCGCTGCGCCAGGAAATCACCCCGAAAAACATCCTCATGATCGGCCCCACCGGCGTCGGCAAGACCGAAATCGCACGGCGCCTGGCCAGGCTCGCCAACGCGCCCTTCATCAAGGTGGAGGCGACCAAGTTCACCGAGGTGGGCTATGTCGGGCGCGATGTGGATTCCATCATCCGCGACCTGGCGGAAATGTCCGTCAAGCAGACGCGCGAGCAGGAAACCAGCAAGGTGCGCCACCGCGCCGAAGATCACGCGGAAGAGCGCATACTCGACATCTTGTTGCCGCCCGCACGGGAAATGGTTCATTTGCACGACAGGGATGAAGAGGCCGCACACCAGGAAAACGCCACGCGGCAAACATTCCGCAAAAAGTTGCGCGAGGGCAAGCTCGACGACAAGGAAATCGAGATCGAGGTCGCCGCGCCGCAGGCGCACATGGAAATCCTCGCGCCGCCCGGCATGGAGGAGATGACCTCCCAGATCCAGGGCCTGTTCCAGAATATCGGCGGCGGACGGAGCAAACTGCGCAAACTGAAAATCAGCGAGGCGATGAAGCTCCTCACCGAAGAAGAAGCGATGAAGCTGGTCAACGACGAGGAGCTTAAAATCCGCGCGGTCCAGAACGTGGAGCAGAACGGCATCGTTTTTCTGGATGAAATCGACAAGATCACCAGCCGTTCGGAAGCCTCCGGCGCCGACGTCTCGCGCCAGGGCGTGCAGCGCGACCTGCTGCCGCTGGTGGAAGGCACCACCGTCACCACCAAGTACGGCATGATCAAGACCGACCACATCCTGTTCATCGCCAGCGGCGCCTTCCACCTCGCCAAGCCCTCCGACCTCATCCCCGAACTGCAAGGGCGGCTGCCCATCCGGGTCGAACTGGATTCCCTCGGCGTCGCCGATTTCGAGCAGATACTCACCAACACCGACGCCTGCCTGACCCGGCAGTACGAGGCATTGCTCGGGACCGAGGGCGTAAAGCTCGACTTCCAGCCCGGCGCCATCAGGCGCCTGGCCGAAATCGCCTTCGAGGTCAACGAAAGAACCGAAAACATCGGCGCGCGCCGCCTCTACACCGTGATGGAAAAGCTGCTCGAAGAAATCTCCTTCGAAGCCGGGCGCAAGGCCGAAGAAAGCATAGTCATCGACGCCGCCTACGTCGACGGCAAGCTGAAAGAACTGGCGAAGAGCGAGGATCTGGCGAGGTACGTGCTGTAAGCCGCTTCCAGCGGTCGAAACGGTGCGGCGGCCGGATTTGTCCTGACATGGCCGATTGTTTAAAATAACCCGGATTTCACCAAATTTCGGTACATCATGCCTAATTCACGCCCGAGCACCGTTCTTGCTGCCATCTTCTTCCTGGCGATTTCCTTTGACCATGGACTGCTTTCCCTTGCCCGGGCAGCGGAGCCGCCTTCCAAAGCGGCAAGCAGTACCGGCACGCGCCCGGCCGAAGCGCTGCCGGAACAAAACATATTTTACGACACCACGAACCCGGACTATGCCAGGCTGCAAAAGGCCAATGAGTCGCTCGCCGGCCTCCCCCTCGACAAGAGAGGTCTGGTCGACTGGATGAAAGCGCTGGGCAGCGGCGCCATAACCCCGCGCGCCGACCTGACGGGCACCAAGAAAATGGAAATATTGAATCTGGATGTCGTCATGAAACACACCAAGGAAATGCCCTACGTGACATTTCCGCATGCCGCCCATACGCAATGGCTCTCCTGCGCCAACTGCCACGACAAAATCTTCATCCCCAAGGCGGGAGCCAACACCATGGACATGTCCACGATATTCCGCGGCCAGCAATGCGGGGTTTGCCATGACCGGGTGGCCTTCGAAACCTTCTTCTCCTGCGAACGCTGCCACAACGTTCCGCACGGCGAGATCAAAGCTTGGTGGTGAGGGCACGCGCAAGGATATTGGGCCGTGACCGTGCAAGCGAACTGGCGCGTCACATTCCGCTTCGGATTTGTTGCGCTTCGCGCGAATGTTTGATTGCCGGGGGCAGCCCGGCGGCTGGTTCCTTCTTTTGCTTCGCCAAAAGAAGGTAACCGAAGAAAAGGCGACCCCGTTCCACCGCCCTTCGCTTTGCTACGGGTTCCCTGCGTTGCTCGCCAAGCCGGGCGGCTGCGGAACTCGGCCCTTTGGGCCTCAGACAGTCCTCGCCGACTGCCCCCGGCTTGTCTGCGCTACTCGGCGGCAGAAAAGGGGATGCTGAAACCGAGCAACCCATCCCCATCCTAGTAGTCAGTCATATTGAAACTGGTGGACAATCTCGTCATTCCGGCGAAAGCCGGAATCCAGAAAAATCAACAACCTGGACACCGGCTTTCGCCGGTGTGACGGTTCAACTCATCCATGCTTTTCACCGTGACTGACTACTAGCCTTCCCCTTGAAGGGGAAGGAATGTCGCCCTCTCTCCCTCCGGGAGAGAGTTGGAGAGAGGGGCGGAAGCGGAGGGAATCGACCCTCTATGCACACCACCCGGTTCCCCCTCTGCACCGCCTCGGTTTTCCGAAAAGATCGGGGGCCGTCGGCGAGGACTGTCTGAGCGCAAAGCGCGAGTTCCGCAGCCGCCCGATCTTTTCGGAAAACCGGGGGTAGCCCGTAGGGCCGGTGCGGCGGGGCGCCCTTTTGTTTGGTTACTTATATTTTGGGCAAGCAAAATAAAGTAACCTGCTGCCGGGCAGCCCCCGGCATCAAACAAACTGCGCGAAGCGCATCCTACGCTTACTGCCTCAAACTCATTGCGCATCAATCAATGGCGATGGCATCATGAGTGTCCATATTATTAATTATTAGAGGTCAGGAGCCCCGATATTGGATAGCAATAAAGCCCTGGAGCTTGGCGCAAAGATTCAAGAAATTCAGACGCTGATGATTGCATATGTCACTGATGGCCGGACGCCTGAGCAACCACGACATTACAAGCAACTTTACGACGAAGTTTATATTGACCTCGAAGAATCAAGATATGCGAACCCTAATCCACACAAATCGCTAGAGGTATTCTGGGCGTTCTGCAAGCTGCAAGAAATGAACACCTACGCAAGCCGGAGAGCATATGTGCAAGAAATCTACTCCGACATTCTGCTTGAACTAAAACGTATTCAGCGCCATGTGGCTTCCTCAAAAAACTGGAAAAAGGCCAATGATGCGCTGGGCGACAATCTCAGCCCGATCAGAGCTCAGTGGCTAAAAGCCAAGAATTTTATCTATGCTTCCTCACCTGATTTTGAAAATTCCATCAAGGAATCTATTAACTCCATTGAGTCCTGCCTCATGGTTCTTCTTGAAGCACCAAATGGGACTCTTGGAAAAATAATTAAGAACGCCGGACTGGACGCAGACATTGAACGCCTAATTAGCAAAGCCTACGGCTTTGCAAGCAACAAAGACTTCGTAAGGCATGGCGGCACCGGAAGTTCTGGTATCGGCAAGGAAGAGGCGGAGTTCTTTCTCGAATTTTCGGCCACAGCTATCGTCTACATCACTTCAAAGCTGAAGAAATAGAGAATGGCTGCGTATTGCGCCGCATGGAACCGGCTTCTTGCTCACCGATCAGAAGCTTACCGCCTCCCCCGCCTGCTCACTCGCATACTTGCCCAGCGCCGCGAACAATTCCGTCCCGTCCCGCGTGTCGTGCCAGGCGCCATCGCGCCAGATAAAATGATAGCCCCCCGATTTCGCCGCCACCCAGATTTCCTGCGCAGCAGTTTGCCGGTTGACGATGATCTTGCTGCCATTCTCGAAGCTCAGTTCGAGCACGCCGCCGTTCATTTCGCAGTCGATGTCCGCATCGGCTTCGTCCAGCGCCCGCTCGATCCTGGCCAGGGTTTCATCGGCCAGTTTGTTGAATTCGCTCTCGGTCATTTAAACAGCCCCTTGTGATAAGATTGTGCGCAACTATAGACCCCCGAGAATAATATGCGCCTCGTTTTTTTACCAGTTCTGCTTGTTATCCTGCTCCAGGGCTGCGGCCACAAAGGGCCGCTTTATTTGCCCGCGCCGGAGCAAAAACCCGCCGCGAACACCCAGCCCGCACCGCAACCTGCCGCTGAGAAAACGAAACCATGAAATCTTTCTCCCGCCACGACGGTGAACTGTGCGTGGAAGCTGTTCCGCTCTCCCGGATCGCAGCAGAGTTCGGCACGCCCTGTTATGTCTATTCTCACGCCGCCCTGACCACGGCCTACCAGAGCTTCGATGAAGCATTCGCCGAGCGCGACCACCTGATTTGCTACGCGGTCAAGGCCAATTCCAGCCTCGCCATCCTCAACCTGTTCGCGCGCCTCGGCGCGGGGTTCGACATCGTTTCCGGCGGCGAACTGGCACGGGTTCTGGCTGCCGGGGGCGAGGCGAAAAAAGTGGTTTTTTCCGGCGTCGGGAAAACTGCGGATGAAATGCGTCAGGCCCTGGAAGCGGGCATACTGTGCTTCAACGTCGAATCGGAAAGCGAGCTGGAGCGTCTCAACCGGGTAGCCGGTGAAGCCGGCAAACGCGCGCCGGTCAGCCTGCGCGTCAACCCCGATGTCGACCCTAAAACCCATCCTTACATTTCCACCGGCCTCAAGGGCAACAAGTTCGGCATCGCCTATGCCGATGCCGTGAGCCTGTACTGCAAGGCGCGCGATCTGCCGCACCTGGAAGTGGCCGGCATCGACTGCCATATCGGCTCGCAGATCACCGAAGTCTCGCCCTTTTCCGATGCCCTCGACAAGGTGCTGCTGCTGATCGATGCGCTGGAAAGGGAAGGCATTGCGATTCGACATCTCGACCTCGGCGGCGGCCTGGGGATTTGCTATAGCGACGAAACACCGCCGCCGGTGGCCGACTATGCCGAAACGCTGCTGGCAAAACTTGCCGGCCGCAACTTCAAAATCCTGCTCGAGCCCGGCCGTGCGCTGGTCGGCAATGCCGGTCTCTTGCTCGCCAGGGTGGAATATCTCAAGCACGGCGAAACCAAGAATTTCGCCATCGTCGACGCCGCCATGAACGACCTGATGCGCCCTGCGCTCTACGATGCCTACCATGCAATCCTTCCCGTCAGGGAAAACACGGGGGTCGCGCAGCGCTACGAAATCGTCGGCCCGGTGTGCGAGAGTGGCGATTTTCTCGGCCATGACCGCTACCTGCACCTCGCCGAGGGAGACCTGCTGGCGATCATGTCGGCGGGCGCCTATGGCATGAGCATGAGTTCCAACTACAACACCCGGCCGCGTGCCGCCGAAATCATGGTGCAGAAAAACAACACCCATCTGATCCGTGAGCGGGAAACAATTGCGCAATTGTTCGCGCTGGAACGTCCGCTACCCTGACGTTTTCGCACGCCTCCATCATCCACGAGCCGCCCCGATGAACGCCTGCAACCTGCGTCCATGGCCGCTATAAGCCAACGTCATTTGCATCCGCGAATCCCGCGGCCGCAATAAACCTCTCCGCCATCCTTCGTAACCCCGTAAATTTTCAATGAAATTTCTTTCATGAAGCACGTTTATCTGTTGTGCATTTTTAAAAAACTGGAATAGAATTAACCCGCAAAGCGGAAACATGCTCTCGATTGTGCATGCAGCCCTAACGGGAGGAACAACAGGGTCAAGCAACAGGTTGTTCAGTGCTGCCGCTTTATTTTGGATTTACGGGTAACACCAAAATAAACATGTAGTCGATATAACTTTCGAAAGGAGTCAGGAATGGCAACAACAGAAAAGAAAGCGACCAAGTCTCCCGCTAAAGCGGCTGTAAAAAAACCCGCTGCCAAGGCTGCTCCGGCTGCCGCGGCAAAAACGCCGGCGAAATCCGCAGCCGCGAAAACTCCCGCAAAAAAAACCGTAGCCAAACCCGCCGCGGCTAAAACAACGGCCGCCGCCAAACCGGCCGTCAAGAAAACAGCCGCCAAGGCTACCGCCAAACCCGCAACCAAAACTGTCGCCAAGAAACCCGCGGCCAAGGCTGTGGTGAAGAAAACCACAACGGCCAAAGCCGTAGCCAAGCCGGCAGCCAAAGCCGCGACGGCAAAAAAAGCGCCGGTGAAAAAGCTTGCGGCCGCCAAACCCGTAGCCAAAGCCGCCGAGAAGAAACCCGCGGCCAAGGCCGCCGCCACAGTCAAAAAAGCACCGGCAAAAAAAGCCGCGGTCGCTAAAGCCGCAACCAAGCCCGCAGCCAAAGCCGCGACGGCCAAGAAAGCGCCCGCGAAAAAAGCCGCAGCAGCAAAGCCAGCCGTTACCATGGCCGCCGCCAAAAAATAACCGGGTAATGCCTACGCAACGGCGGGCGAATTGCCCGCCGTTTTTGTTTTTTGATTCCGAGCCCGTCTTTTTCAGCGAAAGTTTGCCTGAAGCCGTTTCCTTGATTCCCGCATTACATTGACCGACCGGTCAGTCAGTGCTAATTTATGCCGGATTATCATGCATGAAAGAGTCTGACCATGCCCTTGGCTGAACCCACCGAAACCTTGTCCACCCCCGCTACGGATGCGACCGAGCGGATTCTCGCCGCGGCCAAGGATCTTTTTTCCGAGTCCGGCTTCGATGCGGTGTCGATGAACGCTATCGCCGATCGCGCCGGCGTCAGCAAGGCCAATGTGTTTCATCATTTCAAATCCAAAAACGATCTTTACCTTGCGGTGCTGAAAATCGCCTGCAGCAAGTCACACGCCCAGATCGATCAACTCGGCAGCGATAAAGACTCCTTTGTCGCGCGCTTGCGCGACTATTCCGTGTCTCATCTGGCCAGCATTCTGCAGGACGAAAAGATTTCCCGGCTGATCCAGCGCGACTTGCTGGAAAACGGCCCGCAGCGGGGCAAGGAATTCGCCGAGCAGGTGTTCGGACAGAACTTCGCGCGCCTGGTGGATATCCTGCGCAGCGGCCAGAAAAAAGGCGAATTGCGCAAGGAAATAGACCCCGCCATGCTGGCCACGCTGCTGATCGGAGCCGATGTGTTCTTTTTCCAGTCGCGCGAGGTGTTGCGCCACTTTCCCGATGTCAGCTTCACCGCCGCCCCGGAGCGCTACAGTGCCATGCTGGCGGAGATCCTGCTGCATGGCATTTTGCCAAAACCTTAAATAATATTTTGGACGGCGACATGCGAACGATACTATCGATCCTGATTCCCTGTGTGCTCGGTGCGGCCCTGTTGTTGCCGGGGTGCGCGAAAAAGCCCGAAGAGCAGAAGAAAGCGGGGCCGCCGCCGGCGATTATTACTGTCACCCAGGTACACTCCCGCGCCATGCAGGTGCTGGAGCAATCCATCGGCGAGGCGGACAGCGCCACCGCGCCCAAAGTAGGGGCCGAAGTGGCCGGACGCATTATCAAGGTACAGGTGGAAATCGGCGACCCGGTGAAGAAGGGTCAACTGCTGGCGGAAATCGACCCGGCCGACTATTCCGCCGACGCCAAGCGGCTGGAAGCCCAGGCGGTGACGCAGCAGAAGCTCACCGAGCGCTACCGCGATCTCCATCACAAAGGTTTCATTTCCCCCGCCAAACTGGAGGAGGTCGAAGCGCAGAATGTTTCCAGCCGCGAACAGCTCACCCGTGCCTCCAAGAATCTGTCTCGCACCCGCATCGTCTCGCCGGTGGATGGACGGGTGGACAATCGCATGATCTCGGTGGGCGACTGGATCGATCTGGGCAAACCGGTGTTTCAGCTTTCCACTGGCGAGAAGCTGCGCATCCGCCTGCCTTTCCCCGAGACGGAGGCATCGCGGATCAAGGTCGGCCAGCCGGTGATGCTGTCCACCCCCACGGCGCCGGGCAAAACTGTAAGCGGGAAAATTGCGCAGGTGCGGCCGGCGATAGGCGGTGCTTCGCGCGCTTTCGATGCCATCGTGGAAGTGAGGAACCCCGGCGACTGGAAGCCGGGCGCCTCGGTCAACGGCGCGGTGGTGGTCGAGGAACACCCGGATGCGGTGATCGCACCGGAAACCAGCATCGTGCTGCGCCCTGCCGGCACCGTGGTGTACGTGCTCGAAAACGGCAAGGTGGCGCAGCGCATCATCACCACCGGCGTAAAGCAGAACGGCATGGTCGAAATCCTGACCGGACTCAAGGCAGGCGAAACCGTGGCGGTGGACGGAGCCGGCTTCCTCACCGACCAGGCGGCAGTGACGGTGAAGCAGCCGGGCACCGGCCAGGGCCGGCAGAAACAAGACCAGCCAAAAAACTAGAGCGTCCATCATGACCCTGCCCGAACTCTCGATCAAACGCCATGTACTGGCGTTCATGATGTCCGCGGTGCTGGTGCTTTTCGGTCTCATCAGCTACCAGCGCATCGGCATGGACCGCTTCCCCTATATTGAATTTCCCGTCATCTCGATCTCCACCACCCTGAAAGGAGCCAACCCGGACATCGTCGATTCGAGCATCACCAATGTGCTGGAAACCTCGGTCAACAGCGTGCCCGGCATCGAGCATATCCAGTCCACGTCCTCCCCCGGCGTGTCGGTGATCAACATCACCTTCAACCTGGACAAGAAAGTCGATGTCGCCTTCAACGAGGTGCAGTCCAAGGTCAACCAGGTGTTGCGGCGCCTGCCCAAGGACGCCGATCCGCCGGTGGTATCCAAGGTGGAAACCAATGCCATGCCGATCATGTGGCTGGCCTTGCGCGGCGACCGCACGCAGCAGCAGCTCAACCAGCATGCGGTGAACGTGATCAAGAAGCGGCTGGAGACTATCGACGGCGTCGGCGAAGTGCGCCTCGGCGGCCGTCGCGACCGCACCATCCGGGTCAACCTGCTGCCGGCGAAAATGGCGGCGTTCCAGATCACCGCCCAGGATCTGAACAATGCGTTCGCCAACGAGCACGTGCAGGTGGCCGGCGGCTTCCTGGTCGGCAAGGCCACCGAACACCTGATCAAGCTCGACCTGGAGTTCCATCGCCTGGACGATCTTGAGAAAATGATCGTCGCCTACCGCGACGGCGCGCCGGTGCGCCTCAGGGACGTGGCGGAGATACGGGACGGCCTCGCCGACTACCGCCAGCTCGCCCGCTTCATGGGCAAGACCACCATCGGCCTGGGCATCGTCAAGGTGGCCAACACCAACACCGTGGCGATCGTCGACGCCATCAAGAAACGCCTGGAAAGCGAGATCATTCCGCAATTGCCGCCGGGCATGACACTCGACATCGTGTCCAACGATGCGCTGTTCATCCAGGAGATCGTCAACTCGCTGAAAGAGCACCTTCTCGAGGGCACCCTGCTGGCCTCGCTGATCGTCTGGCTGTTCCTGCGCAGCGTGCGCTCCACCCTGATCATCGCCACCGCCATTCCGGTGTCGCTGCTCGGCGCGGTGGCCGTCATCTATTTCGCCGGCTTCACGCTCAACTCGCTCACCATGCTGGCGCTGCTGCTCCTGATCGGCGTGGTGGTGGACGACTCCATCGTGGTGCTGGAAAACATTTATCGCCATCAGGCGATGAATGTTTCGGCGTTGGCTAACATGAGCGCAGCGAATGTTAAGGCCGCGGAAGCGGACGGCCAGAGCCAAAACATCTTCCGCCACCGCGAGGAAATCGATCCCGATCCGGTTGCAGCGGCGGTCAACGGCAGTCGCGAAGTGGTGTTCGCGGTGCTCGCCGCCACCCTCTCCCTGGTGTCGATCTTCGCGCCAGTGATCTTCCTCGGCGGCATCATCGGGCAGTTCTTCAAATCCTTCGCGGTGGTGGTCACCTTCGGCGTGCTGGTGTCGCTGTTCGTTTCCCTCACCCTGACGCCGATGCTGTGCTCCCGTTACCTGCGGGTATCGAAGCAGCATGGCAGGATTTATTACGCGCTCGACCGTTTTTTCCACGGCATGGACAATACCTACCGCTACCTGCTCGACAAGGCGCTTCGGCATCGCTGGAAAGTGGTGGCGCTGACGCTGGTGGCCGTGGTGTCGAGCAGCTATTTCTTTGCCAACGTCGGCAAGACCTTCGTGCCGGATGAGGACGAGGGACGCTTTCTGGTCAACCTGAGGACCCCGCTCGGCTCCAGCATCGACTATACCGACAGCCGCCTGCGCATGGTCGAGGGCATTCTCTTCCGCCACAAGGAAATCGTCACCGAATTCGCCCTGATCGGCCTTGGCAACGCCGGCCAGGTCAACCAGGCGATGGTGGTGGTGCGCATGGCGCCGCGCCGGGAGCGCACCATCAGGCAGCAGGAAATCATCCCCGTCCTGCGCAAGGAGCTGGCACAGATCCCCGGCGCGCGCGCCTTTGCCTCACCCTACCCGATGGTCGGCGGCCAGCGCGGCGAGCCGCTGCAATTCGTGGTGAGCGGCCCCAACCTCGAGGAAGTCGGCCGCCTGTCGCAACAGATGCAGCAAAAAGTCTCGGCGGAGCCGGGTATCGGCCGCATGGACATGGATCTGCAGCTCGACCTGCCCCAGCTCGCGCTCAGCCCGGACCGCACCCGCATCGCCGCCGCCGGGCTGACCACCCAGGACGTGGCGTTGGCGCTCAACATGCTCTCCGGCGGCGTGGACATCGCCAAGTACAACGACGAGCCTGGCGACGGCCAGCGCTACGACATCCGCCTCAAGGCCAAGGACGGCGAATTCAACCAGATTTCCGATCTTTCCAGGATCTATCTGCGCAGCCGCGACGGCAAGCTGGTGCGCCTCGATACCGTCACCGGCATCAAGCAGACGCTGGGCGCTGCGGTGATAGGCCGTTTCGACCTGCAATACGCCACCACCTTCTATGCCACGCCCACCATCCCGCTGGGCGACGCGGTGGCCAAGGTCAAGGCGGCGGCGGCCGATATCCTGCCGCTCGGCTACAGCGTCAAGATGATCGGCCAGGCGGAGGAATTCGGCAAAACCGTGAACTACATGATCTTCGCCTTCTCCCTGGCGCTGATCCTGCTCTACATGGTGCTGGCGAGCCAGTTCAACTCCTTCCTCCAGCCCTTCATCATCATGCTGGCGCAGCCGCTCGCCATCATCGGCGGGGTGATGGCGCTGTGGCTGTTCAACCACACCCTCAATATCTACTCGATGATCGGGCTGGTGCTGCTGATCGGGCTGGTGGCGAAAAACTCCATCCTGCTGGTGGACCTCACCAACCAGCGCCGGGAAGCGGGCATGGGGGTGAACGAAGCGCTCACGGATGCCTGTCCGATCCGCATGCGGCCGGTGCTGATGACCTCGCTCACCATCATCCTGGCGCTGCTGCCGGCGGCACTGGGCCTCGGTGCCGGCTCAGAAACCAACGGGCCGCTGGCGGTCGCGGTCATCGGCGGCATGATCACCTCGACCCTGCTCACCCTGGTGGTGGTGCCGGCGGTTTATTCGCTGGTGGAGAACGCGCTGGAGCGCTGGCATGCGCGGCATCCCCGGACATCGGAAGTTTAAGGAGAAAGCAATGGTGCGGACACTGACAGGACTGCTACTCGCCACCGCGGCGCTGGCAGGCTGCTCGCATGAGGCGCCACCTCTCTACCAGGGCTACGCCGAAGGGGAATTCGTGCGTATCGCGGCGCCTTATGCCGGATCGCTGACAAGCCTGGCGGTGCGGCGCGGCGCCCGGATCGAGGCGGGCGTGCCCCTGTTTGCGCTCGAACAGGACAATGAAAAGGCGGCGCGCGACGAAGCGCTGCAGAGCCTGATACGCGCACAAGCGGAGCTGGAAAACCTGAAGAAAGGCAAGCGCCCCGCGGAACTGGACGCCATCATGGCTCAGCGGGAGCAGGCACGGGCCGCCCTGAGGCTTTCCGAAGCCGATTTCGCGCGCGACGACCAACTGGCGAAAGCGGGGTTCATCTCCAGCCAGAAACTGGATGCCGGCCGCAGCACGCTGACACGCGACCGGGAACGCTTGAAGGAAATGGACGCCCAGCTTGCCGGCGCAAAGCTGGCGGCACGGGTCGATGAAATCCGCGCCGCGGCGGCGGCGGTGGAAGCGTCGCGCGCCACCCTCGCCCGCGCCGACTGGTCGCTCGCACAGAAAAGCGTAAAGGCGCCGGTTGCCGGGCTGGTGCAGGATACGCTTTACGTACAGGGAGAATGGGTGCCCGCCGGCAGCCCGGTGGTGACGCTGCTGCCGCCGCAAAACATCAAGGTGCGCTTCTTCGTGCCCGAAGCCCAAGTCGGCGCCCTGAGAACCGGGCAGGCCGTCACGCTAAGCTGCGATGGCTGCGCCGCGCCGGTTTCCGCGACGATCAGCTATATCGCGCCGCAATCCGAATATACCCCGCCGGTGATCTACAGCAAGGAGAACCGGGGCAAGCTGGTGTTTCTGGTCGAGGCGCATCCCGTTCCGTCCGATGCCGAGAAATTGCATCCCGGCCAGCCGGTGGACGTCAGGCTCTAGCCGCATGGGCAACGACGATCTGGCCATCAATGTCGAGGGGCTGACCAAGCGCTTCAATGGTCTGCTGGCGGTAAGCAATCTCGCCCTGCAAGTGCGGCGCGGCGAAATCTACGGCTTCCTCGGCCCCAACGGCAGCGGCAAGACCACCACCATCCGCATGCTGTGCGGCCTGCTCACGCCCGACGGCGGGCGCGGCACCTGCCTGGGCTACGATGTCATCCGCGAAACCCGCCAGATCAAGCGCCAAGTCGGTTACATGACGCAGCGCTTCAGCCTGTACGAAGACCTTTCCATCCGCGAAAACCTGGACTTTACCGCCCGCATCTACGGCATGGGAAACCGGCGTCAGGCGGTAGACTCGGCGCTGGAGCGCCTCGGGCTAGCCGACCGCCGCAACCAGTTGGCGGGCACCCTCTCCGGCGGCTGGAAGCAGCGCCTGGCACTGGCCGCCTGCATGCTGCACGAACCCAGACTGCTGCTGCTGGACGAACCGACCGCCGGTGTCGATCCCAAGGCACGACGCGACTTCTGGGACGAGATTCACCGCCTTGCCGGAGAAGGCATTACGGTGCTGGTGAGCACGCACTACATGGACGAGGCCGAACGCTGCAACCGCCTGGCCTACATCGCTTATGGCACGCTGCTCGCCCGGGGCACGGTGGCCGAAGTGGTGAAAGATTCCGGCATTGTCACCTGGATGGCGGAATGCGCCGATCTTTATGCGCTCGGCTCGCAACTGCGCGGCCAGCCGGGCGTCAGCCAGGTCGTGCCGTTCGGCAATGTCCTTCATGTCAGCGGCACCGATGCGGCCTTGCTGGAGCGGGCCATCGCCCCGTTCCGGGCGCAGGCCGGATGTCGCTGGACGCCCATACAGCCGGGGCTGGAAGATGTCTTCATCCAGATGATGGAAAAGGCCAGGGACAATGTCTGACCGCTTCGTCTGGTACCGTTTCTGGGCCGTGGTCACGAAGGAATTCATCCAGATGCGGCGCGACCGGCTGACTTTCGCCATGATGGTGGGCATCCCGCTGATTCAGCTCATGCTGTTCGGCTTCGCCATCAACGCCGACCCCAAGGAGCTGCCCGCGGCGGTGCTGAGCGCGGACCACAGCGAGTTTTCCCGCAGTTTCGTGCGCGCGCTGGAAAACAGCGGTTATTTCAAGGTCACCGCGCAGCCCTCGACCGAGGCCGAGGCGGAGCGGCTGATCGCCGAGGGCGACGTGCAGTTCGTGGTCAACATCCCGGAAAACTTTGCGCGCAAGCTGCAGCGCGGCGAGCGCCCCGCGATCCTGGTCGAGGCGGACGCCACCGACCCTACCGCCACCGGCAATGCGGTGGGCGCGCTGAGTCAATTGGCGCAGACCGCGCTCGACCATGACCTGCGCGGCGCGTTGCAGCCCCTGCAAGGCAAGCCCGCGCCGTTCGAGGTGCGCATCCACCGGCGCTACAACCCCGAAGGCATCACCCAGTACAACATCGTGCCGGGACTGATGGGGGTGATCCTCACCATGACCATGATCATGCAGACCGGCCTGGCCATGACCAGGGAGCGCGAGCGCGGCACCATGGAAAACCTGCTCGCCACGCCGGTGCGCCCGTTCGAGGTGATGGCCGGCAAGATCGTGCCCTACATCATGGTGGGCTACATCCAGGTAACGCTGATCCTGCTGGCGGCACGGTTTGTCTTCAACGTGCCGATGCTGGGCAATGTCGCCCTGCTGTATGGCGTGGTGTTGGCGTTCATCGCCGCCAACCTGGCGGTGGGGCTGATGTTCTCGACCGTGGCGAAGAACCAGATGCAGGCGATGCAGATGACGTTTTTCTTCTTCCTGCCGTCGATGCTGCTGTCCGGCTTCATGTTCCCCTTTCGCGGCATGCCGGAGTGGGCGCAGAACATCGGCAGCGTGCTGCCCCTGACGCATTTTCTGCGCATGGTGCGCGGCATCCTGCTCAAGGGAAACGGGCTGGCGGAAACCCTGCCGCACCTGTGGCCGATCGGCCTGTTCCTGCTGACGGTGGTGGCGATCGGCCTGAAGCGCTACCGCAAGACGCTGGATTAGCCCTAGTAGTCAGTCAATTTAAAACGACTGTACGTTCTTTGTAGGTGCGAATTCATTCGCACACTTGGCCGAATGAATTCGGCCCTACAAGAAAATCACGCAAATTCAACATGACTGACTACTAGTGGCACTAAAAAAGCACACACGCCCGTGCCGAACGATGGTAGCCTAAGCCACCTTATTTTCTCTCGCCACCCATGGATCCAGTACTGATTCTGGCGATTACGGCCGTATTGATCGTGCTTGTCTTCGATTACACCAACGGCTTCCACGACGCCGCCAACATCGTCGCCACGGTGATCGCCTCGCGCGCCATGACCCCGGTGCAGGCGGTGCTGATCGTCGGTTTTTTCGAATTCCTCGGCCCGCTGCTGGGCGGCACGGCGGTGGCCAACACCATCGGCAAGTTCATCGAACTGAGCGATTTGCAGGCTACAGTTTCTCTCACCATCATCGTATGCGGGCTGGCAGGGGCCATCACCTGGAACCTGCTGACCTGGTGGCGCGGCATCCCGTCCTCCTCTTCGCACGCGCTGGTGGGCGGACTGGCTGGGGCGGTGGTGATTTCCGTCGGCGCCGACCATGTGGCTTGGGGGTTCAGCGAGCTTTTGCTGCACGGCCACTTCAGCGGCGTGACCAAGGTGCTGCTGGCGCTGGTGCTGTCGCCCTTGATCGGCTTCTGGGCCGGTTTTTTTCTGCACCGCGTGATGCTGTTCCTGCTGCGCGGCGCGAGGCCGACGATCAACCGCCACCTGCGCCGCGCCCAATTCCTCACCGCCGCCGGCCTGGCCTTTTCCCACGGCGCCAACGACGCGCAAAAGAGCATGGGCATCCTCACCCTGGTACTGCTGCTGGGCGGCTTCATCGACGAATTCGCCGTGCCGTTCTGGGTCATGCTGGCCTGCGCCATATCGATCACGCTGGGGATCATGTCCGGCGGCTGGCGCATCGTGCGTACGCTGGGTTTCGCCATCTACAAGGTGCGGCCGCTGCACGCGCTTGATTCCCAGCTCGCTTCGGCCGGGCTGATTTTTGCTGCGTCCATGGTGGGCGCACCGGTATCCACCACCCATGTGGTCGCGACCTCGATCATGGGCATCGGCGCCTCCGAACGTCCCAAAGCGGTGCGCTGGGCCAAGGCGGAAGAAATCTCCGTCACCTGGCTGATCACCATACCTGGCGCCGCGGTGGCGGCCGTTGCATTCTATTTCATCGGACAAACAAGCATGAAATTCGCAGGGTAGAAAACCATGAGAGAACTAGCCGTATCCCTTTTGCAACGCATCTTCGAACGTGTTTTCCCCAAGACGCCGAATTTCTTCAAGCTGCTGACCGAACAATGCCAGCAGGTCAGCCATTCGGTTAGCGACCTGGTCGAATTCATGAAAACAGGTGATAAAGAACTGGGGAAGCAAATCAAGCAGGACGAGCATGAAGCCGACCTCATCAAGATGCGCAACATCCATGCCCTGAACGAGGCCTTCTCCACTCCGATCGACCGGGATGACATATACCGCGCGATCACCGACCTCGACCGGATCGTGACCTACTGCAAAACCACCGTCAGCGAAATGGACGTGCTCGGCGTGACGCCCGATACCTTCATAGTGGAAAAAGCCAAGCTGCTGCAGGAAGGCATAGACGCCCTTGTGGCGGGCTTCGGCAAGCTGGGCGTAGATCCCCTGACGGCGGCGGACGATGCCGATACGGCGCGCAAGGCGCAGCGGCGCGTCGAAAGGCTATACCGCATCGCCCTGGCCGAATTGTTCAAGGGCGATGACTACATCAACATGTTCAAGCGCCGCGAGATCTATCGTCACCTCTCCAACGCCGCCCACAACATGGCCCATTGCGCCAACACCTTGCACGACATCGTGGTGAAAATCAGCTAACTCGTCTACGGGGAACGCCTCAATCGTCATTCCCGCTTTCGCGGGAATGACAGGATCACGATTTAACCTGGGTTCTGTTGACGTATTGCCGCGATCTTCTCCCGATCGGGTGCCTGAATGACGCCTTTCTCCGTAATCAGTGCGGTTACCAGATCGGCGGGAGTGACGTCGAAGGCCGGATTGCGTACCTGAACACCCCGGGCTGCCCACTGGCACTCGCGGAAGCCGGTCACTTCCTCGGGGGCGCGCTCTTCGATCGGGATGTCCGCGCCCGAGGCTATGCTCGAATCAATGGTGGAAAGCGGGCAGGCGACGTAAAAGGGTATGTCGTGCCGCCGCGCCAGTACCGCCACCATGTAGGTGCCGATCTTGTTGGCGACATCGCCGTTGGCGGCCACCCGGTCGGTGCCGACGATCACCGCATCCACTTCGCCGCGCGCCATCAGGTGGCCGGCCATGTTGTCGCTGATCAGGGTGACCGGGATCTTTTCCTGCACCATTTCCCAGGCGGTGAGGCGCGCCCCCTGCAGGAACGGGCGGGTTTCGTCGGCGATGACGGAAATTTTCTTGCCCGCTTCCACCGCCGAGCGGATCACGCCCAGCGCCGTTCCCCAGCCTGCGGTGGCGAGCGCACCGGCATTGCAGTGAGTGAGCACGCGCCCCCCGTCCGCCAGCAATCCCGCGCCGTATCCTCCCATGGCGCGGTTGATGCGGATGTCCTCGGCATGGATTTCGTGCGCTTCCTGCAGCAGCCGTTCGGCAACCGCTGTCTGGGTCGTGTTGGCCATGCTTTCCCACACCTGGCGCATACGCTTGAGCGCCCAGAACAGGTTGACCGCCGTGGGGCGGCTTAGTGCCAGCGTTTCGAAGCCCTTTTCCATGCCCGGACGGAACACATCGGGCGCGGTTTTTTCCAGGCGCTGCGCCTCCAGCGCCACGCCATAGGCGGCGGCGCAGCCGATGGCAGGCGCTCCGCGCACCACCATGGCCCGGATGCCATGCGCGACACTTGCGGCAGAGTCGTAGGAAAGATACTCGAAGCGTGCCGGCAGCACGCGCTGGTCGATCATTTCCAGGCGGCCGTCATGCCAGCGCAGGGTTTCTACATTCATGGGCGTTTTCCTTTAACAAGCATTATGGCGGGCGAAAGTTCCAGCAGCGGCCTGCAGGCCGCCGACAGGGTTGCGCTGGCGGAGATCAAAAGATCGATTCCGCCGAAGCGGCGCACCGCTCTGTCCAGCGCTGCCTTGATTTGCTCGTGGTCGGAGGTGTCACAGACGAGGCCGAGATAGCCGGGACGGAGATGGAGCGACGCGACGGCCGGGCCGGCATCCAGACCGGCCACGGCCGCGCCCTGGTCGAGCAGCGCCTGCACCTTGCCCCGGTTCGCCAATGCCGAGCCTACCAGCACAACCTGGCCGGCCAGCGTGTCTTTGCTGCGGACGGCCCGTTCGAAGCCGCCGTATTCGATTTCGGCGGCGAGAACCTCGCTCGGCGGCAGGGAAACGTATTGTTCCAGCGCCTCTGCGCGGGCCTGGATCTTCATGCTGTGGCGGTAGATCTCGGCTGCCGCGTCGGCATAAAAGGCATTTACGCCTGCGGCGATGAGACCCCATTCCGGGTCGAGAACGATGCGCGGCGCCGGATCCGGTAGCCGCGTCGCATCCGCAGGGGCGTTTTCCGCCAGGTATTCCCGGTATCCCTTGACGAAGCCTGCCACATCGCATCCCAGCATCGGCAGCCGCTTGGTGAACACCGCATGCTGCGGAGTGGCCGGGCCGCGCCGGGAAAGCGAGGCCAGGTCGGGGCGGCGGGAAAAGGCGAGGCTGAGCAGGTCGGAGGAAACCGTCGTCACCACGGGAAAGCCGGCGGCCAGGGAAATGTCACGGCGCAGGGCGGCAATGGCCTCCAAACCCATCCCCCTCTCGGGGGGAAGGGGTTGGGCCGCGGGAAAACGAAGCGGAATGTCCCAGGCATGGCGCGACTTGAGATAGTCCTCGGCGCGGCTGACCAGCGCTATCATGCGCCCGTAGGATTCCCGTGCCGTGCCGCCGAAGGCGAAGACGCCATGGTGCATCAGCACCATGCCGATGGTACTGGGCGTGGCTGCATGGGTAAAAATGTCGTGGCAGGCTTTGGCCAGTTCGAAGCCGGAGTGCCGGTACGGGACGATCAATACGGAGTCGCCGTAAGCCGCCTTGAGGTGCTGTTCGCCGTGGCGGGTGTCGGCCACCGCCAGCACTGCGTCGGCATGGGTATGCTCCACCCACTTGAACGGCAGGATGGCATGGAGGATGGCCTCTATCGAAGGCCGCGGCGAATCCGGATTTTTCAGCGCAGCGCGGAACTCGGCGGCCATCTGCGCATTGTCGAGCGCGTCCAGCCCGATCAGGCTTTTCACGGCTTCCAGCCTTAGCGGCGCGAAATTCTCTTTGGTTACGCGGGCCAGGTCGGAGCCCGAACCCTTGATATAGAGGATGTCCTCGCCGTCCTCGCGCAGCTTGACCGACGTGTTGCCGCCGCCATACATCACCAGCGCCTTTTCGCTGCCGAGCAGGCGCGATGTCCAGGCACGCAGTTCCAGTTCGCTGGCGCAGCGCCCGGCTTCCTTTTCGTCCCACAGGCTATTCATGGAGGTATTATCCTAGAAACCGCAGTTGACCGCTTCGCTAGACTCTCAATGCAATGATTATATTAAATTTCTTCGTAAGTTATGGGTTCACCCGTTTGGTGAGGCCGCTACGGGGTGGATTGCACGATTTTTGCGGCGCATGGCGGCGTTGCAACTCCTTGGAATGGAGTAACCATTCCGCGTCGTTGCGCCTTGCCCTACGCCCCAAAAATCGCACACTCCACCCCGTCCAACCGCGGTTTCTGGGATTATACTTGCTGACCAGTCTTTAAAGAGGATCTGTTGCCATGAGCGATTGTTGCGACCACGACCATCCCGCGCCGCCCCCCGGCGGGGTGGGCATTCCGCGCACCGGCAGGTTCGATGCCGCCGCATTCGAGCAGGCCATTACCGACCTGCTGCGCGCCTGCGGCGTTTCTCCGGACAGTACGCATACCGGCAAGACCGCGCAGCGCGTGCGCGGGCTGTGGGAAAAGCGCCTGCTCGGCGGTTACGACATGGACCCCGCCGAAGTGCTGGGGGAGGGCTTTGCCGACCAGCGCGAAGACATGGTGGTGGTGCGCGGCATTGCGGTGCACGGCGTCTGCCCGCATCACCTCGTGCCGTTTCGCGGCATCGCCCATGTCGCCTACATTCCCGGCGGACGGCTGCACGGCTTCGGCCGCATCGCCCGGCTGGTGGACGCGATCGGCCACCGCTTCACCTATCAGGAATGGATGACGCGCGACATCGCCGATGCGCTGGTGCTACACGGCAAAGCCCAAGGTGCCGCCTGCGTGATCGAGGCCGAGCAACTTTGCCTGCTGTTGGGTGAGGACCGGCGCGGCGACGAGCGCGTCTACACCCAGGCCTTTGCCGGCTGCTTCAAGGACAGCGACCAGTTCAGGATGGAGTTCCTGCGCGCCATCCAGGGCCAGCAACCCTGAGCGGGCAGCTTTTTGAGCTTGGTATTTTCAGACTCAATCCAGTTTTAGATTAAATCTGTTTCATGAAAAATACTCTGGAACATATTAAAAAATATGACATAATTCCATGAAAATTTTAATGGGACTGCCGTGTCTGCAAACGTCCGCTTGGGCGGGCAGCATACGGCGTGGCGGAATCTGCACATCGCAAGCGGAAGCGACTGGAAAGTGGGAGAATGTTGAAATTGAACCCATCCATAACAGGGCCAAGCTGTGCAACAGTCGTCCGGGAGGAGCCGCTCCCCATGATGGATGCGGCTGATCTGGTGGTTGCCTATCTGGAGCAGATAGGCGTCGAGTATGTATTCGGGGTGCCCGGAGGCGCTATCGAGCCGCTTTACAATGCGCTCGCGCGCAACGCCCGGCGCGGCGGGCCGCGCCCGGTCGTGGCGCGCCACGAAACGGGGGCTGCTTTCATGGCCGATGGCTACGCGCGGGAAACCGGCAGGGTCGGCGTGTGCTGCGCCACTTCCGGCCCGGGTGCCACCAATCTCATCACCGGCGTGGCCTGTGCGTATGAAAATGAGATCCCGCTGCTGGTCATCAGCGGGCAACCTCCGTTGCACTTGCTGGGCAGGGGGGCGTTGCAGGAATCGTCCGGCACCGGCATCGACACGGTTGCCATGTTTCGCAGTTGCACACGCTACAGCGCACTGGTGTCCCATCCCGATCAACTGGAAAGCCAACTGGTCAGCGCACTGTTGAGCGCGCACCAGCCGGCGCCCGGCCCCGTCCACCTGAGCATCCCGCTGGATGTTCAGCGCAGCCAGATGGCGTGTACGCCGGCCTATGACCTGGCCCGCCTGCTGTTGCCGCCATCTCCCGTCGACGACGCGGCAGTGCAGGCGTTACGCGCGCAACTGGAACAGGTGCGCCGCGTGGTGATACTGATAGGCAGCGGCTGCGGCGAGGCGATCGACGCCATTCTCGATCTGGCGGAAACAATCGGCGCGGTTTTCGTCGTCACGCCCGACGCCAAGGGCTTGGTCAGCCCGGGCCACCCCCTGTACCGCGGCGTGTTCGGTTTCGCCGGGCATCAGTCCGCCGTCGCGGCGATGAACGACAATCATGTCGACCTGATCCTGGCGGCCGGTTCCAGTCTGGGCGAATGGAGCAGCAACGGCTGGTGCCAATCGCTGCTGAACAGCCGCCTGGTGCATATCGATTCCTGCGAGGCGCACCTGTCGCGCTCCCCCATGGCGCGGCTGCATGTGCGCGGCCGCATACGAGCGGTGTTCGAGCGGCTGCTGGGCCTGATGCGCCGGGACGGCGTGAGAGCGCTTGCCGCTGCCGCAGTGCGGAAGTCTGCGGAAGTCCCGGTGGCCGATCCCGACAAACGGGTGCCGGACGCTGCGCCCATCAAGCCCCAGTACCTGATGCGCGAACTCGGCGAGCGCTGCCCATCCGATACGCGTTTCCTGGTGGACTCCGGCAACAGCATCGCGTGGGCGATCCATCACCTGAATCTATACGATTATCGCCCCAGCACGGGGGGGTGGTTGCGCGTCGCCGTGAATTTCGCTCCCATGGGCTGGGCCATCGGCGGGGCGGTCGGCACCGCGCTCGCCAACCCCGCTGCGCCGGTGGTCTGCATCACCGGGGACGGCAGTTTGCTCATGAACGGCCAGGAGATGACCGTGGCGCTGACCGAGAAGCTCACCGTGGTGTTCGTGATCCTCAACGACGCCGCTCTGGGGATGGTAAAGCACGGCCAGCGCCTGGCCGGTGCGGAACAGGTCGGATTCGAGCTGCCGCCGGTGGATTTCAGTCTGCTGGCCGAATCCATGGGCATACCCGGTCATGTGATCCGCACTGCCGAGGATCTGGATGGTCTCGATCTGGGGGCGATTCTGCGCAATCCGGGGCCGACCGTGCTTGACGTGCGTGTCGATAAGGAGGAAGTCCCACCCATGGGACTGCGGCTGAAAATACTGGGCACGGCGAAATGAACAAGGAATCCATCCGCACCCGCATCTTGTTCCCCTCTCCCGCAAGCGGGAGAGGGGTTAGGGGTGAGGGTTTGTGCAATGGAATACATGTCTCGCGGTACGCACAGCCCCTCATCCCCAGCCCTTCTCCCGTCTGCGGGAGAAGGGAGTAGGCCAGGCATGGAAAATTACACGCCACATCACCCTGCTAGTGCCTGAAGATATTCGGGCTTGGGTCAGAGAAATGCGTGGTCGTATGACTGATGCAGAGGCTTTAACTATGGATGCTTTTGCGCAATCGCCGTATCGCTGGCGCAAAATTCAGGCGACAGCATCCTGTGGGACGCTACATCCTCGACTATTATTGTGTTGAAAATAAGTTGGGCATTGAACTTGATGGGGGGCAGCATGGCAAAGCGGTTGATTACGATCAGAACCGGGACAACTGGTTGCATACACAAGGAATTCTGGTGCTACGTTTCTGGAATAATCAGATGTTGACGGAGACAGAAGCAGTTATGGAAGCGATTTATCAAGCTATTGTTGCTGTTGTACCGACAACATCCCTCACCCCACAACCCTCACCCCCAGCCCCTCTCCCGCCTGCGGGAGAGGGGGGTTAAATGGAATCCATACACACCCGCATCTGGCAGGAGGAAGCCGAGCCGGACAACGCCTTCGCGGCGGCGTCCTGCCATTGCCACGGCTACGATGTCTATGGCGACCTGCTGCTCCATGCGAGCTGGATCGAGTACCTGTTCCTGCTGTTTCGCGGCGAGGCTCCGTCACTGGCGCAGGCCCGGCTGCTGGAGGGGCTGGCGCTGGCGCTGGCGAATCCGGGGCCGCGCGATGCGGCGGTGCATGCCGCCATGTGCGGCGGCGTTGGCGGTTCCACCTCGGCGTCCTGTCTGATGGCGGCGCTGGCGGTGGGCGCGGGCGCATCGGGCGGGGCGCGGGAAGTGCGCCTCGCCATGGAAGACTGGCTGGAGCGCGGCACCGATGCGGCCCGCTGGCAGACGGGTCTGGCGGCAAAGCCGGCGGAAAACCCGGCGGATGTCTGGCCCGCCCCCGGCCATGCGCCCGGTTTCGATCCCCACGGGGTGCGCTGTACCGGGCCGGTGCGGCAAACCCTGGCGCACCTTGCCGGCCTGGGTTGCGGGCCGTCCCTGCCCTGGCTGCAAGCCCAGCGGCCGCTGCTGGAATCCGCCGCCGGGCTGCCGCTGGCGATGACCGGCGTGGCGGCGGCGGCCTTGCTCGACCTCGGCTTCACGCCGGCGCAGGGAGAAATGCTGCATCTGCTGCTGCGGCTGCCGGGTGCCGCGGCGCATGCCCTGGAGCAAAAGGATTACGGCCACAAGAAATTCCCGTTTTTCCGCGTCGAACTGGAAAACGACCCCGGCCCCGCCGGGGCAGGCTTGAACACGGAGGACAGGGCATGAAGGGGCCGCAACTGCTGGAAGAACAGGTCGGGAGGCTTGCCACCCGCATGGGAGCGGTTTTTCCGGGCGAACGCGCCGTGTTCCGCGGCCAGGATTTATTTACCTCGCTCAAGGATCTCGACTGGCTGGAACTCTATTTGTTCGGCATCACCGGCCGCCGCTATACGCCGCAGCAGATGCGCGTGCTGCACGTAATCTGGACACACACCAGTTATCCCGATGCGCGTCTGTGGAACAACCGCGTGGCGGCGCTGGCGGGTACGGCACGCAGCACCGGCAGTCTCGGCATCGCCGCCGCGCTGGCCGTTTCCGAGGCGATGATCTATGGCGGGGCTCCACAACTGCGGTGCAGCGAATTCTTGATCCGTGCCAAAAAAATGCTGGATCAAGGGGCAGACCTGGAGGCATTGGTGCGCACGGAACTCAAAGAAAAACGCGGCATCGGCGGTTACGGCCGGCCAATTGTTTTGACGGACGAACGCATCGCCCCGATCATGGCGGTCGTGCGTGAACAGGGTCTGGAGAATGGGCCGCACCTCAGGCTCGCGTTCGAGGTGGAGCGCATCCTGCTCGCCGGGCGCTGGCGCATGCACATGAATGTTGTCGGGCTTGACGCAGCACTGTGTGCCGATTTTGGTATGTCGCCGCGCGAGTTTAATTATTTTTTCATCCCAGTCTTTCTTGCCGGTATGCCGCCGTGCTACCTGGAGGCGGCGGAAAAACCGGAAGGTCAATTGTTTCCGCTGCCTTGCCGGATGATGCATTACGAGGGCGTTCCCCGCCGCCAGTGGCGGCGATAATGGGAAATGCCAGGGAGAGTCATCATGAATAGATCGATTGCGCGGTTGGTGGTCGTGGGGCTGACAGTCGCACTGGCCGCCGGCGCTTACGCCAGCCAGGAGGGCGAGGAGGAAGAACTGGCGCTGGCCTATGGCGACAAGTCCTTCGTCACCATCGCCAGCGGCACCCGGCAGCCTGTCTCGCGGGCGCCTTCGGTGGCCACCGTGATCACCGCGGAAGACATCGCAGCCATCGGCGCGGCGGACCTGGACGAAGTGCTGGAAACGGTGCCGGGCGTGCATGTGTCGCGTTCCCCCATTCTCTACAATCCGATCTACATCATCCGCGGCATTTCCACCCAGTACAATCCCCAGGTGCTGATGCTGGTGAACGGCATCCCCGTCACCGGCGTGTTCACCGGTAATCGTTCCCAAATCTGGGGCGGCATGCCGGTGGAGAACATCGCGCGCATCGAGGTGATCCGCGGCCCCGGTTCCGCGCTCTACGGCGCGGACGCTTTTTCCGGGGTGATCAACATCATCACCAGGACCGCCGCCGACATCAAGGGCACCGAACTCGGTGTGCGCGCCGGCTCGTTCAAGAGCCGCGACGCCTGGGTGCAGCATGGCGGCGCCTGGGGCGAGTTCGCCGTTGCCGCCTATCTGCGGGTGGGTGCGACCGAAGGCCAGCGCGAAATGATCGGCCGGGATGCGGCGACCGCCCTGGGCACTTCCCTTGCGCCGGGGCCGGTCAACCTCGGCCGCGACGCCATCGACGCCCGCCTCGATCTGGCGCGCGACAAATGGCGGTTGCGCGCCGGCTACCAGCAGCGCGACAATGTGGGCAACGGCGCCGGGGTGGCTTCGGCGCTGGATCCCAAGGGCAGCAATTCCGGCGAGCGGGTGTCCGCCGATCTTACCTGGCAGGACGCGAACTTCGGCCGCGACCTGGACGTGACCGCCCAGGCCAGCTATCTGAACATCACCGAGCGTTCCGATTTGACGCTTTATCCGCCGGGCTCATTCGGCTTCCCGGACGGCGTGATCGGCAACCCCTACAAGTGGGAACGCCACTTGCGTTTCAACCTGTCGGCTTTTTATACCGGGTTCCAGAGCCACAAGCTGCGCTTCGGTGCCGGAACGCAGGACGACGACCTGTACCGCACACGGGAAACCAAGAATTTTTCCACGCCTGCTCCCGGGGTATTGTCCCCTCTGGGATCGGTGGTGGACGTGAGCGACAGCGCGCCTTTCCTGCGCCCGCACAGCCGCCGCGTGAACCATGTCTACGTGCAGGACGAATGGGCTTTTGCCCGTGACTGGTATTTGACCGCAGGGGTGCGCCACGACCAGTATTCGGATTTCGGCGGCACCACCAACCCGCGCCTGGCCCTGGTATGGGAAACGGCCTACAACCTCACCAGCAAGCTGCTCTACGGCCGCGCCTTCCGTCCGCCGTCATTTGCCGAGCTCTACAACATCAACAATCCGGTGGCGCTGGGCAACCCCAACCTGAAGCCGGAAACCAACGAATCCGTGGAACTGGCTTTCGCCTGGCAGCCGGCCAGCACGCTGCAGACCAACCTGAGCCTGTTCCGCTACCGGATGAAGGATATCCTGCGTTTCGTGCAGAATCCGGATGCCACGATTACCGCGCAGAATGCCGGAGAGCAGACCGGCCAGGGCTTTGAAGTCGAGCTCGCCTGGGAGGCGAGTGGCAGCCTGCGGCTGTCGGGCAATTACGCGCAGCAGCGTTCGATCGATGCGGCAACGGACCGCGATGCGGGCAACGCTCCCCGGCACCACGTCTATGCCCGGGCGGACTGGCGCTTTATGCCGGCCTGGACATTGAACACGCAGCTCAACTACGTCGCCGACCGCAAGCGCGAGCCCTCGGATACCCGCCCCCTTATCGCCGATTACCACACCGTGGACCTCACGCTGCGCAACCAGAAACGTAGCGCCAACTGGGATTTGGCCTTCACGGTGCGCAACCTGTTCAACGCCGACGCGCGCGAGCCGTCGCCGGCGCCGGGCCTGATTCCCAACGACTTGCCGCTGGCCCCGCGCGAGTGGCGCTTCGAAGTGCGCCACCAGCTTTGACCGGCCGCTGCCCGATGTTTTCACCGACCACGCCCGGTTACACCCGTCACGCCGAATTCAGAGGCCGGCTGGCGGCAGCGTTGCTGGGCATCGTGCTGCTTGTCGCCACGGCGTTGGCCTGGGGGGCGGGGGAAGCCTTGCTGGCAGTGGTTTATCCCGATATCGGTGAACCTTACCGGGAAATATTCGAGAAGATCATCGAGGGTATCGAAGACAAGGCCGGCACGCCGGTAGGCAATTATCCGGTGCGCCCCGGCACGGATATCGGCGCACTGAAAACCAGCCTGCGCCGCCAGAATGCCAAGGTGGTGATTGCCCTTGGCCGGCAGGGCATGAAGACGGCGGCGGCGCTGGATCACAGCATGGGGATGGTGGTGGGCTGCGTGCTGACGGTGCCGGAAAGCGAAGCGCGCGGGCAGCCGGTGATCAGCCTGTCGCCGGACCCGGCGCTGCTGTTCGCCCGCCTGAAGGCGCTGATGCCGGCGGCGAAGCGTGTATTTGTCGTCTACGATCCCGGCTTCAACGGCTGGCTGATGAAGCTGGCCAAAGAAGCCGCTCGTGCCCAGGGCATGGAACTTGTGGCGTATGAGGCCCAGGATCTCCGCACTGCGCTGCGGTTCTATCAGGAAATATTCTCCGCGACTGACAGCCGCAGGGATGCCTTGTGGTTGCCGCAGGATCCCGCCACGGTGGAGGAAAGATCAATTCTGCCCCTGGTGCTGCAGGAATCGTGGAATCAAGGCCTTGCCGTATTTTCCAGCAATGTCGGCCACGTCCGGCGCGGCGTGCTGTTTTCGCTTTATCCCGACAACGTGGCGCTGGGGAAAAGCCTGGCCGGCCTGGCGCAGGGCATTTTGGCCACTGGCGGCTATGGAAAGCGGGGCATGATGCCGTTGCGCGACGTGCAGATCGCCGTTAACCTGCGTACCGCCAAGCACCTTGGGCTCAATCTGAGCCATCAGCAGCAAAGTTTCGACATGGCATTTCCGGAGCCTTGAGACAGCCTATGAACCTGGAAAAGCTATTGAACCGCAAAGGACGCCAACCCTCTCTTCAACTCTCCCCCAGAGGCTAATCTATGCACACATCTTTGCAAGCTGTTGATTTTACTCCCCTCCCCCGCTTGCGGGGGAGGGGTTGGGGAGAGGGAAAAAGGGCATGTTAATCAACCAATTCCCTCTCCCTAGCCCTCTCCCTCGCACCCGCAAGGAGTGTCCCCGCCGGGATTGGCAGCAAGCTGCTCAATCCGGCGAGACGGGAGAGGGGACTTGTGTGCATGGATTAGCCAAAGGGGGAGAGGGCGATTGTCTCCCCTCCCGCAAGCGGGAGGGGATTGAGGGGATGGCTGGCGTCCTCTGCGGTGAACTGCCGTTTTTAGGATAAATTAACATGCTCAAAACGTTTCTCCGCGCGTTTACTTTCCAGGGTCAACTGAGCATCGCGGTTGCGGTCGGCATCCTTTGCCTGGCGTTGTTTTCGTCTCTGCTGAGTTCATGGCAGGCTAACGAACGGGTGCGCCGCAACCTCATCGAGCAGGGCCAGCGCATCACCGAGAACCTGGCGCGCCAGAGCGCTCTTGCCCTGCTTTATGTTTCGGCCGAGAACGCCGCCGAGGCGGTGAACGCGACACTGGCTTTTCCCGGCGTAGAGCGCGTGGAGATTCGCGATGCCAGCCAGCGCGTGTTGCTGGCGCGCGGCAGCGCCAGCCCCGCCGGATTCAGCGGGCGGCCCGGCCGGGCGAACGGGGCGGAAACCCTGGCCGCGCTCGACGCGGAAAGCTCGGCTGCATGGCGCTTTGTCGCGCCGGTGCTGTCCCAGCCCGAAGCCGAATCGCCATTCCAGGTGCGGGAGACCGCGCGCGAACTGCTCGGCCACGTTTCGGTGGTAGTGAGCAAGGCGGCACTGGCCCAGATGACAACCGATATTTTCATCGCCAACATGACGTCGTCGTTCTCTTTTGCGCTGCTGTTCCTGATACTGATCCGCTTCCTGACCAATCGCATGACCCGGCCGCTCAACCATCTGTCGGCCAGCATGGCGCGCGCCGAGTCGGGCGAGTCCAACGTGCGCGCCGAGCTTTCCGGGCCGAAAGACATCGCGGATATGGCCCATGCTTTCAACAGCATGATGAAAGTGCTGGAAGATCGCGAGACCGAGCTACGCGCCGCCCGCGACAAGGCGCTCGAATTCGCCCGCATGAAGGCGGAATTTGCGGCTACGGTCAGCCACGAGATCCGTACGCCCATGAACGGCGTGATCGGCATGCTCGACATCCTCAAAACCACCAGGTTGCCGCGCGAGCAGCGGGAATTCGTGGACGTGGCCTGGCGCTCTTCCCAGTCGCTGCTGGAACTGATCGACGGCATTCTGGATTTCTCCAAGCTCGAAGCCGGCAAGGTGGCGCTGGAGAAAATAGATTTCGATCTCTACAAAATGATTGAGGAGGCGCTCGATTTATTCGCGCCCATGGCTCACCAGAAAGGGCTGGAACTGGGCTACGTGGCGACACCCGAGGTACCGCGCTGGGTGTGCGGCGATCCCAAGCGGCTGCGCCAGGTGATTGTCAATCTGATCAGCAATGCGGTGAAATTCACCGAGCACGGCGAGGTTGCGGTGCGGGTGGCGCTGATCGAGCGTTACAACGGTTGCGTGTGGCTCCGCTTCGAAGTGGCCGATACCGGCGCCGGTATCAGTCCGGAGGCCCAGTCGCGCATCTTCGAATCGTTCTCCCAGTCCGATTTGTCCACCACCCGGAAATACGGCGGCACCGGGCTTGGACTTTCCATTTTCCGGCAACTGGTCCTCTTGATGGGAGGCGGTTATGGCCTCGACAGCGAGCCCGGCAAGGGCAGCCGGTTCTGGGCGATAGTTCCTCTGCAGACGGCGACGGTTGCAGTGCCATCGCCCTCGATCGAGCATGGGGCCAGGCGTGTGCTGATCGTGGAAGAAAGCGAAGTCGTACTGCAATTCCTGGAGCAATCCCTTGTTTCCCTGGGGATCGCCTGCAACAGCGTGCGCACTGCCCGGGAGGCGCTCGATGCCTTGCATGCGGCGATACAGGATGATGTGCCGTTTGACCTGATGATCATGGACGTGGCTTTCGCCATGGCCGGAGACGGTGAATTGATGCGCCAGGTGCGCAAGGATGCGCGTACCGCATCGGTGCGGGTGGCGCTCATGGACCGGTTCGGCGTGCAGGGCGGTGCGGAAATCATGTCCATCTGGCATGCCGACGCTTATCTGTCCAAGCCGCTGCGCACGGACCGTCTGCTGGAGTGCCTGCGCGGGCCAACGGCGCCGCTTCCAGCGGAAATAGCGCCCGCAGAGGCGCCGTTGGCCATCGACTGCCGTGTGCTGGTGGTAGAGGATAATCAAACCAATCAGATGGTTGTGGCGCGAATGCTGGATATGCTCGGCTGCCGCCACGAACTTGCCGTAAACGGACTGGAGGCATTGGAGTCCGTGCGGCACGGGGATTTCGGCCTGATCCTTATGGATTGCAGCATGCCCGTCATGGACGGCTACGAGGCCACTGCCCGCATCCGGGCTCTGGAGCAAGAGTCTGGCCGGCACATCCCGATCATTGCCATGACGGCCAATACCCAGCCCAGCGGCGTGGAAAAATGCCTGAACTCGGGCATGGACGATCATCTGCCGAAACCGCTCACGCTTGACAGGCTGTCGGCGAAAATACAGCACTGGGCCGGCAAGGACGTGAGGGGCAAGACGCAGCCGGCACTGGCGGCGGAGGCGGTTGCCGGCAGCCGGAACGCTCTGCTGGACCCGGAAATGCTGGCCGGGCTGCGCGAGGCGTTGGGGGATGAGTACGGCAAGGTGGTCGAGTCGTTTCTGGCCGCTACCCCCACCTACCTCGCCCAGTTGGAATGCGCGCTCGAGGCGGGCGACGCTAAACAGGCCCGGCATGCGGCCCATACCATCAAGGGCAGCGCGGGCAATTTCGGCGCCTTCCGGCTGGCGGAGCTGGCCTATCAGATCGAGCGTGGTGCGGCAGACGGTTCCACAGGTGTGCCTGCCGCGGATTCGGTCGCCGGGCTGCGCGAGGAGTATGAGCAGGTGGCCAGTATTCTGATGGCCGAACAGGATGTGCGACTGAGCGTTGTTCCGGCTGAGGCGGGCGGATCGGCGGTGGTTCTGGTCGTGGACGACGACCTCAGCACCCGCGTCGCATTGCGCTGCGCTTTGCAGCGCGACGGATTCAAGGTGGAGGAAGCGGCGGATGGCCAGCAGGCGCTGGATATGATGGAGCGGATTTGCCCCGATGTGGTGCTCATGGATGTCATGATGCCGGTCATGGACGGTTTCACCGCCAGCGCCAGGCTGCAGGAACTGCCGTATGGCGCCGCGGTGCCAGTGGTCATGATTACCGCGCTGGAAGATAAGGCATCCATTGAACGGGCATTTGCCGCCGGCGCCAGCGACTACATTACCAAGCCGATTCATTTCGCCGTGGTCAGCCAGCGCGTGCGGCGCATTGTCGAGGCGAGCCGCGCCGAGCGGCACGTGCGGCATCTGGCTTACAACGATGTCCTGACAGGGCTGCCAAACCGGGCGCAGTTCATGGATCTCCTGGACCAGCATATCAGCCGCGTCCGGCACAACGGCCACACGCTGGCGGTGCTGTTCCTCGATCTCGATCGTTTCAAGAACGTCAATGACACCCTCGGCCATGATGTAGGTGACCGCCTGCTGATTGCGGTGGCGCGACGGATCAGGCACAGCGTTCGCGCCAATGACTGCGTGGCGCGTTTCGGCGGCGACGAGTACATGGTGTTGCTGGAAGATCTGGTCAGCTCCACAGCGGCTTCGATTGCCAGCCAGAAAATCTGCCGGGCCCTGTCCAGGCCTTTCGAAATCGAGGGCCATGACATCTACGTCAGTACCAGTATTGGTATCTCCCTTTATCCAGACGACGGCAGGGATGTCGGCACCTTGCTGAAACATGCCGATAGCGCCATGTACCGGGCGAAAAAGGACTGTACCTGCTACTCATTCTATGAGCCGGGCATGGAGGCGGTGATTTCCGAGCATATGAAGATGGAAGGCGCCTTGCGGCGGGCGGAAGAAAGAAACGAACTGGTGGTGTTCTACCAGCCCCAGGCGTTATTGGCAACCGGCGCCCTGTACGGGATGGAAGCCCTGGTGCGCTGGAATCATCCCGAGCGCGGCCTGGTTCCTCCCGTCAAATTCATTCCCCTGGCGGAGGAGACCGGGCAGATTGTTTCCCTCGGTGCCTGGGTGCTGCGTACGGCTTGCGCGCAGGCCAAGTCCTGGGCCGAGGCAGGGACGCCGCTGGTGGTGGCGGTCAACCTGTCCGGGCTGCAACTCAGGCAGTGCGGTTTTGTCGACAGCGTCAAGGCGGTGCTGGCGGAAACCGGGCTGGACCCGGCGTGTCTGGAACTGGAAATTACCGAGAGTGTATTGATGGAACAGGCCAAGGAAACCCTGTCCACCCTGCATCAGTTGAAGGACATCGGGGTGCGGCTCGCCATCGATGACTTCGGGACAGGCTATTCGTCCCTGAGCTACCTCAAGCGTTTTCCCGTGGACACCCTGAAAATTGACCGCTCGTTTGTGAGTGATGTGATCAGCGACCCGGACGATGCCGCCCTCGTTACAGGCATCATCGCCCTGGCCCACAGCTTGCGGCTGAAAGTGGTGGCGGAAGGGGTGGAGGACGCGGAGCAGCGGGATTTTCTGGTCCGATGCGGCTGCGACTCCATTCAGGGTTATTTGTTGGGCCAGCCAGTGCCGCCGGAGATATTCTGGAGCAAAATGCTGAGCGCGGATTTCGGCCAGACCTGGTCCGCGCCGATTGTCCGATGACGGTCTTCCCGGCTGAACGCGAGGGGCTCTATTATGGGAGTCTCTACTAATCGTCATTGACGCCGCGGGAATGACGGGA
>JAJYXP010000064.1 GCA_021801705.1 Pseudomonadota bacterium
CTGGCTGCTGGCTGCCTATATGTGGCGTATCTCCTCGCTGTCCGCCTTGATCGCGGCGGCACTCGCGCCGCTTTACGGCTGGGTGCTGCTGCAATCCGGTATGCTGAAGGCCGCAGTGCTGCTCGTGGCTTTGCTCCTGATCTGGCGGCACAAGAGCAATATCCGGAATCTGCTCTCCGGCAAGGAGAAGGCGATCGGCAAGACGCAGCCTGGCGATATGCCGCCGCAGTGAGACCTATACTGAAAATATGGGGGGTATAGCGTGGCCTGGTTCGAAAAGGAAATGGATTACGCGCGGGAAAGCCTGGAGCAGGTTTCCCGTACCACCATTGATCTTGCCGCTGACAAGCTGAATGTCGTCGTTCAGGACGGGATCAGGGAGGCCAGCGGCGAGTTGCGCGAGGCGGTGTTGAGCGCGAGTCAGGAGGTCGATCAGAAGCTCGATAAAATTTCCGCCGAACTCCATAGCCAGCGCCAATTCACCAAGGATGACGTGAAAGAGCTGGTGGACTATGCCGCAGGCAGGCTCGGCGCGACCGTCGACGACCGTGTGCGCGTGATGAAAACGGAAATTGCCGCTCTGATTCAGGATCGGGTGGAGTACCTGAAAAGCGAGGTGGACAGTTTCTTCATCCAGCGCCAGCAGGATCTGGCCCGCGAACGCCGGCGGCTGATCGCCAACATTCTGATCGCGGTAAGCGCCTCGATCGTCATGGGTGCCCTTTCACTGGCATATCACCGCGCCTTGCTGGGCGGCATGGATATGTACGGCCTGTTCCGCGTGGTGTTCCTGTCGCTCACCGGCGGCTACGGCGTCTATCTCCTGGTCAGGCTGGTGATCAAATACCGCCAGATGACGGAGCACAAGAAGGATTTGGTTTTCCTCGCCATGAAATACTGGGGCGTGCTGCGGCCGGAAAGCGTATTCGGCCACGTGCTGCTGATTCTGGTTTTGATTGCCTTGTACGCGGTGTTGTTCTTTCCGCTCGAGGTGGCGCAGTTGATCGGCAACGAAACGCTGGTCCGCTGGGTGAGCGGGCTGCCCGGGATCAGGTAGCCGCCGGATCAAGTTGCGCCAGATCCCAGCGCGGCCTGATGTTGAATTTCCAGTCTTTTGCCGGCGTGTGCCGGAGCCGCATCGCACCGGCAAAGGCAATCATGGCGCCGTTGTCGGTGCAGAATTCGAGCTTGGGGTAATACACTTCGAAACCTTGCCGTGCGCAGAGCGCGGTCAGCCGTTCGCGCAGTTGCCGGTTCGCGCCCACGCCCCCGGCCACCACCAGCCGGGTCAGGCCGGCCTGCTGCAGTGCGGCCAGCGACTTGGCGGCGAGGACTTCGACGATGGCTTCCTGAAAGGCGCGGGCGATGTCGGCCACGGTCTGTTCGTCCAGCGTTTGCTGTTTGACCAGTGTCAGCACGGCGGTTTTCAGGCCGCTGAAGCTGAAGTTGAGATCGCCGCTGTTCAGCATGGGGCGCGGCAGTTTGAAGCGCCCCGGTGTTCCCCGCTCGGCCAGTCTGGATAACGCAGGCCCCCCGGGATAACCCAGGCCGAGCAGCTTGGCGGTCTTGTCGAAGGCTTCGCCGGCGGCATCGTCCAGCGTTTCGCCCAGCGTTTCGTAGGCGCCTATGGCGGAGATTTTCATCAGCTGGCTGTGTCCGCCGGAAACCAGCAGCGCGACGAAGGGAAAGCCGGGGGGCGCAGGCTCCAGCAGCGGGGCGAGCAGGTGGCCTTCAAGGTGGTGGACGCCGATTACCGGAACCTTGAGCGCGAAGCCGAGCGAGGCGGCAATGCTGGCACCGACCAGCAGCGCCCCGGCCAGCCCCGGTCCTTCGGTGTAGGCGATGGCATCAATTTTCTCCAGCACGCAGCCTGCTTCCTGCAGAATTTTCCGCGTCAGCGGCAGGACGCGCCGGATATGGTCGCGCGAGGCGAGTTCCGGCACCACGCCGCCGTATTCGGCGTGCATGGCCACCTGGGAGTGCAGGGCATGAGCGAGCAGGCCGCGCTCCGTATGGTAGAGGGCGACACCGCTTTCATCACAGGATGTTTCGATTCCAAGTATGAGCATATATGAGCATAAGAGACTATTTCAGCAGGTTTCATGGCGCGGGGCATGAAACCTGCTGAAATAGGCTCTGAGTCCGACATGGTAGCGGTTTTGCAGGCATCGGTAAATTTGGCTATGAAAAATGAAGATTTGCCGATATAATTGCCCGTTTATTCCAACCTATTGCTTAGTGAAGGTGATTGCTCATGCCGAGTGTACGTGTCAAGGAAAATGAACCGTTCGATGTCGCACTGCGCCGTTTCAAGCGCGCCGTGGAAAAAACCGGCCTGCTGACCGAGTTGCGCGCCCGCGAGTTTTACGAGAAGCCCACCGCCGAGCGCAAGCGCAAGATGGCTGCCGCAGTCAAGCGCCACTTCAAGCGCCTGCGTGGTCAGACACTTCCCCCCAAGCTTTATTGATTCAATGAGCCTCAGGCTTCAAATCGCCGAAGACATGAAATCGGCGATGCGCGCCAAGGATGCGCCGCGGCTTGCGGCGATCCGCTTGCTCATGGCCGCGATCAAGCAGCGCGAGGTGGATGAGCGTGTCGAGTTGTCCGATGATCAGGTGATCTCGGTGATCGAAAAAATGCTCAAGCAGCGGCGCGACTCCATTTCCCAATACGAATCCGCTGGGCGCCAGGATCTCGCCGATGTGGAGAAGTTCGAGGTCTCGGTGTTGCAGAATTATCTGCCGCAGCCCCTGTCGGAGAGCGAGATCGATGCCTTGCTGGCCGCCGCCATCGCCTCGTCTGGGGCTGCCGGCGTGAAGGACATGGGCAAGGTCATGGCGATCGTCAAGCCGCAAATGGCCGGACGTGCCGACATGGGCAAGGTGTCCGCCCTGATCAAGGCAAAGCTGGGCGGCTAAGCGTCTCGGCTCCAAAGTTTCACCCGTCCGACTGTCGTTCCCGATTCCCGTGGCAGTGACGGACAAGCTCTCAGCAGGGGGTTCATGATTCCGCAGTCCTTCATCCAGGATCTTCTCAATCGCCTGGATATCGTCGACGTGGTGGACCGCTACGTCCCGCTCAAGAAGGCGGGCGCGAATTATGTCGCCTGCTGCCCGTTCCACAGCGAAAAATCCCCTTCTTTCTCGGTTAGTCCCACCAAGCAGTTTTATCACTGCTTCGGTTGCGGCGCGCATGGCAGTGCCATCGGTTTTGTCATGGAGCATCAGGGCCTGGGCTTCGTCGAGGCGGTGGAGGAGTTGGCCAGAAGCGTTGGCCTAACGGTGCCGAAAGAGGATTCCGGGCGTTATGAGCGCAAGGCAGAGGGAGATTTCGAGGCCCTGTCCGAGGCTATGCAGCTTGCGACCCATTATTACCGCGATGAACTGAAGCGCTCGGAAGCGGCGATAGCCTACCTGAAAAAGCGCGGCCTTTCCGGCGAAATTGCGGCGCGCTTCGGCATCGGTTATGCGCCGGGAGGCTGGCAAAACCTTGCCGCCCCCTTCCCCGATTACCAGTCGAAAACCCTGGTCCAGGCCGGGCTGGTGATCGAGGGCGAGGGCAAGCGCTACGACCGTTTCCGCGACCGTATCATGTTTCCCATCCTCAACCAGAAAGGCGCGGTGATCGGTTTCGGCGGGCGGGTGCTGGAAACAGGGGAACCCAAGTACCTGAATTCTCCGGAAACGCCGCTGTTCGAGAAAGGCCGCGAACTGTACGGCCTGTTTCAGGCGCGCCAAGCGATCCGCGCCGCCGGCAAAGTGCTCGTGGTGGAAGGTTACATGGACGTGGTGGCGCTGGCGCAGCACGGCGTCGAGTATGCGGTGGCGACGCTGGGCACCGCGACCACGCCGGTGCACGTGCAGAAGCTGCTGCGCCAGAGCGACAACGTGGTGTTCTGCTTCGACGGCGACACGGCGGGGCGAAAGGCGGCGTGGCGCGCCCTGGAAAACAGCCTGGCGCTGGTGGGCGACGAAAAAAGTATCAGGTTCCTGTTTCTGCCCCAGGGCGAGGATCCCGACAGCTACGTGCGCAAGGAAGGGAAGGCGGCGTTCGAGGCGCAGCTCGAAGCCGCGCTGCCATTATCGGAATTCCTTTTGCGCGAACTGGCGGCCGGCGTGGACATGAAAACCCTGGAGGGGCGGGCGCATTTTCTTAAGTTGGCCCAGCCCCTGGTGCAGCAGGTTGCCGCTCCGGCTCTGCGCCTGATGTTGCAACAAAAACTGGCGGAATTGTCGGGTATATCGAGAAATGAACTAGACGGGCTGATGCCAGTCAAATCAGCGGTAAAACCCACGGCTGCGCCATCTCGCGTTTCCCGCAAGCCGTTGCAGTCGCTGGTGCGGAAATTGTTGCAGTCATTGCTGTCCCAGCCCTCGCTGGGTGTGGATTTCGATATGAGACTGGCCGGCGGCGATTCGGATGAAGCCAGGACCTTGTCGGCGCTGCTTGATTTTATCGCGCGCCACCCCGAATCAAGATCGACGAGCGGCATTCTCGAGTATTTTCGCGGGAGCCGGCATGAAGCCCTGCTGAGTGCGGTATCTGGCGAAATTATGCAATGGAGCGAGGATTTCGAGGTGATGGCGGAATTCGCCGGTGCGCTGGAGCAGTTGAAAAATTCTGGCAGGCAGCGCCAGATCGAGTCGCTGCTTGCATTATCCCGCACGCAGGGACTTTCCGTGGAAGAGAAGCGGGAGTTGCAGCGCTTGCTGCAGGGCGGCTCCGCTGCGACAAAAAGCGACCAGGCCGCCCAGAGTTAGTGTATAATTCAACATTTTTTTAAACTAAAATATTTAGCTGGAACAGATTGTTATGGCGACTGAAAACGACAAGCCCGAAATACGTTTGACCGATGTCGACGCACGGCGGATGCGCTTGAAAACCCTGATCGTGCTGGGCAAGGAGCGTGGTTATCTAACCTATGCCGAAATCAACGATCATTTGCCGGACGATATGCTCGACGCAGAGCAGATCGAGGGCATCATCAGCATGATCGGCGACATGGGTATTTCCGTGTGCGACGAGGCGCCGGACGCAGAAGCTCTGCTGATGTCAGATGCCGCGCCGGCGGTGGCCGACGAGGACGTGGCGGAGGAGGCCGAGGCGGCGCTTTCCATAGTCGATTCCGAATTCGGCCGCACCACCGATCCGGTGCGCATGTACATGCGCGAGATGGGTTCGGTGGATCTGCTTACTCGCGAGGGCGAAATCGAGATCGCCAAGCGCATCGAGGAAGGCCTGAAGCACATGGTGCAGGCGATTTCGGCCTGCCCGACGACAATCACCGAAATTCTTGCCCTGGCTGACAAGGTCGAGCGCGACGAAATGCGTGTCGACGAATTGATCGATGGCTTGATGAGTACGAGCGAAGGCGGCGAGATCAGCGAAGAGTTGTCAGCCGCCGAGGCAGAAGAGGCGGTGGATGAAGAATTGTCCGGCGAAGAAGAGGACGAAGACGCCAGTGCAGCGGTGGCTGCCGCCAACCTTGCGCAGATGAAAGCGGATGCTTTGGAGCGTTTTTCAGTCATCCGTCATGCATTCGAAAAAATGCAGCAGTCGCTGGCGAAAAAGGGTCCCAAGACCAAGGGTTACAAGGAATTGCAGGAGAAGGTTTCGAGCGAGCTCCTGGCCATTCGTTTTTCCGCCAAGCAGGTCGAGTTTCTGTGTAACAGCCTGCGCTCCCTGGTGGAAGAAGTGCGCGGCTACGAGCGTGAGATCATGGAATTGTGCGTGAACAAGTCCGGCATGCCGCGCCAGTACTTTATCAAGACTTTTCCCGGTAACGAAGGCAATCTGGACTGGGTGCCGCAGGAAATCGCCGCCAAGAAGGCCTACAGCGAAAAACTGTCGCGCTTTCAGCATTCCGTTGTCGATCAGCAGCAGCGCCTGCTGGATTTGCAGTCGCGGGTGCAGATCCCGATCAGAGATCTCAAGGAAATCAATCGCCAGATGTCCACCGGCGAAGCCAAGGCGCGTCGCGCCAAGCGCGAAATGATCGAGGCCAACCTGCGCCTTGTCATCTCTATCGCCAAGAAATACACCAACCGCGGCTTGCAGTTCCTCGACCTGATCCAGGAAGGCAACATCGGCCTGATGAAGGCGGTGGACAAATTCGAATACCGTCGCGGCTATAAGTTTTCGACTTACGCCACGTGGTGGATCCGTCAGGCGATCACCCGTTCGATAGCGGATCAGGCGCGCACCATTCGTATCCCGGTGCACATGATCGAGACCATCAACAAGATGAACCGCATTTCCCGGCAGATCCTGCAGGAAACCGGGCAGGAGCCCGACCCGGCGGAGCTGGCGGAGAAAATGGAAATGCCCGAGGAGAAAATCCGCAAGATCCTCAAGATTTCCAAGGAGCCGATCTCCATGGAAACGCCGATTGGCGATGACGAAGATTCCCACCTCGGCGATTTCATCGAGGACTCTGCCACGCTGGCGCCGGCCGATGCGGCGCTCTATGCGTCCTTGCGCGAAGCCACCAAGGAAGTGCTGGAATCGCTCACCCCGCGTGAAGCGAAGGTGCTGCGCATGCGCTTCGGTATCGAGATGAACACCGACCATACCCTGGAAGAAGTCGGCAAGCAGTTCGACGTTACCCGTGAGCGTATTCGTCAGATTGAAGCAAAGGCCCTGCGCAAGCTGCGTCATCCGTCCCGCTCCGAGCGCCTGCGCAGTTTCCTGGATCACGAGGTCTGAGCAACCAGACCTCTTTGCAGTGCGGTTTCTCTGGGTCTGTAGCTCAGTTGGTTAGAGCAGGGGACTCATAATCCCTTGGTCCACGGTTCAAGTCCGTGCGGACCCACCATAATAAAACAATGGGTTATGTCGTTTCGGCATAACCCATTTGTTTTGTGCGCCCAGCATGGGCGCACTCTTGTGGGTGCAAGTCCCAAAGTTGATCACAGCGAACGAAGCGAATGTAACGGCGCGCGCGATTTGGCACTGATTTGCGATTTATTTGGCACAGATCAGATGGCCGCCGTTAAAATAATCCGCCCATCACTCCCGGCTCATAATTGGTGATTACCGGCTCTCGACTTTCGGTCCGGTCGCCGCGGCTGTTGCCGACAAACTGTATTTAACCTAAAAACCTCTTTTCCAACGCAAAGGCGCAAAGAACGCAAAGTAATAACAATGGGTTGCCTGGATTTGCTGGTTCACCCATCGGGTGCTGGCGGTTGGAGAATTAACAGCCTGTTTTTGCAGTTCTTTGCGACCTTTGCGTCTTTGCGTTGAGGAATTTAGGGTTAACTATTCGTGTTCATTCGTGAATATTCGTGCCATTCGTGGTTAATTCCGGTTTAAGGATGAACAATGTGGCAGCACATCAGTAGAGACATCTCGGCGGCTACCGGCGAGGCCTTTTTCCCTGGAGTTATCCGCGCTGTAGGCGGGGGCTGCATTAATTCCGCTTACTTGATCAAGGACGGTGCACGCCGTTTCTTTGTCAAGGCCAATCGGGCGGCGGGCCTTGCCCTGTTCGAGGCGGAGGCCGAAGGGTTGCGCGAAATCGCCCTGACCGGTGAAATCCGCGTGCCAATACCGGTATGCACGGGAGTGGCGGTGGATTCTTCATTCCTGGTGCTCGAATTCCTGGATTTCAGCGCTGGCGGAAAAGGGCTGGCGGAAGAGCTGGGGCGTCAGTTGGCTGGCATGCACCGGGTAACCGCTTCACGCCATGGATGGCGACGCGACAACGCAATCGGCTCAACGCCCCAGATCAATGCACAGGCGGATAATTGGCCGGAGTTCTGGCGTGACCGGCGGCTCGGATACCAGTTCGCACTGGCGGCGCAAAAGGGGTACAAAGGTACGCTACAGCGCCAAGGGGAGCGTCTTCTGGTGCGGATTGATGCCTTTTTCCCCGGATACGCGCCGCCTCCGTCGCTGCTGCACGGCGATCTTTGGAGCGGCAATTACGGTTTCACTCATGCCGGGGAACCGGTCATTTTCGATCCTGCAGTTTACTATGGCGACAGGGAAACGGATCTCGCGATGACCGAGCTGTTTGGCGGCTTCCCGCCGGATTTTTATGCGGCGTACCGCGAAGTCTTCCCGCTGGATGCGGGTTATGGGATAAGGAAGACATTATACAATCTGTACCATATCCTTAACCACCTGAATTTATTCGGCGGCGGTTATTTGATGCAGGCTGAGGAAATGATTTCTAAACTATTGAGCGAAACGATGTAGAGCGGAAGCGGCCGAACCGGGGATGAATCGGAGCGAAATCAGGCTGTGGTGTTTACGTTCTGCCCGAGATGTTGAGGCAGATTGGCCGAAGTGGATTTGACCTGTTGTGGTAAGGAATCGACCAGAGTTTTCGCATTCTGAGCCTGAATTTCCAGTGCTTTTTTCAAAACTTGTGTGCCGACGGCATCGCCCGCCGCTTGGCCTGACAGTGTGCTGATGCTGGAAGCGCCGGATATGTCCATGATTAATTCCTTGATCTGAAAAAATATACTTATTTCAAAATATAGCACAAGCTGGTTTTCTCCAGTTGAAAAATTACTGTAATTGCTTGCCGGATGGGCAATTAATCATTTGCTAATTTATATAGTACATATGTACTAACTATAGGAAAAAAAAGGGAAATTTGTAAAAAATGCTTGCATGGGATGAATGAATTTATGTATTCTTAGGTGACATTGCAAAGCGGGCGCATTCTCCCGCGAAATGCGTTTTTAGTCGGTTAAATTTAAGAATGTAAAATCGAAGAGGGAGGGTCAAGGTGCAAAACAAATCATCCATTTTGATTGCGTTGGCCGTTGTGCTGGCCGCTGGAGTCTCGCCGGTTGTGGCGGCTGAGAAGGCGAAGGAGTTGACGGGCCGCGATATCGTGTTCGAGCGCTCAAAGGGCAATTGTCTGGCCTGCCATGGGATCCCTGGCGACCCGGAGGCCGAGTCACCCGGAAATGCCGCGTTGCCCTTCGTGGCCATGAAGGGGCGCTTCCCCGACCGTGCCAAGCTGCGCGCCCAGATATGGGATGCCACCGCGGCCAATCCCAACACCCTGATGCCGCCTTTCGGCAAGCATCAGATTCTGACCGAGCATGAAGTTGATCTGGTCACTGATTATGTTCAAGGTCTTTAACTTGATTTTTTTATGAGGAGTGTGTGCTGTGAACCAAATGCGTAGAACTTTCTTGAAGGGCACGGGGGCTGCGGGAACAGTAGCGGTCGCCATCGCTGCGGGCTTGCTCAAGCCCGGCCAGGTGCTGGCTGCGGAATGGAACAAGGAGGCCTTTGGCGCGAAAAACATGGCTGACGCGATGAAGAACCTAAACGTTGCGGGTGCCGCGGAAAGCAAGGATATCCTGATCAAGGTGCCGGACATTGCCGAGAATGGCGTGGTCGTGCCGGTCGAGGTTACCAGCAAGATTCCCGGTACGACATCCATTATGATTTTTGTGGAGAAGAACGCGTCCCCCCTAGTCGCCGAATTCGAACTTTCCAATGGTGCTGAGGCTTACATTTCCACGCGCATCAAAATGGCTTCCACTTCCCACGTCAGGGTGGCGGTTAAAGCTGGCGGCAAAGCCTACACTGCAAGCAAAGAGGTTAAGGTCACGCTCGGTGGTTGCGGCGGTTGATCGCGCTTGATTGATTTGAATATTCACTCTATTTGACGAGGATACGAACATGGCTGACGGAATGAAAATGCGCACGACGCTGCAAGGCGATACGGCGGATGTGAAAGTATTAATGAACCATATTATGGAAACCGGGACGCGCAAAGATGCCAAAACGGGCAAGCTGATTCCCGCCCATTTCATCAATCACATCGTTGCCACACTGAACGGGAAAACAGTGCTGGAGGCGCAGTGGGGACCGGCGGTATCCAAAAACCCCTTTCTGGGCTTCAGGATAAAGGGCGCCAAAGCGGGCGACAAACTGGTCGTTAACGCCGAAGATAATAAGGGCGAAAAATTAAGCGGTGAAGCAACCATATAGCCTGGCATCGGTTTGGCCGGACGCGCAGCGTCACGGCCAAGAGGTGAAAAACAGAGTAATTCAAGGAGGGAAGGATGAAACAGATAATCACTGCATTAGTGGCCTGCATGCTGTGCGCCATTAATATCGGCGCTGTCGCGGGGCCCGAGAAGGATCGCAAGGCCGTGCTTGAACATCATAAAAAAAATCTCCCCAACGTGAAGTTCGAAGATTATGTGTATGGCGCCTTGGCCTTGAATCCGGATGCCAAGGCTCAGTATGACGAGATCATGTCGTTCCCGCCCTACCTCAACGATATGGATACGGCCAAGGCGATGTGGGAAAAGCCTTTCGGCAATGGCAAGACTTTCGCCAGTTGCTTCCCCAATGGCGGCAAAAACGTGGCGGGCGGTTACCCCTATTTCGATAACGATGCCGGCAAGGTGGTCACGTTCGAAAATGCCCTCAATGCCTGCCTGAAAAAGAACGGCGAGCCTGAATTGAAATATGGCAGTCATGAGCTTACTTTGCTCTCCGCCCACGCTAAAAGCCTGTCGGATGGCATGAAGGTGAAAGTAGAGGTGAAAGGAGCGGGCGCCCTGGCTGCCTACGAAAAGGGAAAGACTCTCTACTATTCACGGCGCGGCCAGTTTAATTTTTCCTGCGCAGTTTGCCATATCAACTATGCGGGCAAGTTCCTTCGCAGCGAGCAGCTTTCTCCCTTGGTCGGCCAGGCTGCCCATTGGCCCGAGTTTCGCGCCGGCACTGATGCTACGTCGCTGCAGGAGCGTTTCAAGCAATGCCAGAAAAATACTCGCGGAGTGCCGTCTGAACTTAACAGCGAAGAGTACAACAACCTGGAGTATTTCATAACCTACATGAGCAACGGCCTGCCGATGCAGACTCCGGTATTCCGCAAGTAATTTCGGAGCACTGTTTTCTGCCTTCTCGCCTATCCTCTCCAATTCCCACAAGGGGATTTCCGATCCGCTATGGGCCGATGCCCATGCGGAGTCGGATGCAAGGGGGGGCGGCCCTCTCGCGGGAGCGGGCCGGTGAGACGGGATGATTTGAAAATCACACAAAAAATATTCTAGTAGTCAGTCATGTTGAAGTTGCGTGACTTTTTTGTAGGGCCGAATTCATTCGGCCCAATGTGCGAATGAATTCGGCCCTACAAAGAACATGCAGTCGTTTTAAGTTGACTGACAACTAGTAGTCAGTCACGGTGAAAAGCATGGATGAGTTGAACCGTCACACCGGCGAAAGCCGGTGTCCAGGTTGTTGATTTTTCTGGATTCCGGCTTTCGCCGGAATGACGAGATTGTCCACCGGTTTCAATATGACTGACTACTAGCCACAGATTAGCCTGGGGATTCTTTCCGGGTACACCTGTGAACATCCGTCGCAATCCGTGGCTAAATAAATTCTTTCAGGAGCTTTTTTCATGTCAATGAACCGTCGCGAATTTTTGCAAATACTGGCGGTGGCCGCCGCTTCCGGCTTCGCGCTGAACAGCAGGTCGGCGCTGTCAGCGGGCAGTGCGGGCGGGTTATACGATCTGCCTTCCTTCGGCAACGTATCCCTGATGCATATGACCGATTGCCACGCACAGTTGCTGCCGATTTATTTCCGCGAGCCCAACGTGAATATCGGCCTGGGCTCCAGCCTCGGCAAGGCGCCGCACCTGGTGGGCGAGAGGCTGCTCAAGGCGTTCAATATCCGGCCCGGTACGATAGAGGCCCATGCATTCACCTACCTCGATTTTGAAAAAGCCGCCCGCACCTATGGCAAGGTGGGTGGTTTTGCCCATCTGGCCACGCTGGTGAAAAAAGTTCGCGCCAGCCGGCCGGGATCGTTGCTGCTCGATGGCGGCGATACCTGGCAGGGTTCCGGCACTGCGCTGTGGACCAAGGGGCAGGACATGGTGGACGCCTGCAAGCTGCTCGGCGTGGATGTCATGACCGGCCACTGGGAGTTCACGCATGGCGCGGATCGGGTCAAGCATGTGGTGGAAAACGATTTCAAGGGTAAAGTGGATTTTGTCGCGCAGAACGTAAAGACCAATGATTTCGGCGACCAGGTTTTCCAGCCCTACGTCATCAAGAACATCAACGGCATTCCGGTCGCGATCATCGGCCAGGCCTTCCCCTATACGCCTATTGCCAACCCGCGTTACTTGACGCCTGACTGGAGCTTCGGCATCCAGGACGAAAACATGCAGAAGTATGTGAACGAGGCCCGCGCCAAGGGCGCACAGGTGGTGGTGGTCATCTCCCACAACGGCATGGACGTGGACCTGAAAATGGCCAGCCGCGTCACCGGGATCGACGCGATTTTCGGCGGCCACACCCATGACGGCGTGCCCGCCCCGTCGATCGTCAAGAATGCAAAAGGGCAGACCCTGGTCACCAACGCCGGCTCCAACGGCAAATTCCTCGGCGTGATGGACTTCGATGTCAAGGGCGGCAAGGTTGTCGGCTTCAAATACAAGCTGTTGCCTGTTTTTTCCAACCTGATCGAGCCGGATGCGAAAATGGCAGCCCTGATCAAGAGCATCCGCGCGCCCTACGAAGCCAAGCTGGCCGAGAAGCTGGCCGTGACCGAGGGTACGCTGTACCGCCGCGGCAATTTCAACGGGACTTTCGATCAGCTCATCCTCGACGCGCTGATGGAGGTGAAAGGTGCGGATGCCGCCTTCTCTCCCGGTTTCCGCTGGGGCACTTCGCTCCTGGCTGGGGATACCATCACGATGGAACACGTGCTGGACCAGACCGCGACCACCTATTCCTATACCACGAACACCGAAATGACCGGCGAGATGATCAAGACCGTCATGGAGGATGTCTGCGACAACCTGTTCAATGTCGATCCCTACAAGCAGCAGGGTGGCGACATGGTGCGTGTCGGCGGCATGAGCTATACCTGCGATTTACGCCAAGGCGCGGGCAAGCGCATCAGCAACATGACCATTAAAGGAAAGCTGGTCGATCCCAACAAGAAATACATGGTGGCGGGCTGGGCGCCGGTTGCGGAAGGCGCCACCGGCGAACCGGTCTGGGACGTCGTGTCCAGCTACTTGCGTGACAAGAAAGTGATTACGCCGCGCAAGCTCAACCTGCCGAAATTGATCGGTGTGGAGGGCAACCCCGGCATCGCTTAAGCAGTAGTAGGGAAAGATGGGCGGGTAACTGGTATACTTTTTTCTTTGCGGAAAAAAATTTATGCCCTTGACCCGTTCCATCCGTAACCTGTTTTTTTTTCTGGCTATCGTTGCCGTTTCCGGCGGCATTTACTACTGGCAGAGCCAGGGTGCCGGCCAATCACGGGAAAAATACAAGACTCAGCCCGTCGATCGCGGTGATATCGTCCAGACCATTTCCGCCAACGGCACCTTGAGCCCGGTGGTGCTGGTCAATGTCGGTACCCAGGTTTCCGGCACGGTGAAGAAGCTCCATGCGGATTTCAACAGCCGCGTGCAAAACGGCCAGATTCTGGCCGAACTCGACCCCGCCTTGTTCGAGGCGCAACTCAAGCAGGACCAGGCCAACGCAGCCAACGCCGATGCCAGTCTCACTCTGGCGCGTGCCAAGGAGCAGCGGGCGCGCTTGCTGCAGCAGAAGGGCTTTATTTCCCAGGATGGCGTCGACCAGGCGCGGCAGCAACTGGATTCGGCGCAAGCGCAGCTTAAACTGGCGCAGGCCCAGTTGGCGCGCTCCCGCACCAACCTGAACTATTCCGTGATCCGCTCGCCGATTTCCGGCGTCGTGGTGGCGCGCAGCATCGACGTGGGCCAGACCGTCGCGGCCAGCTTTCAGACCCCGACCCTGTTCCAGATCGCCGGCGACCTCAAGCAGATGCAGATCGAAACCAGCGTGGCCGAGGCGGATATCGGCGACCTCAAGATCGGGTTGCCGGTACGCTTCAGCGTGGATGCCTTTGTCGACCGGCAATTTTCCGGCAAGGTCAAGCAGATCAGGCTCAACCCAACCGTGCAGCAGAACGTGGTCACCTACAATGTGGTGGTCGCGGTGGACAATCCGGACGAGGTGCTGCTGCCGGGCATGACCGCGCACGTTCAGGTAACTGTGAGCCGTCACGAAAACGTGCTGCGGCTGCCGAATGCCGCGTTGCGCTTCAAGCCGGCGAAAGAGGAAGGCGGCGATTCGTCCGCAAAGAATGGCAAGAACAGGAAGGAAAAGGGTCGCGGCGGCGCCACCGTTTACCTGCTCGACAAAGGGGGGCCGAAGCCGGTGAGGGTGAAAACCGGCATCTCGGATGGCGCCTACACCGAAGTGCTGGGCGAAGAGATTAAAGCCGGCGACCAACTGGTCACGCGTGAGCTGGCTGCCCGCAAGGAAAAAGAAGGCGGCTTCAGATTCAGGATGATGTAATGGCTGCTCCGCTGATCCGCGTCGAAGGCCTGCACAAACAATACGAAATCAAGGGCGGGCGTTCTGTCCCGGTACTGCACGATGTCAACCTGAGCATTGCCGCAGGCGAATTCGTCGCCATCATGGGGCCGTCCGGCTCGGGCAAGTCCACCTTCATGAACATACTCGGCTGCCTCGACACGCCAAGCAGTGGCCATTATTTCCTCAATGGCCGGGATGTGGCGCAGCTTGGCCATGATGAACTTGCAAGCCTGCGCAACAGCCTGATCGGTTTCGTGTTCCAGGGTTTCAACCTGTTGAAGCGCGTCAGCGCACAGGAAAATGTCGCGTTGCCGCTGCTTTATGCCGGAGTGGGTCGGAAGGAGCGCCGCCTGCGCGCACTGGAAGTACTGCAGCAAACCGGTCTGGAAAAGTTCACACAGTCACTGCCGAACCAGCTCTCCGGCGGCCAACAGCAGCGCGTCGCTATCGCCCGCGCGCTGATCAACCGTCCGCCGCTGATCCTGGCGGACGAGCCGACCGGCAACCTCGATACCCATACCAGCCAGGAAATCATGGAAGTCTTTACCCGGCTTAACCGTGAGCAGGGCATCACGATCATCCTGGTTACCCACGAACACGATATCGCGCACTATGCGGATCGATTGGTGAGCTTCGTCGACGGGCGGGTGGCGCACGATGGAAAAGTCAGTGCATTCACCACGAATGACACGAATAGGCACGAATGAACACGAATCAGACGAAAATACTTCATCAGGAACTGGCTTACCAAGTCGTGGGGTTGGCCATGCAGGTTCATACCAGACTGGGCAATGGATTTTTGGAAAAAGTTTATGAGAATGCTCTGATGTTGCTGCTTCGCAAGGCAGGAATCGACGCGGTGCAGCAGGCTCCAATTACTGTATTGTTTGAAGGCGAATCCGTCGGCACTTATTACGCTGATATTCTGGTCGATGACAAGATAATTCTGGAGCTCAAGACGGTTGGTGAAATATCGGAATCCCACAAGGCGCAGGCACTTAACTATCTCAAGGCGACCGGTTTGGATTTGGCGATGGTATTCAATTTTGCCAATCCACGGTTGGAATACCAGCGTATTGTTCTATAACCATATGGTATGGGAAAGTATTCGTGTTAATTCGTGAACATTCGTGTCATTCGTGGTTAATCATTCCCCCATGAAACTCTTCGCGATATTCGCCGAAGCCTGGCGCGCCATGGCGATGAACGGTCTGCGTACCGCGCTGACCATGCTCGGCATGGTGATCGGGGTGGCGGCTGTGGTGCTGATGCTCGCTGTCGGGCAGGGGGCGCAATACACCGTCAACCAGTCCATCGCCTCCATGGGCAGCAACCTGTTCATCGTGTTGTCCGGCGCCAGCACTTCCGGCGGTTTGCGTTTTGGTTCGGGGACGGTGCCCACGCTCACCCTTGCCGATGCCCAGGCGCTGGCGCAGATCCCCTCGGTCAAGGCGGTTTCTCCATCCTACCCTGGCAACGCCCAACTGGCTTATGGGGCGAACAACTGGAGCACTATCGTGACCGGCAGCACGCCGGATTATTTCACGGTGCGCAACTGGGCGCTCGATTCCGGCCATCCCTTCGAGGAAAGCGATGTGCGCGGTGCGACCCGTGTCGTCCTGCTCGGCCGGACAGTTGCGAAAAACCTGTTTGGCGAGGATGACCCCACCGGCAAGACCATCCGCATCAAAAACATGCCGTTCCTGGTCGTCGGTCTTCTCAGCGCGAAAGGCCAGAGCCTGGACGGGCGCGATCAGGACGACACCGCCGTGGTGCCGGTCACTACCGCCCAGCGCAAGCTGTTCGGCAACCAGTTTCCGGGCACGGTGCGCTACCTCATGGTTCAGGCGAAATCGACCGAAGTGATGGGCGAGGCGGAACGGGAAATGGCCCAAGTGCTGCGCCAGCGCCATCGCCTGGCGGAAGATGCCGAGAACGACTTCACCATCCGCAACCTGACCTCGGTGGCGCAGTCCGCGGCCGGGTCGGCGCAGGCCATGTCCTTCATGCTCGGCGCGATCGCATCAATTTCCCTGCTGGTGGGCGGGATCGGCATCATGAACATCATGCTGGTGTCGGTCACCGAGCGCACCCGGGAAATCGGCATCCGCATGGCGATCGGCGCGCGCCGCCGCGACATCCTGCTGCAATTTCTGCTCGAGGCGCTGATTATCTGTATCGTCGGCGGGCTGGTGGGCGTCATGATCGGCGTTGGCGGTGCCTGGCTGGTCAGCTCGATGGCGGGGATGGCGGCGGTGGTGACGCTGTGGTCGATCCTGCTGTCATTCCTGTTTTCCGCAGCGATAGGCATATTTTTCGGCTATTACCCGGCACGCAGGGCGGCGATGCTCAAACCGGTGGAAGCGCTAAGGTATGAATAAAAGTCCTGACGCCGTCTGGCATCATGCCACGGTGACACGCGATCGCAGGCAGAAGATGAATGGCCATCGCAGTGCGGTGGTGTGGTTTACCGGTTTGTCCGGTGCCGGCAAGTCAACCCTGGCCCATGCCGTAGAGGAAAGGCTGCACCAGATGGGGTGCCGCACATTCGTCTTCGATGGCGACAATGTTCGTCACGGGCTGTGCAGGGACCTCGGCTTTTCGGGGGATGACCGGAAAGAGAATATTCGCCGCATCGGCGAGATGGCGAAACTGTTCGCCGAAGCCGGCGTGATTGCGCTGACCGCCTTTATTTCGCCGTTTCGCGCTGATCGAAGCCGTGTGCGCCAACTATTGGGATCAGGAGATTTTATCGAGGTGCATTGCCGTTGTCCGCTTGAAATCTGCGAAAGCCGGGATGTGAAAGGGATGTACCGCCGGGCCCGTGCCGGCGAGATCCGCAATTTCACCGGCATCTCCTCCCCCTATGAAGAACCGGAGAATCCGGAGCTGTCCATCGATACGGCTAGCATGCCGCTGGATCAATGTGTGGATCAGGTCATCGGCTACCTGCGGGGCCGCGGCGTGATTGCCAAACCTCAATGAGCAAAATGGTTTTCAATCCCCTGCGCATCCTTGCCGATATCTGGCGCCACCGCTACCTGCTCGGCCAGCTCATCAAGCGCGATGTGCTGCTGCGCTACCGCGGCGCGATGTTCGGCGTGCTGTGGATTTTCCTCAGCCCGCTGCTGATGCTGGGCATTTTCGCCTTCGTCTTCGGCCATATCTTCCAGGCGCGCTGGCCCCAGCAGCAGGAGGGACTGCCCTTCTGGCTGATCCTGTACAGCGGTCTGATCGTGTTCAACATCTTTGCCGAAGCCGTATCCCGCTCGCCCTCGGCGGTGCGCGGCTACCCCAGCTTCGTGAAAAAAATCATCTTCCCGGTGGAAATCCTGCCCCTGGTTCCCCTCGGCGCGGGGCTGGTGCATGGCGCATTCAATTTCCTCATTCTGCTGGCGGCACTGGCCTGGACGGGCAATCTGCACGCGCAGGCGCTTTTCTTCCCCTTCCTGCTCACCCCCCTCCTGCTGCTCGCCCTGGGTTTTTCCTGGTTTCTCGGCGCCTGGGGGGTGTTCATCAAGGACATGACCCAGATCGTGCCGCTGTTCGTGCAGATGCTGATGTTTTTGTCGCCCGTGTTCTACCCGGTGAGCGCGGTGCCCGAAGTGCTGCGCCCCATCTATTTGCACAATCCGCTTGGTGCGGTGATAGAGGCCGGACGGGCTGCCGCCCTGGGAACGTCGATTCCTTGGGCTCCCTGGATCACTGCGCTGGCCATTGGTTTGACGGCCGCCATTCTCGGTTACGCCTTTTTTCAGCACAGCCGCGAGGAGTTCGCCGATGCGCTGTGAGAAGGCGCTGCATCGCTGCAGCATCAAATCATGAGGAAAAAGTGACATCTGCCAGCGAGAAATGCGAAACTGTTCATCTTGAAGCGAGTAGCCAGTCAACAAGGATCGCAAGGGTATGTAGGTCAGGCTTTAGCCTGACATGTCGGCATGAATGCCGACCTACGGTTTCACGTTTCAACATGACTGAACTGCCAGCATGAATAGCCAATATGACAAACAAGCCGCAGCCATAGATCAATGACAACCATCGAAACCCTGATTCAGGCCGCCCTGGCACCACACCCCGAGATCAGGCAGGCCATTCTTTTCGGCTCATTGGCCACAGGCCAGGGGCGTCATGACAGCGATGTCGATCTGGCCATCGATGCGGGACAGCCCCTGGAAATGCAAGCAAAGATGAAGCTGATGGCGGAACTTGCTGAACGTACCGGCCGTCCCGTTGACTTGATCGATCTTCAGACCATAGGCGAGCCCCTGCTGGGGCAGATCCTCAAGCATGGAAAGCGCATCCTGGGCGAAGACGGCCTCTATGCGGAACTCATCAAGCGGCATGTGTTCGATGAGGCGGATTTCATGCCGTACTACCGCCGTATTCTCAGGGAAAGGCGAAACGCATGGATAGCGAAGTGATCGAGCAAAAACAGGAACCCGTAGATGCCAGCAAAAGCCAGCAGGAGACATGACATGACACGAGATGACATCCTGAGCTTCCTGAGAGCTCACAAGCAGGAAATGCAACTGAACTACGGAGTGGCCGTTATCGGACTTTTTGGCAGCTATGCACGCCAGGCTGCGCGGGAAGGCTCGGATATCGACATCCTCGTCGAATTTCAGGCCGAGAAGAAAACTTTGCGGAATTTCTTCGGGTGCAAGCGATATCTTGAAGAAAACCTGGGAAAACACGTCGATCTTGGCATCGAGAGCGCATTGAAGCCGATGGTGCACGAGACAATAAAAAAAGATGTTCTCTATGCCTGAACACCATCACCAGCTTTATCTCACGGACATACTGGATTCTGGGCGTGCAATCCAGTCCTATGAGGCAATTGCAAAACTCGTCATTCCGGCGAAAGCCGGAATCCAGTGCTTTTGTAACATATTGAAATTCCTGGATTCCGGCTTTCGCCGGAATGACGGATTTTTACCTTTTTGGACTTTTGCAACCGCCTCCTATGTACAAGACATTGCCTTCGAACAGTTCATTGTCGAGAGGATGCGCTGCGCAGCCGTCATACGTGAATTCGAGATTATCGGCAAAGCGGTTGGAAAGCTCCCGGAAACAATCAAGTCATCAAAAATGAAATGGAGTCTGATCTTGGGGTAGGGTAAATTTGTTCTCCTCCCCTCTCCCGCTTGCGGGAGAGGGGCTGGGGGAGAGGGAGCGTACTGGAACATGAGGTTTCTTCAAGGGTTTTCCCTCTCCCTAACCCTCTCCCACAGGTGGGAGAGGGTACAAGACAGCATGGCTTCCCCGTCAATATTAATCAATCAGTTACGGGGAGAACAAATTTACCGTGGCCTTGGGGTTTCCAAATATCCATGAGGAGATGTTTATGTTAAGCCCGGAAAATATCGCAGAAGCTGCGCGGCGTCTGATTGCTGAAGCCGGCAAGCCGGTCAAGGTCATATTATTTGGCTCCTACGCCAGGGGAGAGGCGGATAACGCTTCCGATCTGGACCTGATGGTCGTGGAACATGATCTGCCGGACAAGGCTGCCGAATATCTCCGCCTCAAGGGTGCCATTGGCCGTGTGGGTGTTGGCGTCGATCTCCTGTTGCTGTCCGAACAGGAATTCGAACGTCGCAGCCAAGTGCCGGGAACCGCAGCCTACTGGGCGAAAAAAGAAGGAAAAGTGCTTTATGACGCCGCAGCGTGAAGAAGCAGAACGCTTCCTGCGCCTGGCCAGGCGCGACCAGGCTGCTAGTGTAGTGCTTCGTAAATTGCGATACATGCATCACTGGACGCACCTCCCTCATCCCCAGCCCTTCTCCCGCAGGGCTAATCTATGCACACATCTTTGCAAGCTGTTGATTTTACTCCCCTCCCCCGCTTGCGGGGGAGGGGTTGGGGGAGAGGGAAAAAGGGCATGTTAATCAACCAATTCCCTCTCCCTAGCCCTCTCCCGCAAGCTGGAGAGGGGACTTGTGTGCATAGATTAGCCCGCAGGGAGAAGGGAGTTTAAGGCCCCTCGCCCTCCGGGAGAGGGGTTGGGGTGAGGGGAACCCGCTTGCAGTGCTCTGCGGCTTAAGTGCCAAACAGAATGAAGCACTACACTAGCGGCGCCTACTTTTGGCTCTATGGTGAGGAATTTAGGATAAATCCATATAACACGGACTTGTATTCCGGGATTCTGGTTTCAAAATTCCGGATTGCACGATACAATGCAAGGCTATGAGCGTGCACATTTTACTCTACCCGCGCCTCCTCGAAACCCGTATTGCCGAAGCCCTTGCGGACACACCCGTTGTGCTTGTCGCCGGTCCCCGCCAGGCTGGCAAGACAACGCTGGTTCGTCAAATGGCTGTTCAAAGAGGGCTGCGCTACCTCACCCTCGACGACGAAGTCACGCTGCTGGCGGCCAGGGAAGACCCAGCGGGACTGATCCGCAGCCTGGACCGCGCCGTCATCGATGAAATTCAGCGCGCCCCGCAATTGCTTCTGGCCATCAAGAAGAGCGTGGACGAAGATCGCCGTCCTGGCCGCTTCCTCCTCACCGGCTCGGCCAATCTGATGGCGTTGCCCACGGTGGCCGATTCGCTGGCCGGGCGCATGGAAACGCTGACACTGCTGCCGCTTTCTCAAAGCGAGATCCACCGTGCCACGGCGAACTGGCTGGATGACGCTTTTGCCGGAAAATTGCTCAGGTCACCCGCGCCCCTGGTAGGCGACGCCCTTGCCGAAGCTGTGCTGTGCGGCGGCTACCCTGAAGCAATTTCGCGCGGCACGGCCCGCAGGCGCGCAGCTTGGGGCAAGCAGTATATCGATGCCATCATCCAGCGTGACGTTCGAGATGTGGCCAGCATCGACAAACTTGACCAGTTGCCTCGCTTTTTGCGTGCATTGGCCCAGATCTCGGGCCAACTGTGCAACTACACCCAACTGGGCGGTCAAGTCGGGTTGGATAGCAAGACCGCCTCTCGCTATATCGGCGTATTCGAACAGATGTACCTGCTCAAGCGAATTGAAGTATGGGCGAAAAATCGACTCAGCCGAGTCGTGAAGACCCCCAAAATGCAATTCATCGATGCAGGCCTGCTGGCCACGTTGGCGGCGCCCTCGCCAGACGCCATAAAACAGGATCGCAGCCGCTTCGGCGCTATTCTCGAAACCTTCGTTTTCGGGGAACTGCTCAAGCACGCGGTTACCGCCGATGGGGAGTATCAGTTATATTACTACCGCGACCATGACCAATATGAAGTTGATTTTGTCATGGAAAACACCGTGGGTGACGTGATCGGGGTGGAAGTGAAAGCATCGGCAACGGTCAAGGAAAGTGATCTGCGCGGCCTCAAGCGCCTGGCCACCTTGGCGGGTGAGCACTTCAAGCTTGGCGTTATCCTCTACGATGGCAAAGAAACCTTGCCCATTGGGGATAGCCTGTGGGCAGCGCCCATTTCCAGCTTATGGGGACACAAACTGAAATGACCGACGACATCGCCATATCGGTCAAAAATCTCACCAAGAAATACCGCATTTTCGGCCACCCCGGCGACCGCATCAAGCAGGCGCTGACCTTTGGCCGGGTTCGCTTTCACCGGGAATTCACGGCCTTGCAGGATGTTTCCTTTGAAATCAAAAAAGGAGAAACCGTCGGCATCATTGGCCGTAATGGGTCGGGCAAGAGCACCTTGCTGCAACTGGTTTGCGGTATTCTCAAGCCGACATCGGGTACGGTACAGGTCAATGGCCGTGTTTCCGCTCTGCTGGAATTGGGCGCAGGGTTCAACCCGGAATTCACGGGGCGGGAAAATGTCTATTTCCAGGGCGCGGTGATGGGGCTGACGAAAGCGGAAATGGATGTGCGTTTCGACGAGATTATTAGCTTCGCAGATATCGGTGAGTTTATTGATCAGCCAGTACGGATTTATTCCAGTGGTATGTTTGTTCGGCTCGCGTTTGCTGTGGCAGTCAATGTTGATCCAGATATTCTAATCGTGGATGAGGCTTTAGCAGTGGGGGATATGGAGTTTCAAGAAAGATCAATCTCGCGGATGAAAAGCTTGCGGAGTAATGGAACTACCATTCTTCTCGTGACCCACGCAATACCGGCAGTCAGAAACTTTTGTCGACATGCGATTTGGCTTGATGATGGGGGGGTGATGCAAAGCGGTGAGGCGGACAAGGTTTGTTTTGCCTATCAGAAGCATATTGAGCAAGACCTGCATAGGAAAGAGCAGATAAGAGCAGATTTGTCGCTTTCCGCCCAAAAAACCAGGAGCATCCATCAGTCTGGGCGCGAGAAAAGCATCACAATTACTGATGCTACAGTGGCAAGCCAGCATTTAGATGTGGGCGGTAGTTTGACCCTACGCTTTTCGTTGTACTTCTCTGAGTCGACATGGTCGGCTACTGAATTTGGGTTGGGTGTCAAAATCCATAATGATAAAGGTAGGCTGGTCGCGGTTTTTAACACTATTCGGGATAACATTATACTTGCAGGAAACGTGCAGGAGGTCAGCCTTTTGCTGCCACACACCTGCTTTATGCCCGGCCACTATTGGGTTTCCGCCAATGTTTGTGATGGCAATGTTCTGTTCGCTTACGATGAATTTGAGCGTTGCTCCTCGTTTGAAGTGTTAAGTGAATTCAATCGGATGGGAATCCCTCGATGGGAAGGAGAGGTGGCGTGTGAGCATACTTGGCTTTGGTGACTGGCGTTTGCGCAAGTCCGAGCGTATTGTAGTTTGCAACAAAGAGCTCCTAACGGGCAAACATCTTCTAATTGGAATAACTCGGGTTCGCAATGAGTCGCTGGTTCTGCGCGATACGCTTGATTATGTTGGCGCTCATGTCGATGCAATTGTTGCGTACGACGATGCAAGTACTGACGATACGCTCGACATTCTCCGTAATCACCCTAAGGTGGCGCTGGTTATCGAAAATGCCTTGTGGGAAAGTGATATTGTTGCGCGTCTCTCTGCCGAAACGAGGCACAGAGGCCTCTTGCTTCAGGTTGCGCGTTCGCAGTTGAATTTCGAATGGACACTTTGCTTCGATGCTGACGAACGAGTGATTGGTAACCTTCGTGATTTCATTGAGGGCGCTTCCGCTACCAAGTGCAATGGTGTACGTATTCGGTTGTTCGACGCCTATATGACGCCTGATGATCAAGCATCCTTCGTGCATGGGCAAAGTCTGCTCGACTTCCGTCGATTTTTTGGACCCGAAAGAAGGGATATTCTGATGTTGTGGAAAAATCTGCCACACGTCCTCTATAAGGGGCTAGATGCAAGAGAGCCAATGGGGGTCGATCGAGTGGTAACGGATTTTTATTGCCAGCACTACGGAAAAGCGATATCGGTCATGCAATGGGAGGAAACGTGTGATTACTACGTCAAGCATTTTCCATTCGAGACCTATGGGAGCAAATGGCTCGGTCGAAAAGGGCACGCAATTCATACCCAGTCTGACTTTTCAAGGCCGCTATTTGAGTGGGGTGGCGCGCTTTTTAAGAACGCGGTTGTGGTCAACTAGCTTAGCCTTTGAGTTTTCTTGAGTCCCTCAAAAAGGAGCTTGGTCTGCCAATTGATAACAACTAAAGTTGGGCGTGCACTTATCGCTACTCATAATTTAACCGATTATGCAGGCTCGGAAATTTTTACATTGGAGCTTGCGACTGAGTTGCGCGAAATGGGGTGGGAAGTTTGGGTCGCCGCCTTCCTGTCAGGCGAGCCTATGGCGTCTGAATTCGAGAAACTGGGATTTCGGATTTTTGACATCCTCGCGGCAGACTCGGTAATCAGCAATGCCAAGTTCGACTTGGCGTGGATACACCATACCCCTGTATTTTATGAGCTTTTTCTGACCAATAAGATAGAAGCTGCAATGGTTGTTTTCTGTAGTCTTTCACCTTTCGAGCCCCTTGAAGCGGTACCTGCATACAGAGGAAATCTCGATCTGTTATTGGCCAACTCTATCGAGAACAGGAATTTCATAACAAAAGAACTCGGATTGAAAAGTGACCAAGTTGTCGTTTTTCAAAATGCCGTGCCCCATATTTATTGGGATTATCTCAAGGAGTTCCACAGCCCTGTATTGAGGAGTATAGCCGTCATCAGCAACCATCCTCCTCTTGAGGTATTGGAGGCTGCGGCAATTCTCAAGGGAAATGGGGTTGACGTCACCCACATTGGAAGAGGCGGCACTCCGATGTTGATGAGTCCCAACCACTTGCTGAATTATGATGCGGTAATAACTATAGGTAAAACTGTACCTTATTGTTTCGCGCTGAAGGTGCCTGTCTATTGCTACGATCATTTTGGAGGGCCCGGTTGGTTCAATGAGGATAACTTCGATCTTGCCAGTCAGAACAACTTTTCCGGTCGCGGTTTCTTAAAAAAATCACCGGAAACCATTTTTCAAGAGATAGTTAATGGATATTGCGGATCGGTTCGCAGGCTGGATGTGTACAGAAATCATGCAATGAATTCTCACAACCTAGGTAAGAATCTGGAACTGCTTTTTAGCCAGCCCAGAATGCCCTTACCTAAACAATTAAATGTCACAGATAGCAAACAAACTTTAAAGCAGCATGCCCAATATATGCGGCTCGCTAAAATTCTAAGTGTCCGTGAAGCAGAGCTTAGTGCGTGCAACAAAGAAATCTCACGCGTCAAGTCTACGTTTTCCTGGCGTCTAACCGCCCCATTTCGTGTTGCCTACAATTTTATACGCCGCATATGGGCGTCTGCTGACAATTGAACCCAAGCAATTTTTTTTCACCAATTCACGCCCTGTTCTCACTCATTCGTCAACGACGACTCTTCGATCTCGTTTTTAAGGCATATGAGTTATGGAGGCGAGCCGGGTTTTCTGGTATCCGGTGGCAACTTCGCTTGCAGTGGCACAACCTGCATGGCTACAGGCATTGGATCAACGCCTACGGTACTCTCAGCGATCAAGACCGCCAATCCATCCACGCAGACATCATGCATTTGCCACAACGTCCGCTGATTTCTGTGCTCATGCCCACCTACAATTCGCCGGAACGCTGGTTGAGACAGGCGATTGAATCGGTTCGCAACCAACTCTATCCAGATTGGGAACTGTGCATAGCCGATGACGCCTCGCCCCAGCCCCACGTACGAGCAATACTTGAAGAGTATCAACGGCTGGATGAACGCATCAAAATTGTATTCCGTGACCGCAATGGCCACATCTCGGCTGCATCCAATAGCGCCCTTGAGCTTGCCATCGGAGAGTTTGTGGCGCTGCTCGACCATGACGACGAACTGCCTGAGCATGCTCTTTACATGGTGGCGCTCGCCCTCGATGATTCCCCTGAACTCAACCTGATTTATAGCGACGAGGACAAGATTGACGAGTACGGGCGCCGCTTCGGTCCTTATTTCAAGCCCGACTGGAATCCCGATCTCCTTAACACTCAGAACATGATCAGTCACCTTGGTGTCTATCGTACCGAGGTCATCAGGGACATCGGTGGCTTCCGGGAAGGGGTAGAGGGATCGCAAGACTGGGATGTTGCTCTGCGTGTGGTGGAGCAAATTTCCCCGTCCACCATTCGGCATATCCCCCACGTGCTCTACCATTGGCGCGCTATCTCGGGTTCCACTGCAATCGGGCATGAAGAAAAGCCCTACGTTGCCAGTGCCTCCCAACGGGTAGTACGCGAACATTTGCAGCGCATCAACCAATCGGCTTCGGTGGAACCGGCTTTCAGCAGCTTCGTTCGAATCCGCTATCCGCTTCCCACTCCGGCGCCGCTGGTCTCCATCATTCTGCTCGGTGATTCGGCCAATTCAGAAGAACTGATTCGCCGCACCCACTATTATCCGGCGCTGGAAATCATTCCATGCCCTCCTGGCGACGATGGCACGCTATCCGAAACGATTAATAGAACAGCCAAACAGGCTCGCGGTGAGCTGCTTTGCCTTCTCGATGCAGGGCTGCTGCCCGAAACAGAAAATTGGCTGGAAGAATTGGCCGGGCAAGCCTGGCGCCCCGAAATTGGCGCGGTCGGCCCTATGCAAATGGATGCTGACGGCAACATCCAGAGTGCTCTTACGGTGTTATGCGACAATTCAGGGAGGAATAGGGTGTCTTGGAGCTTCTACCAAGGCCTGCACCACCAGGAGAAAGGAGTTGCCGGGCGAGCCGCCCTCCAGCAAAACGTGACCGTCCTCGCTCCCGGTTGCCTCGTCTTGCGCACTGAGACTTTCCGGATGATGAATGGGTTCAACGCCAAGAAATTCCCCAACACCCTATTCGAACTTGATCTCTGTCTGCGCCTTGTCCAGGCTGGATACCGCAACCTCTGGACGCCTTACTCTTGCATGGTATCTACAAGCCCTCTAAAAACCTGTTTCGACGCCTGCAATCAAAATGAGGCCGAACAGTTCCGAATGCAGTGGCGGGACTTCCTCGATCACGACCCTGCACACAATCCTAATCTAGCTTGCGGTGGCGAATGGCCGTTTCCCGCCTTCCCGCCCCGTATTGACCGCCCTTGGCGATAACTTTGGCGAAAGTAATCCGCGGATATTAATCCGCACGAAGTAGCCACTTTCGCCGACAAGGCCCCAAGCGGCGGAATATTCCGTCCGCTATCCCCGCTGCAAACGCCCGCACTTTCGCAAGCCTGTTTTCTTCCAGAACGGCCATGTATCCAAGGCCCAGGATTAAACGCACAAAGCGGCGCAGGCACCATTCAGGTTCCTGGCGCCAATATGCCGAGATGGTAACCACGGTATTGCGGGCAATGTAGTATTTGCGTAGCGGCGGGTGATTGGGCAGGATGCCGAGAAGCGGTAGCCGCGCACCTCCCGGTCCGCCGACGCTGTGGACCATCACCGGCTTGCGGCTGATGATCACCCGGTAGCCGTGGGCTCGCACCCGCAGGCAGAACTCGTGATCCACCTGGTCGATGAAGTAATCCTCCCGGAAACCACCGATCGCATCAGCTAGGCTCGCGTCGATCAGACTGCCCGACGTGATGACCGTTTTTTGTTCCAGGAACTCCCCAGCCTCACCCGCAGGAACCTTCGGTCGACCGTTTCGAGGATCGAAATAGTTTCCGCCGATCACCGCGGGCCTGGGTTCGCACGCTTCATATATCTGGAGCAGTGTGCTCACCATATCCGGATAGCATTGCGTATCCTGGTCGAGCGTGAGTACCCACTTGCGCCCGTGTTTCAGTGCGTGCTCCAGGCCCTGGTTCAGTGCCGCCGCTATGCCCACATTGACCCGGTTCTCGATTATGTGTACCCGCCCCTCATCGTTAAATAGCTTCTTGAGTCGACGGGCGTCACTCTCTTCCGGTGTATTGTCTACGACCACCAACATCCCCACCTGGGGTAGCAGGCTCCGAAGGCGCTCATCGAATCCTTGATCCGGAAAAAACGCCACTACCACCGCGCATACGGAGTCTGCCGCAGCTTGAGGTGACGCAATGGTGTCTGGTATTGGGAAAGCTTTATGTTCTTGCTGGAAATGCGCCAATTCATTCGGATTTTGGCTTGTCTCGATGGCATGATGGTTGTTCATGGTTGCCGCAACACCCATTGCCACATACTCTTCACTCCCTCTTCCAGGCTGGTTGGCGGTTTCCATGAAAGCCGCGCCTCGAGGCGGGAAATGTCCAGCACGACTGAGCGGACGTCGATTCCCCGTGCCGGGTGATGGGAAGTTTTCAGCTCGATGCCCGTGACCTGTTCGACGATGTGCCGCACCTGGTTGATGCTATATCCCCTGCCGCTGCCCAGATTATAGGTGCCGTTGTCTTGCGGCAGCGCCACGAGGCGTGCGCAGGCTTCGGTAATGTCGTCGATGTAGATGAAGTCACGCACGTTTTCGCCGTCGCCCCAGATGTCCAGCGGGGTGCCGCAGCGGGCATGTTCGAGCATGGTGCGGATCAGCCCGAAGCCGCTTTTAAGCGCCTGGCCCGGTCCGTAAGCATTGGACGGGCGCAGGATGGTGACGGCCTGACCGCGGGCGCGAAAGGCATGAAGGAAGGCTTCCAGAGCCGCCTTGCCCGCGCCGTGACAGGAAAGCGGGGAGGCGGGATCATCCTCATGCACGGGGAGACTTTGCGGATTGCCGTACAAGGTTCCCCCGGACGAGAAAAAGATCAGATGGGTTTCCGGATAGGCTTGTAAGGTTTCCAGCAGGCGCAGGCTGGGGGCCAGGTTTTCCAGTTCAAGAACGGGATGATTGGCCGAGTTGCCAGGGGTGGTGGCGGAGGCGAGGTGAATTACCGTGCCGCAGTGGGGCAGCAATTTGGCCAGTAACGCGGGATTGTCCATTCCGCCTTGGTGAAAATGTGCATTCATTGCTGAGGGTGGTGCATTGGGGGTGAGCACATATACTTGCCGCCCTTCTCCGGCGAGCTTATTGGTTAGCGCCGTGCCAATGAAACCGCCGCCACCCAAGAGCAATACGCCGCTGCGATTCACCGGGCGGGCTCCAGCAGTTGCCGGTAGGCGGCGGCATAACGGCCGGCGCAGTCGTCCCAGGTGCCGATTGATTCCCTTATACATATACGGGCGGCTTCTCCCGTTTTCAGGTTGCATACCGGATCTTCCAGCCAGTCCAGCCCCTGGCACAGTTCATCGCGCGTGGCGGCGAGCCAGCCGGTCTGGCGGTGCCGCACGATGTCGCGGTGGGCGGGCAGATCGGAGGCGATCACCGGCAGGCCCGCCGCCATCGCTTCCAGCATCACCTGCGGCCGCCCCTCGTCGTGCCTGCTCAGGGTGATCAGGCCGCAGGCATGGGGAAACCAGGTTTGCAGGAGTTCCGTGGGGTGTGTCGGACCGTGGTATTGCACCCAGGGCGGCAGTTCGATTTCTTCCTGCATCGGGCCGAACAGGTGCAGTTGGCGGTTTTTGCCGAATAGCCCCTCACCCCAGCCGAACAGGTCGCCGATCTTGTTTCTGGTCAGCCGCGTGATCGCCAACCAGTGGTGGGTGTCTTCTGGCGGACGGCGTGTTACCGCGAACCAGGGATCATCGACGCCGAATGTGATGGGGCGGATCTCGGCAAGGTCGCCGAACGCCTGCTCCAGCCCTGACCGCATCCAATCGGCATTGGGCGCAAGGATGGCGCGGCGTTGCCGCAGAACGGCGCGCAACAGCGCCTTCATGCCGGGCAGGCGCAGCAGGCCGAAATCGCTGCCGAGCACGGTGATCAGGGCCGGGGTTCGGGTTCCCCACAGCGGCAGCGCGTTTTGCAGCCAGTTGACGTGTGCCACGTCAACTGGCTGGCGCCGGTACGTTCGTCCCAGCCGTGCCAGCAGGCTGGCGACTGTGCCTGCGGCAAGCATTCCGCGACGCCGCAGCAGGTGGGCGATGCCGCCTTGTTGCGACAGATGCCGCAGCCAGAGCGCATCTTCCGGCGTGGCAGCGGCGGTTACGCCAGCGGGCAATTCGCCCGGCGGTGCCCACAGCGAAAGCGCGATTTCCTCACGGCGTGCCAGCGCCGCCGCGAGGTTGGCAATAAAGCGGCCGCGCCAGTCCTGATGGCTTTCCGGGTAAGTGGTGCTGGTCATCAGGACATTCAAGCTATTCGTCCTCGTGACCGGGCGGGTCGATGTCCTTGTAGTGCAATGCGGAAATCTGTTCGGACACGATGCCGATGAGGAAGGTGAGGATGGCCGAGATGAACAGCAGCGCGCTCATGTTGGTAAAGCGCCCGGCCGTCAGGTAGGTATAGAGGTAGTAGCACAGGCCGGTCCAGAAGAAAGCCGTGCTGATCGGAATAAACAGTTTCTGGGGAGAATAGAGCGTGCCGATCTTGATGATGATCAGCAAAAACCGCACCCCGTCCCGAAGCGGACGGATATGGCTTTTCCCCGTGGCGCGGCGGGGCGTGTGGATGGGCACGTAGGCCACACTGAATCCGGCACGGAAGAAGCTCATGGTGATGGTGGTGGGGTAGGAGAAGCCGTTGGGCAGCAGGTAAAGAAATTGACGGAATTTTTTTGCCTTGACCACCCGGAATCCGGAAGTCAGGTCTTCCACCGGTTGCTGCACCATCCAGGTGGCGAAGCGGCTGAACAGGTCATTCGCCACCGCCCGGTGCGCCCCGGCATGGGAACCCGACTGGCGCGCACCCACCACCATGTCGTAACCTTCTTTAAACTTTTCCAGCAGGGCGGGAATGTCTTCCGGTTTGTGCTGGCCATCGGCGTCCATGAAAATCAGCACGTCCCCGTTCGCGGCGCGCGCCCCGGATTTTATCGACGCCCCATTGCCTTTGGGGTAAGGGTGATTCACCAGCCTTACGCCGTGCGATTCACATATGGCTTGGGTATCGTCATCGGAACCATCGTTTACCACGACTATTTCCGTCCCTTCCGGCAAATGACGAGGCAGGTCCGGCAACAGGCGCTTGAGTCCTTCCCCTTCGTTTCTGGCGGGGATGATGAGGCTGTATCGGGATGTAATGCGGAGAACGGTCATGCCGTCAGTATAACGCCTATCGCCCCTCTTGCGGCGGTGGGAGCGCCTCGTTGACCGGCGCAGATTCACAATGCCGCGGGGAAATACGGAAAATCATTTTGCTTGCTTTCCCCTTTCCTGTTCGGCTTTTGAAATAGCCGCACTCCAAGCCTGGATATCCTGCTCGTAACCTGTTCTGGAAAGTGTGTTGCGATGGTTGATGCGTTCAGCCAACGCCAGGTGTTGACGCGCCTCGGCATAATATCCGGTTCGGGCCAGAATTTTAACTTGCAGCAACGCCACCTCCACGTCCGGTCGAATCTTCAACGCCTGATCAAAGCTGCTGACAGCTTCCCCGGTTTTTCCCTCGGATGCTTGCAGCCTTCCACGCAGCACGTACAAGGCAATCCGGCGCCTTTCATATTCCGGGTTACTCAGCAGGGCGTCAAACAGGCCGATCAAGTCGTCATAGCCATAACGGCGGCACCCACCCTCTTCTTTCGCGATCACGATGCCCTCGAGACCGCCTGTTGGAGAAAGGGAGTGGCCGATTTCGCGAAATGCCTTCCGTACCCGGCCAAGAGGAGGCGCAGCCATCCGTTCGTCAAAACAGCTCAGCATCAGCCAGTTTGCATACTCGTCCCGATGGTTGAGCTTTCCTTCCGTTAGCCGAACAAAAACCTCCACGGCCTTTTCCGTCTGTCCGTGTGATGCCAGCACTTGGGCGTAATAGGCTTGGGCGCGAGGCGAATCCGGATGCTCTCTGGCCCACACCCCGGCCTGCAGCAGGGGGTTTCCCCATAGCCGCACTTCAGCCAGGGTGTTCCCCACCATGATAGCGAACCATACCACCCCGCCGACAACGGCAAAACTACGCAAGTTCCGGGTCTGTGCCATTTGATATAGAGCAGCCATCGCAGACGCCAGCATAAAGTCGACCCCAAGCATCGGCAGGTAATTGCGATGCTCGAAATAAAGTTCCAGCGGCACGACGGTCGATTCCAGCAGATGGCCGGCAAAGAACCACAGCACGCCAAAACCGAAAACCGGCGCCCGCTTCCGCAATGCCCAGCCGCTGACAATTAGCGTCACAATGCCGGCAATCTGGATCATTTGACGCCATGACCACGGCCAACGGGTTACCGGGTAATCGTCGTGGTAAACCCCCAAGCCGCCCAAACGCGGGAAAACCATGCGCGAAAGGTAATCCAGCAGAACCCCCGCCTCCGTTGCCAAACGTTCGCCCATACTGAAATCGCGCTGGGAATAACCCGCCATCCAGGACGAAAACTCAACCGCGATGACGCCTGCCACCAACAGCAGCGGGAAATACAAAAAAACCGTTTGCCAAACCCTGTATGCAGAAGAACGCGGCAATTTGGCCAGTAGGGTCAATTCCATGATCAGCACGAACAAGGGCAGGAGCACACCGTTTTCCTTGCACAGAACCGCCAGGCCCGTACCCAGGAGCACGCCGCCACTCATCCAGCCATAGGCGGCACGTGCGTTTGCTGCCAGCGTTGAGCGCCCGTGCAGGAATGAATACAGGCCAGCCAACACGAAAAACGCGCTCATCAGATTCATGCGCTGGACCACGTACAGCACGCCGGAAATCTGCATCGGGTTCAGTAGCCACATGGCCGCAGCCAACAGGGCTACCGCATCGCCTGCGCTATCCCGGCGCAAACGCCCGATTTGGCGGCACACAGCAAATACGAGCGCCCCGTTGGCCAAATGAATTAGGAGGTTGACGAGCTTGAAGGCGAACGGGTTGTCGGGCCAGGCGTCCGCTTGTAAAGCAAAAGTCAGCAAAGGGAGGAACCGGGTAAGGCCCGAATTGCCGGTGAAAATAACACTGGAGAAACTGGCGTAAAAATCATTCCCTGATATGCGTTCCAGAACCTTAAGGTTCTGAAAATCATCAAGCAAAAATCCTCCATTCAGGCCCGTAAAATAGATGGCAAAAACCAGCAACAGGAGCAACAGAAGGCCGAATTTTCGAGCCTTGGCGTAAAACAGGGGCGTTAACCAATGAAATGGCACTTCTACTCCAGGAAATATTTTCATAAAAAAAGCCGCCCCCCATGGGGAGCGGCTTCTAACTAATGCGCTAAGTCAGATATTATTTGCAACCGGAAGGCAGCCACTTGCCACTAACCGTTGTCGTTGCAGCAGCACCTCCTGTCTCACCGCAGTCCCAATTCGAGCCGTTGGTGGTAGAAAGCGCAAGAACTTGAGTAGCTGCCCGACCAGTGTTCAAAGTGTATGCCAATATGAATGGACCAGCACCGCCGCCACCACTCGCAACAGTGATCGCGCCATATTTACCAGTGGTGGTGCCTTCAACGGATTGTCCGGCCCCGATAGTAGTAGGGAAATGACCCTGGGTGCCGTAGAATTCAGCAACGCTAGCCTTGAAACCGTCCATCAGCCCCGGACCTTCGGCCACCTGGGCGCGAGTGATGTAGTCCTGGTAAGCCGGAATCGCCACCGCAGCCAGAATGCCGATAATCGCGACCACGATCATCAGTTCGATCAGGGTAAAACCCTTTTGCATTTGTTTCATCATGTTTCTCCCACTAATGGTTAAAATTCGGAACACCGTCGTGTTCGTGGTATTAGCTATGCAATTGGCGTGCCAGCATGGTGTGTTCCCTGAGTAGCCCGCATTCACCAGTCTTTCCGCCTGGTCAAGGCGTTTAAGCGGCAATGCTTGATTGAGCCATGGGCATGAAAGGGCAGAATGTGACCAATTGCGTCACTTTTACAGCCAGAATCCTGGCGTCTTCGCTGCGCCCATTTCGTCGATCTGTTCCGGATCGATGAAGCGCACGGCATATGGGCGCCTCCATAAATTCATATTTTGTCATTCCGGCGAAGGCCGGAATCCGGTATTTTCAATAGACTAGTAGTCAGTCACGGTGAAAAGCATGGATGAGTTGAACCGTCACACCGGCGAAAGCCGGTGTCCAGGTTGTTGATTTTTCTGGATTCCGGCTTTCGCCGGAATGACGAGATTGTCCACCGGTTTCAATATGACTGACTACTAGACACCGGCCTTCGCCGGTGTGACGAATTTTTAGAGGTGCCCATATTTCAGATAAAGCTTTTGCAGGTTGAACAACTGCCTTTCGGCGAGGGCCCCGTCTTGGACGTGATAAAGCTTGATCGCTGCCCAATCGGAGTTGGGGGTTTAGATCACCCGGGCGTAGAATATTGCCTTGAGCAAAAACGCCGGAAGCAAGATCATGAATTTCACAATCGTGCACGAGCAAGAAGATGACGGGCGTTGGCTAGCTGAGGTTCCAGAGTTGCCGGGCGTCCTGGCTTATGGTGCCAACGCTCAAGAAGCACTGTCCAAGGCTGAGGCGCTCGCCCTTCGCGTTATCGCCGAGCGTCTTGAGCATGGCGAAAGCCGGGCGATCGCAATTAATATTTCCATCCCTGTTGCTGCATGAGCCAGTGGCCCTCGGCCAAAGCAAAGTGAGTTCTCTCTGCCTTGTTCCGGCTCGGCTGGGAAATCAAACGTCAGTCTGGTTCTCACAGAACGCTTAGCCGTCCCGGATTCCCCGACTATGTGTTTGCCTTTCACGATGGTGAAGAGATCGGTCCCAAGACGTTGGCTCGCATCGCAAAGCATACGGGGCTATCTCCTCGCGACTTATAGCCCCAACCCGGCATTCCGGCACAAATGGGGTCAGACCCCCATGTCAATACTACCCCCATGTCAATACTTTAAGCGTTTGGCATGCCTGTATATACCGTTTCCGCGCCAAAAGTCGTAGCCCGTATGGAGCGAAGCGTAATGCGGGATGAAGAAAAGGCTGTCCCCGCAGCGTCCCGGATTCCGCTACGCTGCATCCAGGCTACACCAGTCCTACTAAAAGCCACATGACAACAGCTTAAGGTAGTGACATGGGGGTCAGACACGATATTCAGCCATGATTGGCTCTGGCGGTCATGCTTCCCAAGGCCGGTTGCCGGGATTGGACAAATCCCGGCTGCCGTGCAGCACAGTCAGTATATCGACCCGATACGGGGAGATGCGGTAAATGATGCGATAACCCTGGAACACCAGTTCGCGGATGTTCGGGGTATCCGTTTCGGGGGCTTTTCTTCCCAATTCCGGAAAGGCTTCGAGGTTATCGACGTGCTCGAAAAGGCGTTGGATGAAGCGCTCGGCGCGAGACGGGGAATCATTGGCGATGTAGTCTCGCAACGCCGCCATGTCTTGCATGGCGGGTTCGGACCATTCAATTCGCATGACCCAGCAGGCGCCTCTTCGCTTCCTCGTGCGGGATGGTGCGGCCTTCGTTCACGGCCTTTAATCCGGTCTCGATCTTTTGCCTCACATACAGCTCGTACATGATGTCGTCGAACGTCGCCGTGTCAGGCAGATGCTCGATCAACTGGCGCACTATTTCCTTGGTTGTCTGCATGATGCGAGCCCTCCATAATGAATCAGTGCATTGATTTTACACCCGCTGAGCGTGATCAGGAAATTTGATGGCCTGATGTTCACGTTTGAGGTCAAATAAGGTCAATATACACACCGCCAAGCAAGCGTAGCCTGACGATCGTCATACGTTCCTTGTCGAGCTTGAACTGGTCGATCGGCTGACCGCCCAAGGTCAGAATCAGCTTGGTCATTTGCATGCTCCGCCTATTTCTTCTTTAGCCTCGTCAAAAACCGGGAAAGCAAACCACGGTCGGCGGGAAAATCACGCAATATCCGCACCAGTATGACCGATATATTGTCTCGCCCGCCGTTGTCGTTGGCGATTTGCACCAGGCGCTGGGCGGCCAGTTCCAGGGTAAGCTCGGGAAGGTTCAAGGTGTGCCGGATTTCCTCGTCGTCGACCATGTCGTTGAGGCCGTCTGAACAAAGCAGATATACGTCACCGGGCAGGACTTCGTGCGCCTGTATTTCCACGTCCACCACGGGTTCGATGCCCAAGGCGCGGGTAACCAGGTTCTTGTTGTACGACAGCCGGGCGTCTTCGCGGCTCACCAGACCGAGGTTGACCTGTTCCTGCAGCAGGGAGTGGTCAAGCGTGATCTGCTCGAGCCGTTCATTCCGGCAGCGGTACAGCCTCGAGTCGCCGACGTGCGCCACCGCGATGCGGTTGTCGTGGAACAGCGCGAACACCACTGTTGTGCCCATCCCAGAGCATTGAGGCTGGCTCTGCGCCATCCGGTAGATCGCGGCATTTGCTTCCTCAATCGCGGTTTTGATCAGCTTGCTTGAGTCCTGATCGTAACTCTCCGTGAGCCACACCGATTTAAACCTTTCCGCCAGCACGGTCACGGCGATTCCGCTGGCAACCTCGCCGGCGTTGTAGCCGCCCATGCCATCGGCCAGAATGGCGAAGCCGGCCTCGGCATCGCAGGCGATGCTGTCCTCGTTTTGGGAGCGCACCCTGCCGCGGGCGGTCAGGCTGGTCATTTCCAGGAATCGGTGCATGTCTGTCATTTTTTCTGGGGCTGCTGATGCCGGTTAGTGTAACGCTTCTTTCTGTTTGGAACTTAAGCCGCAGAGCACTGCAAGCGGGTTTCCCTCATCCCAACCTTCTCCCGGAGGGCTAATCTATGCACACATCTTTGCAAGCTGTTGATTTTACTCCCCTCCACCGCTTGCGGGGGAGGGGTTGGGGGAGAGGGAAAAAGGGCATGTTAATCAACCAATTCCCTCTCCCTAGCCCTCTCCCGCAAGCGGGAGAGGGGACTTGTGTGCATAGATCAGCCCGGAGGGAGAAGGAGCAAACGCAAGGGGCGCTTGTTGGATCGGAGGGGTTTTAAATTTCCTTCTCCCTTTTTTGGCGTCCTTGGCGTCTTGGCGGTTCAACTGCTTTTTACGGGATTATTCCACGATTCCAAAAAACAGCGGAAGCGTTTTTCATGCCGGCCCCGGATTCGGGGCCGACTTGCGGATAATAGTGGGGCGGGTTGTCCTTGCGCTTCATTTTGCGGTTCCTTAATACTAGAAGCAGTTTGTCCACGGATGCACACGGATTATCAATGGGTTACATAAAGTGAATGGCCCACCCTTCAGGCAATCCAACAGCTTATGTTCAACCATCTGTTTTATCTGTGTTAATCTGTGTTCATCCGTGGATAATAGCGGTTCTCAGGTTAATGGTAGTCCGGTGTCTTAAATACTCAGTAATCAATGAATCATGAATGGGGGTGGGCGTGGATCTGGTTTTATGGCGTCATGCCGAGGCTGAGGATGGATTTCCCGACCAGGGGCGCAAGCTGACCGGTAAGGGCGAGAAGCAGGCGGCCAAAATGGCGGGGTGGCTGAAAGCGCATCTGCCGGAGAATGCGCGCATTTTTTCCAGCCCCAGCACGCGTACGCAGCAGACCGCGGCAACGCTGTCGCCGGATTACACCATCGTCAGGGAGCTGGGCCCCGGTACATCCGTGGCCGCCCTGCTGGGGGCCGCCGGCTGGCCGGACGCAAAGGGAACGGTGGTCGTGGTGGGGCATCAGCCGGCGCTGGGGCAGATAGCCGCCTACCTGCTTGCCAACTCTCAGGAAAGCTGGAACGTGAAAAAGGGCGCGGTGTGGTGGTTCAGCAACCGCACCCGCCGGGATGAGACCCGAATTGTGCTGAAGGCGGTGATGTCGCCGGAGTTTCTATGAATCCAGAAAAAACAATTCAGCCACGGATTAGCACGGATGCACACGGATTAGCCATGAATTGCATAGGGCTGGACGCTCGCCCTTCGGGATATCGGGAGCGACTTGCAACCATCTGCTTTGTCTGTGTTAATCGGTGTAAATCCGTGGCTAAGCGCCGTTTTTAAGATGAAAACGATACTGATCGCCAATCCCAAGGGCGGCAGCGGCAAGACCACTCTGGCCACGAATCTTGCGGGTTATTTTGCCAGCCGGGGCGGCCGCGTGTTGCTGGCCGACCTCGACCGCCAGCGTTCCGCCAGCGACTGGCTGTCGCGCCGGCCGGCCGCGCTGCCCGCTATTCACGGCTGGAACAGCCAGAGCGACAAGAAATCCATGGGCGGGGTCAAGCCGGACTGGCTGGTGGTGGATTCGCCCGCGGGCATGCACGGCGACAAGCTGAGCAATGCGCTCAAGCGTGCGGAGCGCGTGATCGTGCCGGTGCAGCCGTCCGCATTCGACATGGTGGCAACCCGGAATTTCCTCGAAGAGCTGTGTGCGGAGAAATCGGTGCGCAAGGAGAAAATCGAAGTGGCGATGATAGGCATGCGCGTGGATGCGCGCACCCGGGCAGCGGCCGACCTTTCCTCATTCCTCGATGCCGCCGGCTTTCCGGTGCTGACCCTGCTGCGCGATGCGCAAATCTACGTTCAGGCCGCCGGCGAGGGCCTGAGCCTGTTCGATATGGCGCCGTCGCGTACCGCCAGGGAGATGGAGCAGTGGCAGCCGCTGCTGGATTGGTTGGAGTAAACCTAAAAACGGCGATTAACCACGAATGCCACGAATGTTCACGAATAAACACGAATAGTTAGAGACAATTATCGTGTCGCTTGGGGGCGCCTACTTTTGGTATCTAACAGGCGAATCAGATTATCCGCATTAACTAACTGATTATTCGTGTTTTATTCGTGTAAATTCGTGGTTAAAAGCTTTTTCACGGATAAATAGCTGTAGCTAACTCATGAACAACACCGAAGTCGAACTCAAGCTCCTGATCGATCCCGCCGACATCCCCAGGTTGCGGCGCCATCCCCTGCTCAAGGCGTTGTGCCCGTCCGGGCCGAAGACGCGCAAGCTCTACAGCACCTATTTCGACACCGATGATTTTGCCCTGAAGAACAAGGAAATCGCACTGCGCGTGCGCCGCAGCGGCCGACAGTGGATCCAGACCATCAAGGGCGGCGGCAGCGTGCGGGCGGGTCTGCACCAGCGCGACGAATGGGAGGCGCCGGTCGCCCGCAATGAGCCGGACTTTACCAAGATCAGCGATCCCAGGCTGATCGGGCTGTTCGCTACGGACGCGCTGCGCCAGAACCTCCACCCCGTATTCGTGACCGAGTTCAGCCGCACCGTCTGGCTGCTGGAAACAGAAGCGGGCGACCAAGTCGAGATGGCGCTGGATCGGGGCGAAATCCGCGCCGACCGGGGAAGTTCGACGATCTGCGAAGTGGAGCTGGAGCTGAAGGCCGGCAGTCCGGCTGCGCTCTACGAGTTGGCCCTGGCATTGCAGGAGGCCGTGCCCTTGCGCGCGGAAAACGCCAGCAAGGCCGAGCGCGGCTACGCGCTGTGCGCGCCGCCCGCCGCGCTGCCCGCGGTCAAGGCCGAACTTCCCGGCATAAGGCGGGGCATGCCGGTGGGCGAAGCGTTCCGCTCCGTTGCCTGGAATTGCCTCTCCCAGTTGCAGGACAACCAGAGCCGGCTGCAGCAGGGCTACGACCCGGAGTATATTCACCAGATGCGGGTGGCGGTGAGGCGGCTGCGCTCCGCGCTCGGCCTGTTTTCCGTCGCCGCGCCGGGGATCAAGGATGCCGTTCTGATCGGGGAGTTGCGCTGGCTCGCCGGTGAGCTTGGCCAGGCGCGGGACTGGGATGTGTTTCTTGGCGAAACATTGGCGCCGGTCCTGGCGTTTTTTCCCCAGGACGCGGGGCTGGCCTGGCTGCAGCGGCGGGCCGGGCGCCTGTGCGGCGAGAAGCGCAAAAGGGCGCGCGAGGCCGCCGCCTCGCAGCGCTACCACAAACTGCTGCTGACGCTGGGCGGCTGGTTGTGGCGCGAACCGTGGCGCAATGCCGGGGTGGCCGCCGAGCTGGATCAGCCGGTGGCGGCTTTCGCCGCACGCATGCTGGCGCAACGCCACCGCCAGTTGCGCCGGCGCGGCCGCAACCTCGCGGCGCTGACGGCGGAGCAGCGCCATGCGTTGCGCATCGCCGCAAAAAAGTTGCGCTATGCCACGGAGTTCTTTTCCATTCTGTATCCGCGCAAGGCTGCAAAGCGGTATCTGAAGTCACTGGCCGACTTGCAGGATGTGCTGGGTGCGCTCAACGACCAAGCTGTGATCGGGCGCCTGCTGGAGGAGATCGGTAGCGGCGGTCGCGATGCCTTGCGGATTCGGGCCGGCGGCGTGATAATCGGCTGGAGCGTCGGCAAAGCCCGCCTCCAGCTTGTCAGCCTGGGGCGGACATGGAAGTTTTTTAAGCAGCGCAAAGTTTTCTGGGAGAAAGGGTGAACCTAAAAACCGCCATTAGCCACGGATTAACACGGATTAACACAGAGAAAACAATGTGTTGTGGCAACAAGCCATTCACCCGTAAGGTGCGCACTACAAGAGTACTCCGACTTTCTACGGGCTGAAGCCCGTGAAAGATCGTATGCAGGACGAGAAATGTAACTCATTGATAATCCGTGTATATCTGTGTTAATCCGTGGCTAAACTACTTTTTATAAGGTGAAACATGTTTGAATCAGCCGAACTGGGGCACAAAATCGACAAGGCCACTTACGACCAGGAAGTGCCGGTGCTGCGGGAGGCATTGCTGGAAGCGCAGCTCGATCTGGCGAGGGCGGCAAACTTCCAGGTGGTGATTCTGATCGGCGGGGTGGACGGGGCCGGCCGGGGGGAGACCGTAAACCTGATCAACGAATGGATGGACCCGCGCCATATTCAGAGCCACGGCATGGGTATTCCCTCGGACGAGGAATTGGAGCGCCCGATCATGTGGCGCTTCTGGCGCGCCCTGCCGCCCAAGGGAAAAATCGGCATTTTTCTCGGCTCGTGGTATACCTGGGACATCCTCAACCGGGTGTTCAACAGAATCAAGAATGCCGACCTCGACCAGAGCATGGAGCGCGCAGTGCGTTTCGAGAAGATGCTCAACGACGAGGGCGCGCTGGTCATCAAGTTCTGGCTTCACCTGTCCAAGGAAAAGCAGGAAAAGCGCCTCAAGGCCATGGAGAAGAATCCCAAGACCCGCTGGCGCGTGACCGAGCGCGACTGGATACACTTCAAGATGTATGACAAGTTCCGCAAGGTGGCTGAGCGCGTCATGCGCCAGACCAGTACCGCTGAGGCGCCATGGATCATCGTCGAGGGCGAGGACGAGCGCTACCGCAGCCTGACGGTGGGGAAAGTCATTCTGGAGGCGATCCGCAAGCGCCTCGACGCGGCGGAGAGGCCGCCCCATGAAGTTCATGCGCCGCCGCTGCTGCCCTCGATCGACAGGCTGCACATCCTGAAGACGCTCGACCTGACCCAGAAGCTGGCGAAGAAAAAATACGAGTCCGAACTGGAGAAATACCAGGGCAAACTGAACCTGCTGACACGCGATCCAAAATTCAGTGAATTCACCGTCATCGTTGTGTTCGAGGGCAACGACGCGGCCGGCAAGGGCGGCAGCATCCGCCGCGTGACCAGTGCGCTGGACGCACGTTACTACCAGGTTATCCCGGTCGCCGCACCGACCGAGGAGGAGCGCGCGCAGCCCTACCTCTGGCGCTTCTGGCGCCATGTGCCGCGCAAGGGCCGGGTCGCTATATTCGATCGTTCCTGGTACGGCCGGGTGCTGGTGGAGCGGGTCGAAGGCTATTGTTCCAACATCGACTGGATGCGCGCCTACAGCGAGATCAACGATTTCGAAGAGCAATTGGTCAATAACAACACGGTGGTGGTGAAATTCTGGCTCTCCATCAGCAAGGAAGAGCAGTTGCTGCGCTTCGAGGCGCGCCAGAAGACAGGCTTCAAGCGCTTCAAGATCACCGACGAGGACTGGCGCAACCGCGAAAAATGGGAGGGCTACGAGATGGCGGTGTGCGACATGGTGGACCGCACCAGCTCGGAAATCGCGCCGTGGACGCTGGTCGAGGCCAACGACAAGAATTTCGCCCGCATCAAGATCTTGAAGACCCTGACCGAGCGGATCGAGGCGGCGCTGAAATAATCCCAGAAAAGGCTCGAACCGCAGAGGACGCCAACCCTCTCTCCAACTCTCCCCCAAAGGGGGAGAGGGCGATTGTCTCCCCTCCCGCTTGCGGGAGGGGATTAAGGGGAGGGCTGGACGCAAAGGAATTCAAATGCCTGGCGTGAAATACACTCACCTGATGGGTGCTCAGCATAACTTGCCAATGTCTTGTTTTTCCTCCGCGCCCTCTGCGTCCTCCGCGGTGAATCGCCGTTTTTAGATAATGCTGTGTTTACTTTGCAAGCGGCTGCGAATGCTCGCGATGGCGCCGCCAATTATCGAGGTAGGCGGCCGTCAGTTCCCGGTTGCCGCGGAAGACCAGCAGATTTTCCGCATTTCTGAACTGCGCGGCATGGGTGAAGTTGAAGCTGCCGGTGATCACTACCGGGCTGGCGCTGCCGGCGTCTATCACCATCACCTTGTTGTGGGCGCTGTCGTGCCGGCTGTCGACGAATACCGGCACACCGCCGGCCGCAACCGTCGGCACCTTGCTGCGCTCCATTCTTAGTATCTGTTCCGCGTCCGTGATAACCTGAACATCCACGCCGCGCCGCCTGGCGTTGATCAGCGCCTCGGCGATGGGCTTGCTGGTGAAACTGTAGGCCTGCACCAGAACCTGCGTGCGGGCATCGTAGATGGCCTGGCGGATCAAGGTGGTGGCGTCATCTTCGGGGGTGAACAGCACTTGCAGCGTGCCGCTGACTGCGACGGCGCGGTTCCTGATGCCTTGCGGCTGCTCGAAGGCGGGAGCCGGAGTGGCGAAAAGCAGCGCCAAGCAAAGGAAGAGCTGGGCGTGCCGGGGGATGTTTTTCATTGTGGTTGTCCTTTGCCGAAGAATTTTGCCATTTTCAATCTGTTGCGAGTGTATCGGTATGTTGCCGGCCTTGAAAGCGGCAGCGCACAAGGGAGGAAAGAACGATGAGCAAAGGCGGGGAAACAGCCACCCTCGCAGGGGGGTGCTTCTGGTGCCTGGAGGCGGTGTTTGAACTGCTTGCCGGGGTGGAGAAGGTGGAATCGGGTTACACCGGCGGCAACACATCCAACCCCGGCTACGAGCAGATATGCAGCGGAACCACCGGCCACGCCGAGGCGGTGCGGATCACCTTCGATCCGACAGTGATTTCGTTCCGGGAATTGCTGGAAATCTTTTTCACCATCCACGACCCCACCACCCTGAACCGCCAGGGCAACGACCGGGGCACCCAGTACCGTTCGGCGATCTTCTACCATACGCCGGCGCAGAAGGAAGCCTCCGAGGAGGTGATCGCGAACCTCGCCGCCGCGCACATCCGGCTCTCACCCATCGTCACTGAAATCACGCCCGCCGGGGTTTTCTACAAGGCGGAAGACTACCACCAGGAATATTTCCGCCGCCACGGCAGCCAGCCTTACTGCCAGGCCGTGGTGGCGCCGAAGGTGGCGAAGCTGAGGGAAAAATTTCAGGCGCGGCTGAAAAGCGGATTGGCTTAG
>JAJYXP010000003.1 GCA_021801705.1 Pseudomonadota bacterium
GAGGCAGCGCGGGTGTAAGGCCGCTTGTCGAAGCCGAGGAACACGTCCTTGAACTGGTTCATCCCGGCGTTGGTGAACAGCAGGGTCGGATCCTCATGCGGCACCAGCGAGCTGGATGCCACCACGGTGTGCCCCCTGGAGGCGAAGTAATCGAGGAATTTCTTGCGGATTTCGCTGCTTTTCATACTTGAGTCCCAAATTCATCAAATCTTGCGGCCGCGACTTGCGACCCGCCCGCGTTTATAACCGTTTCGTTTCCCTGATGCGCAATCCCAGGGATTGACCGCCCAGAATCGCGGCGCTTTCGACCACGCCCTTGACGGTAATGGTTTCATTCACCGCGGGCAGGGCATTCTGGGTGACCACAGTGACTTCCCCGCTGCCGTCATCCAGCACGTACAGACGGAGGTCGATCAGCGGAACCTTGGTGATGTCTTTGACTTTACCCTTGACCCTGATTTCCTTGCCTTCGAACTGCGCGGGGGAGGCCACGATCTCCTTTACCGCCGTGAAACCGAACGGCAGGTAGTCGCAGCCTGTCAGCAACAGCAGGCCAGCCAGAATGGCGCCCGCCCATATTCGTTTCATTGAAAACCTTCCTTAGGTCCAAATTAACCGGCTCACGGAGAGCAAGCAAAGCACCGCTTTCCGTGAGTCCGTGTTGAATGCGAAGTTATGCCGCAGACTCAAGCGGGACGTCCCAACCAGGAAAAAGCAGAACGGCCGGGTGGCATTTGAGGGCGTGCGCTAAAACCTTGGCTCGCTCGACACCGAGATTAACCCGGCCATTCTCGATAGCCGAGAGAGTGGACTGAGGGATACCCGTAAGCTCGGATAACTGATTCTGGCTCAGTTCTTGAAGTTCGCGAATAATGCGGAGAGATTCGCCCACAGAAACCTCAACGCGCTTTTTTGCAGCTCGAAACTCTTTCATAATTAAGGCCTCCGATAATCGTGAGGGGTAATTTGAACCACCCGAACCAATAATGCGTCAGCAACGACACGATAGATCACTCGCCACTGGAGGCCCAACCGGGAAGATCGATGTCCTTCCCACTCGCCCGATAGAGCCTCATCGTGAAACCCCTTGATTGCGCGCAACCCGGTTGGGCCTGAGATCATGGCGATATCTTTCCACTTCTCATACCGCTTCAATATCTCCAGCGGCACAGCCCCGGAGAGTTGTTTGTCGACCCGGCGGTGTTCTTCAATGTGCCACATATTACATTATGTCTATATCAATAATGATATGTCAAGAGCGGGTGTATTGTTGCGGCATAACTTTCAGGGTGAGCCGGGTAGGGTGGGCACAGCCTTATCGTGCCCACGCGGATGTTGGTAATTGTTGCACCCGCGTGGGCACAAAAACGTGCCCACCCTACCCGGCTGAGACCATATTTTGAAAACGCTGCGTTCAGCATGTGGCCGATAAGCTGTTTCCCAAGCCCCCTTCCACGAGAAGATTTTTCTACAACGACGTTACCAATAAAAGCTTTTTCCTTATCTTTGAAATCGTACAGGTTGGCAAAGCCGACTATCCTTGCACCATCGGTTGCAACCGTGAGTTCTTTTCGCAACTCTGCGAGATGCCTTACTTGATCGACGGTAAAGGGGTGAGTGCCTCGTGGATACACCAAGTACAGCTCATGCTCATTTGGCACAAGCTTGCAAATATCTTCGTAATCAGCTTGGACAGCTTCCCGGAAGTGCACTGATATTTTCTCCTGGAACCCTGATGCGCCACTTCCAATCCACCCTGCCCGGCTTCTAATAGATTAACCCAACCTGCAAAGCTGGCCGGCAATCGCCGCCTTGAATTCCTCGCTGGCGCTTGCCCAGTCCACGACATCCACCCGAAAACCCAGATCGGATTCGGAGAAATCATTCTCCAGTTCCGCCAGCACGGCCAAGGACAAAGGCTTGTCGCCGCCGACGGCCAGATCGAGGTCGGAGTATTTCCGCGCATTGCCCGTCACCCGCGAACCGAACGCCCACACAGGCAAGCCGGGCACGCGGCGGCGCAGGATTTCGCGGGTCATGCGCAACTGTTCGGGCGACAAGTCAAGCATTGCGCCGTTCCAGTTCCCGCAACATTTTTTCCGCATCCCCGGCAAATTGCCGCGCCACATCATAAACCTGTTCCGCCATGTTCTCGTCGTAAGTGTGCGATGTTTCGTTGCGCGCCCGGTGGTAGGCGAGCCACGCTTCCACGTTTTCGACGATTCCCCGCTCGCCGCCCAGCCGGAACAGGTCTTTCCTCGATAGCGGATCGACGGCAGCAGCGCCCTCGCTTTCATCGAGGTGACGTTTCAGCATTTTCCATGAAAGCTCATAGGTGTACTCGAAGCGCTGGATTACGGCATCCCGGACAAATTCGTCTTTGGGTTGCGCAATGGCAGCCTTAAGCGAAGTTACGGCTTTTCTCAAAGGCGTCAGGACGATCATTCATCTTCCTCCGTGCTTCCCCGTACAAGCTTGCATATCGTTTCCTGCCCGAATCCGCGACTGACCAGGAAGCGCATCTGTTTCGCGCGCTCTTTTGCAGCAACAGGCAGTTTGCCGAATTTTTTCGCCCACACCGTGCGCGCCGTTTCCAGTTCGTTTTCCCGCACTTCCGGCAGGGCGGCGGCGATGGCTTCCTCGCTCACGCCCTTCTCGCGCAATTCGTGGACGATGCGCAGACTGCCGTACTTTCCTTGCCGCGCCGACACCACCATTTCGACGAAGCGGGTTTCGGACAACCAGCCGCGCTTTTCGAAGTCGTCGAGCAGAGCTTCCAGCCCGGACTCATCTTCAACATGCGGGGCCAGCTTGCGTTTCAACTCCAGGCGTGAATGTTCGCGCCTGGAGAGAAAGCCGAGCGCTCGTTCGCGCAGGCTAAGCTCAGGCATCCACCGTGTCGGGGTCGACCGTCGCCGGCAGGCCGCTCACCCCGACCGCGGCGCGCACCTTGCCTTCGATCTCGGCGGCGATGTCCTTGTGCTCCTTCAGGTATTCGCGCGAATTGTCCTTGCCCTGGCCGATCTTCTCGCCCTTGTAGCTGTACCAGGCGCCGGATTTCTCGACGATCTTGTGCGCCACGCCCAGCTCGATGATCTCGCCCTCGCGCGAGATGCCCTCGCCGTAGAGAATGTCGAACTCGGCCTGCTTGAAGGGCGGCGCCACCTTGTTCTTGACCACCTTGACGCGGGTTTCCGAGCCGATCACTTCCTCGCCCTTCTTGATCGCGCCGGTGCGGCGGATGTCGAGGCGCACGGAGGCGTAGAACTTGAGCGCATTGCCGCCGGTGGTGGTTTCCGGGTTGCCGAACATGACACCGATCTTCATCCGGATCTGGTTGATGAAGATCACCAGGGTGTTGGTGCGCTTGATGTTGCCGGTCAGCTTCCGCAGCGCCTGCGACATCAGCCTGGCCTGCAGTCCCATGTGGGAGTCGCCCATTTCGCCCTCGATTTCGGCCTTGGGCGTGAGCGCGGCCACCGAGTCGACCACCACGATGTCGACCGAGCCGGAGCGCACCAGCATGTCGGCGATTTCCAGCGCCTGCTCGCCGGTATCGGGCTGGGAGATCAGCAGGTCGGAAACATTCACGCCGAGCTTCTGCGCGTACTGCGGGTCAAGCGCATGTTCCGCGTCGATAAAGGCGGCGGTACCGCCCAGCTTCTGCATCTCCGCGATCACTTGCAGGGTCAGCGTGGTTTTGCCGGAGGATTCCGGGCCGTAGATCTCCACCACCCGGCCGCGCGGCAGCCCGCCGACGCCCAGCGCAATGTCCAGCCCCAGCGATCCGGTCGACACCACCTGGATGTCCTTGACCACTTCGCCGTCGCCCAGGCGCATGATGGAGCCCTTGCCGAACTGCTTTTCGATCTGGCCCAGGGCCGCGGCCAAGGCCTTGCTTCTGTTTTCGTCCATTGTGATTCCCTAAAAAAACAATCATGAATTATGTCATAAGCCGGGGCGGATTTGTATGCCTGCACCCCCGCTCAGCGCTGGCATTCCGGCGCCGCCAGCACTTCCTGCTCGAACAGGTCAATCGCGTCTAGCAGTGTATCCGAGGCCTGAGCCAGTTCCAGCAGCTTGCCCTTCGCTTCGGTGACCTTGTGATGCCGCATGTGGGCGTAAACCTCCCCGTACACGGCGTGCATCACATGATGTGATTCCGCCACCAGATCGTAGTACTTGAGCAAGCCCAGGCATTCCTTGGCCGGGCCGTAAAACCACTTGCCGAAATCACAGCGGTGATCCTCGACAGGCGCCTTCGCGTCGTTCGGCTCCATGCCCTTGATCAGCATTTCCGCGTGGGAACGCCACTCCAGGTGGAGCTGCCTGGCTTTCAGCAGCATCAGCAACACTTCGTTCTTGCTCATTTCACTCCTCCCTTCAGGCACCCCAGCAACCCATGCAGCGCATGCGACACCGACTGGCGCCGCACTTCGTGACGATTCCCCAGGAACAAGCGCTGCTCGCTGAAAAATGCGCCGCCGGCAAATCCCCAGGCAAAGCACACCGTGCCCACGGGCTTTTCCGCCATGCCGCCGCCAGGGCCGGCGATACCGCTTACCGCCAGCGCGGCCTGGGCGCGGCTGTTTTTCAGCGCCCCGGCGACCATTTCCCGCACCGTCTGTTCGCTCACTGCGCCAAAGCCGGCCAGCGTCCCGGCGGCCACCCCCAGCATTTCCTGCTTGGACTCGTTGCTGTAGGTAACGAATCCGCGATCATACCAGCGCGAGCTGCCCGGTATTGCCGTCACCGCCGCGCCGACCCAGCCGCCGGTGCAGGACTCCGCGGTTGCCAGCATCATATCCTGCCGCAGCAGCGCCCTGCCCACTTCGTCAGCCAGCTTCTCAAGCGCTTCGTCGATCATAACAGCCCCCAATGCGTCAGAGCCCGCAGACAGGCGATAGTATAGACCGCCGCGAGCAGGTCATCGAACATTACGCCAAAGCCGCCGCCAGTCCGGTCGTCGATCATGCGGATCGGAAACGGCTTCCATATATCGAACAGGCGGAACAGGAAAAAGGCGGCCGCGTAACCCGCCAGAGTCGACGGGGCAAAGGGCAGGATCAACAGGAAAGCGACGATCTCGTCCCAGACGATGCCGCCATGATCGGCAACCCCTAGCGCCTTGCCGGCAACGCCGCAAAACCATACACCCGCCGCATACAGCACCGCAAGCACGACGAAATAAACCGGCAGCTCAAGGCCATGCAACAGGAAAAACAGGGGGAACCCGGCCAGCGTCCCGACCGTGCCGGGCGCGACGGGAGAAAGCCCGGCGCCAAAACCGAACGCGAAAAAATGGGCCGGATGGCGCAGGATGAAGCGCCAGCCGGGCCGGACGGGCATGTCAGCCGGCGCCAAAGTGGTCAAAACCCCTTGTTCCTATCGGCATTTCCTTTCCTTGCGCGTCCAGCAGGCGCATCCCCTCTCCTTCACGTATCATGCCGATCGGCGTCAGCGGCAAATCGAGCCGGCGGGACAGGGCCATCACCGCCTCATGCCGCGAAGAGGGCGCGGTGAAGCATAATTCGTAGTCGTCCCCCCCCGCCAGCAGGCACGTGCGCGCCACTTCCCCGTGCAAATGGGCGCGCAGGACAGCGGAAACCGGCAGCGCCGCAAAGTCAACATCGGCCGCCACGCGGGAGGCTTCGAGTATATGGGAGAGATCGGCCAGGAGGCCGTCCGAAACATCGATCATGCCGTGCGCGAGGCCGACCAGCGCCTCGCCCAGGGCAACGCGGGGAACCGGGCTGTGCAGCGCCGCAAGGCAGGAAGCGGCATCGTGCGGTGCCAGTTCGATGCGCCGCTGCAGGTGGGCCAGCGCCAGTGCCGCGTCGCCGAGATGGCCGGACACCCATATTTCATCGCCCGGCCTGGCGCCGCTGCGGCGCAATGCCATGCCGGCCGTCACCTCGCCCATGATCTGCACGCACAGGGTGAGCGGGCCGCGGGTGGTATCGCCGCCGATCAGGTCTACGCTGTATTTCCGGGCGGCATCGAAAAACCCTGCGGAAAATTCCTGCAGCCAGCCTTCATCGGCCTCGGGCAGCGCCAGAGCAAGCGTCGCCCAGCGGGGAGTAGCGCCCATTGCCGCCATATCGGACAAGTTCACCGCCAGCGCCTTGCCCCCGAGCTTGCGGGGATCGTCGTCAGGGAAGAAATGCGTGCCCGCCACCAGCATGTCGCTGGATACCGCCAGCTCCATCCCCGGTGTCGGCCTGACCAGCGCCGCGTCGTCCCCCACGCCCAGCACCGCATTCCGGCAAGGGTGGGTGAAGAAGCGGCGGATCAGGTCGAACTCGGAAGCCATGCAAAATCCTCAACGCAAAGACGCAAAGAACGCGAAGGCGGCATGTGCAGAGCTTTTCTTTGCGCCCTTTGCGTCTTTGCGTTTACTGCTTTTTTTGTGGCTTGGCGCCAATCTCCACCGCGCGGATCTTGACTGCCAGCTTGTCCAGCACGCCATTGACGAACTTGTGGCCGTCGGTGCCGCCGTAGGTTTTTGCCAGCTCGACGGCCTCGTTGATCACCACGCGATAGGGTATTTCCGGATGATGCTGCATTTCGTAGGCCGCCAGCAACAGGATCGCATGCTCCACCGGGCTCAGCTCGCCGACCGGACGGTCGAGGAAGGGCGCAAGCAGCGCGTCCAGGCCCTCGGCGCCACCCGTTACCCCTTGCAGCAGCACGGCAAGGTGCGCTTCATCGATCTTCGGGTATTCCTTGTCCTCGCGCAACTGGCTCAGAATAGCGTCGGCATTGCCGCCCGACAGCTTCCACTGGTACAGCCCCTGCACCGCGAATTCGCGCGCCTTGCGCCGGCTTTTTTTCGGCGCCTTGTCCGCTTTTCCGGCGCTCATAGCCGCTTCAGCAGATTGGCCATCTCGATCGCCACCAGCGCCGCATCGCTGCCTTTCTCGCTCATCCGCGCCAGCGCCTGGTCGTCGTCCTCGGTAGTGAGGATGCCGTTGGCGATGGGAATCCCGCTATCCAGCGTGACACGGGTCACGGCACTGCCGGATTCGTTGGCGACCAGCTCGAAATGATAAGTCTCGCCGCGGATCACCGCGCCGAGCGCAACGAGCGCGTCGAATTTTCCGCTTGCCGCCATTTTCTTCAGCACCAGCGGGATTTCCAGCGCCCCCGGCACGGTAGCCAGAACGACGTCGCCGTCGGCCACGCCATGCTTCTGCAACGTGCAGGCGCAGGCGGACAGCAGGCCCTCGCACACGTCGATGTTGAAGCGGCTCATCACGATGCCGATGCGCAGTCCCTTGCCGTCCAGGTTCTTCTCGATTTCCACGTAGTTTTCACATTTTTCCATGTTCATTCCTCAAATAATTTTTTTACCGCAAAGGACGCCAAGGTTCGCAAGGGAAACCAACACCCGAAAATACTGGCCAGACGTTTTTCCTTCGCGTTCCTTTGCGTCCTTTGCGGTTAGAGCTTTTATTGATCGGCAAATAATTAAGCGCTTTTCTTCGGCGCGACGTAGCCGGTCACTTCCAGGTCGAAGCCGGTCATGCTCGGCATCTTGCGCGGCGTGGCCAGCAGGCGCATCTTGGTCACCTTGAGGTCGCGCAGAATCTGCGCGCCGATGCCATAATTGCGCAAATCCACCTTGGCCGGCGCCTTTTGCTTCGTGCGCTGGACCCGCTCGAGCAGTTCGGCTGAAGTTTCCGGGCGGCGCAGCAGGATGATCACGCCGCTCTCGGCCTGGGAGATTGCCTGCATCGCCTCATGCACGCTGAAGCTATGTTCGAGGCTGGTGGTGTCGATGAAATCCAGCGCCGACAGCGGTTCGTGCACCCGCACCAGCGTCTCCTCGCCGGGTTTGATCTCGCCCTTGACCAGGGCGAGGTGCGCCTCGTTGGCGGTCTTGTCGAGATAAGCGATCAGATTGAACTCGCCGTAGCCGGTTTGCACCTTGCGCTCGGAGACACGCTCCACCAGGCTCTCGGTCTGGCTGCGGTAGTGGATCAGGTCGGCGATGGTGCCGATTTTAAGATTGTGCTGCCTGGCGAATTCCAGCAGCTCGGGCAGCCGTGCCATCTCGCCGTCGTCTTTCATGATTTCGCAGATCACCGCCGCCGGCTCAAGCCCCGCCAGAGTGGCGATGTCGCAACCCGCCTCGGTGTGGCCGGCGCGCGCCAGCACGCCGCCCTTCTGCGCCTTGAGCGGGAAAATATGGCCGGGCTGTACGATGTCGGACGGTTTGGCGTCTTTCTTCACCGCCGCCTGGATGGTTTTGGCACGGTCGGTGGCGGAAATGCCGGTGGTCACGCCTTCCGCCGCCTCGATGGAGACGGTGAAATTGGTGCCCAGCGCCAGTTTGTTGGCCGACACCATCAGCGGCAGGTCGAGCTGGCGGCAGCGGGCCTCGGTCAGGGTGAGGCAGACCAGGCCGCGCGCATGCTTGACCATGAAGTTGATCGCTTCCGGCGTGACGAACTCCGCCGCCATCAGGATGTCGCCTTCGTTTTCGCGATCTTCTTCGTCCACCAGGACGACCATTTTCCCGGCCTTGAAGTCGGCAATAATTTCCTGGGTTGAACTGATAGTCATATCCATTTCCTAATTTTATCTATTTACCGCAAAGGACGCCAAGGTACGCAAAGGAAAACAAACAATTGGGGTACCTAGCGTTCCTTTGCGTCCTTTGCGGTGAAAATATGGTTGATTAGTGCTGTTCCGGGTGTAGCAAACGATCGACGTAGCGCGCCAGCATGTCCACCTCCAGGTTGACCCTGGAACCGGGCTTGAGGTGCTTGAGGGTGGTCGCCTCCAGGGTATGGGGGATGAGGTTGATGCTGAACACGCCGTCGCAAATGCCGTTCACGGTCAGGCTGACGCCGTTGACGGTCATCGAGCCTTTCGCCGCGATATAGCGCGCCAGCTCCCTGGGCGCGCGAATCTGCAGCAGGTGGCTTTCCCCGGCCGGCTCGAACTTCACCACCTCGCCCACGCCATCGACATGGCCGCTGACCAGATGCCCGCCAAGCCGGTCGGACATCCGCATCGCCTTTTCCAGATTGACCTCGCCGGGCGCATCCAGCCCCACGGTGCAGTTCAGCGTTTCCTGCGACACATCCACGGTGTAGGCCTTGCCGGCGAGCGCAGTCACCGTCAGGCACACGCCGTTGGCGGCGATGCTGTCGCCGATAGCCACATCGCTGAAATCAAGCGCGTCCGAGGCAACCGTCAGGCGCACGCCCCGGTCGCGTTGCTCGACCTGCTTGATCTGGCCCACCGCTTCGATAATTCCGGTAAACATTTTTATCCTTCAAAACCATGGCCACAAAAAGGCGCAAAAATCACAAAAAATCTGTGTATCTTGTGCCTTTTCGTGGCTATCAAATTTGCCTCATTCCACTGGCAAGGCGCGGATGCGCAGGTCGCGCCCGACCATCGCCACGCCGGCGATGCGCAGTTCGCGCCGCCCCTCCATGGCAACCAGTTCCGGCAGGTCGAACATGCCGCGCGCCCGGTCGCCCAGCAGCAGCGGCGCAAGATAGACCACGAATTCGTCCACCAGGCCCTGCCGCACCAGCGCTCCGTTGAGTCCGCGCCCGGCCTCGACCGTGATTTCATTGAGGCCGCGCCTGCCCAGCTCGTCCAGCATCCGGGCAAGATCGACCCGGCCGTCCTCTCCCGGCAGCGCCAGCACTTCCGCGCCGGCCGCCCGCAATTGTCCGGCCCTGGCCTGATCGGCGCTGGCGGTAAGCACCAGCGTTTTCCCCTGGGCCAGCATTTTCGCCGCGGGCGGCATCCTCAAACCGCTGTCCACCACCACCCGCAGCGGCTGCCGCGTGGTTTCCACATCGCGCACGTTGAGCATCGGGTCGTCCGCCAGCACCGTGCCGATGCCGGTGAGCACCGCGCAGGAGCGGGCGCGCAAGCGGTGCGCGTCGCGCCGCGCGTCGGGGCCGGTGATCCACTGGCTGACACCGTTGCCGAGCGCAGTCTTGCCGTCCAGGCTGGCGGCGATCTTCAGCCGCAGCCACGGGCGCCCGCAGGTCATGCGGGAGACGAAACCGACGTTCAGTTCGCGCGCCTCGTTTTCCAGCAGGCCGATATCCGTCCGGATTCCCGCCTGTTGCAGCAGGGCCAGTCCATTTCCCGCCACCAGCGGATTGGGGTCCACCATCGCCACCACCACGCGCGCCACTTGCGCCGCGACCAGCGCCTCGGCGCAGGGCGGGGTGCGGCCATGATGGCTGCACGGCTCCAGCGTCACGTAAACCGTCGCTCCCCGCGCCAGCCCGCCCGCCTGCCTGAGCGCATGGATCTCGGCATGCGGCTCGCCGGCGAGCTTGTGCGAGCCCGTGCCGACCACCTTGCCGTCGCGCACGATGACGCAGCCGACACGGGGGTTCGGCGTGGTGGTGTACAAGCCCTTTTCGGCCAGGCGCAACGCCTGGGCCATGAACTTATGATCGTCGGTGGAGAACATTTGTTTCACCGCAGAGGCGCGGAGACGCCGGGAAATTCATGTTTGTAACCGGCCCCGTAACAGGCGTTCCTGGCGCCGCCCCCGAACAGCGTCGTCCTCCGCGCCTCCGCGCCGCTGCGGTTCATTTATCCAGATCCCGGATCACATCCCGGAAATCATCCACGTCCTTGAAGCTGCGGTAGACCGAGGCAAAGCGGATATAGGCCACCTTGTCGAGCCGGTGCAGTTCGTGCATCACCATTTCGCCGATCTGGCGGGACGGCACCTCGCGCTCGCCGAGGCTCAACACTTTTTGCGCGATGCGTTCGATCGCCTCGTCCACGTACTCGGTCGGCACCGGGCGCTTGTGCAGGGCGCGCATGAAGCTGGTGCGGAGCTTGGCACGGTTGAATTCATCCCGGTTGCCATTCTGCTTGACCACTTGCGGCATGCGCAGCTCGGCGGTTTCGTAGGTGGTGAAGCGCTTGTCGCAGGACGCACAGCGCCGGCGCCGGCGTATGCTGTCGCCCTCCTCGTTGACGCGGGAATCGATAACCTGGGTGTCTAAAGCACCACAAAAGGGACATTTCATTTTCGGGTAACGGGTAATGGGTAATGGGTGATGAGTGACGAGCGCACATGCCCCATCACCCATTCCTCATCGCCCATTACCGTCTTAGCCATAAACCGGGAATTTCGCGCACATCGCCTTGACCTCGTTCGCCACGCGGCTGAGCACGGCCTCGTCGGCGGGCGCGTCCAGCACGTCGGCGATCAGGTTGGCGAGGTGCTCCGCCTCGATCTCCTTGAAGCCGCGCGTGGTCATCGCCGGTGTGCCAAGACGGATGCCGCTGGTGACGAAAGGCTTCTGCGGGTCGTTCGGGATCGCATTCTTGTTGACGGTGATGTGGGCGAGACCCAGCGCCGCCTCGGCTTCCTTGCCGGTGAGATTCTTGGCGCGCAGGTCGACCAGGAAGACATGGCTCTGGGTGCGCCCGGACACGATGCGCAGGCCGCGCTCCTGCAGCACCTTGGCCATGACGATGGCGTTTTCCAGCACCTGTTCCTGGTACAGCCTGAATTCCTTCGTCGCCGCTTCCTTGAATGCCACAGCCTTGGCGGCGATCACATGCATCAGCGGGCCGCCCTGGATGCTGGGGAAAATCGCCGAATTGAGCGCCTTTTCGTGCTGGGCGGAGGACAGGATGATGCCGCCGCGCGGGCCGCGCAAAGTCTTGTGGGTGGTGCTGGTGACGAAATCGGCGATGCCCACCGGGCTGGGGTACACGCCTGCGGCGACCAGGCCGGCGTAGTGCGCCATGTCGACGAACAGATAGGCGCCGATGCTGTCGGCGATCTTGCGGAAGCGTTTCCAGTCGATAATCAGGGAATAGGCGGAAGCGCCGGCCACGATCATCCTGGGCTTGTGCTCATGCGCCAGACGCTCCACCTCGGCGTAGTCGATTTCCTCCGTGTCGGCATGCAGGCCGTAGGTGACGGCCTTGAACAGCTTGCCGGACAGGTTGACCGAGGCGCCGTGGGTGAGGTGGCCGCCGTGGGCCAGCGACATGCCGAGTATGGTGTCGCCCGGCTGCAGCACCGCCATGTACACCGCCTGGTTGGCCTGGGAACCGGAATGGGGCTGGACGTTGGCATATTCGGCGCCGAACAGGGCCTTGACGCGGTCGATCGCCAACTGCTCGGCCACGTCAACATACTCGCAACCGCCGTAATAGCGCTTGCCGGGATAGCCTTCAGCGTATTTGTTGGTCAACACCGAGCCCTGCGCTTCCATCACCGCCGGGCTGGTGTAGTTTTCCGAAGCGATCAGCTCGATGTGGTCTTCCTGGCGGCGGGTTTCCGCCTGCATCGCCTGCCACAATTCGGGGTCGAACTTTGCGATGGTCTGGTCTGCGCTAAACATAACAAGCTCTTTCGAAAAAGCAAAATGGTAATTTTATCATGACACCGCCTCCTTTTGCTGGGTATTCTGATTTCTTGGTCGATGTATCCACGGCCGATCTTTCTCCGGCCGTCGAGGCACGTGATTTTTTCGAGGCCGGTTGCGGCGGCACCGCTCCAGCTCAAACGATGGACATCCTTACCCGCCTTGCGGCCTCGACCATGTTGGCCAGCGCCGCTTCCGTTTCCGGCCAGCCGCGGGTCTTGAGACCGCAGTCCGGGTTGACCCAGAGGTTCCCCGCCGGGATGACGGCGGCCGCCTTTTCCAGCAACCGCACCATTTCGTCAACCGCAGGCACGCGCGGAGAGTGGATGTCGTACACGCCCGGCCCGATCTCGTTGGGGTAGTTGAAATCCCCGAAGCCTCGCAACAGCTCCATATCCGAGCGGCTGGTTTCGATGGTGATGACATCGGCGTCCATCGCCGCAATCTCCGGCAGGATGTCGTTGAATTCCGAGTAGCACATATGGGTGTGGATTTGCGTGCCGTCCGCAACACCCGATGCCGAAACACGGAAGGCACGGGTAGCCCAGGCGAGATACGCTTGCCACTGTGCGTGCCTCAAAGGCAGGCCCTCGCGGATGGCGGGCTCGTCGATCTGGATGATGCCGATGCCGGCCCGCTCCAGGTCCGCCACTTCGTCCCGGATGGCGAGCGCGATTTGCAAGGCGGTGTCGGCACGCGGCTGGTCATCGCGCACGAAAGACCATTGCAGAATGGTGACAGGCCCGGTGAGCATCCCCTTCATGGGTCTGGTCGTAAGGCTCTGGGCATAGGCCGCCCATTCGACCGTCATGGCGGCGGGCCGCGACACGTCGCCATAGATGACCGGCGGCTTGACGCAGCGGGAACCGTAGGACTGCACCCAGCCATTGCGGGTAAAGACGAAACCGGCGAGCTGCTCGCCGAAATATTCCACCATGTCGTTACGCTCGGGCTCGCCGTGGACCAGCACGTCGAGGCCGAGTTCTTCCTGTTTTTTTACCGCGACGGCGATTTCCGCGCGCATCCGGCAGCGGTATTCCTCTTCGCCGGTTTCTCCGCGCCTGAAGGCTGCGCGGGCGGCACGAATCTCCGCTGTCTGCGGGAAAGAGCCGATAGTGGTGGCGGGGAAGCGCGGCAGATTAAACCTTGCCCGCTGTACCGCCTGGCGCACAGCGAACGGCGAGGCGCGCCGGTCGGCATCGGCGGGCAGGCCGGCGAGGCGTTCGGCAACCCGGGGGTTGCGCACGCGCGGGCTGGATCGCCTGGACGCGAGCGCTGCGCGGGCAGCGGCCAGCTCCACCGCCACGGACGCCTCGCCCTCGGCCAGGGCATGTTTCAGCATGGACAGCTCGCCGAGCTTTTCCACGGCGAAGGCAAGCCAGGACTTCAGTTCCTCGTCCAGCCCGGTTTCCGCCTCCAGGCTCACCGGAACATGCAAGAGCGAACACGACGGCGCCAGCCAGAGATTTCCGCCCCTTTTCTCATACACCGGCCGTAGCGCCGCCAGTGCGGCGTCCGGATCGGTCCGCCAGACATTGCGCCCGTCCACGATGCCCACCGAGAGCACCTTGTGGGCGGGCAGCCAGTCCGCGGCACCAATGAGTTCCTGCGGCACACGCACGGCATCCACGTGCAAGCCTGCCACGGGAAGCTGGCAGGCCATGCGCAGATTCTCCTCCAGCGCCGCGAAATAAGTGGCGAGCAGCAGTTTCGCACCGGTTGAGGCGAGGCGCCAGTAAGCGCCCTCGAAGGATTTTTTCCACGCGGCCGGCAGATCGAGGCCAAGGATGGGCTCGTCCATTTGCACCCACTCGACACCGGCGCCCTTCAGCCGGACGAGGATTTCGCAGTAGACCGGCAACAGTTTTTCCAGCAGCGCCAGACGGTCGAATGGAATTTCTCCCTCTCCCCTTGGGAGAGGGCCGGGGAGAGGGCAGGCGTGCGCCGCTAGGCGCTCAGCCTTTTCCTTGCCCAGCCACAGGAAAGTGAGCGGCCCCACCAAAACGGCCTTGACCGGGTGACCCAGAGCCCTCGCTTCCGCCGCCTCGTCAAACAGGCGTTCCGAGGCCAGATGGAAACCGGTCTCGGGCGTGAATTCCGGGACAAGGTAATGGTAGTTGGTGTCGAACCACTTGGTCATCTCCAGCGCCGGCTTGCCGGAGGCATCGGCGCCGTGAATCTGTCCGCAACCACAGGCGGGCGCCTCGCCCGCCGCCCCCCGCGCCATCGTGAAATAGCGCGCAAGCTCAGGCTCCTGCCCGGCGAAGCCGAAGCGCGCCGGCTCGCAGCCGAGCAGTTGAATATGGTTCGCCACGTGATCATAGAAAGCAAAATCGCCCACCGTCACGAAGTCCAGTCCCGCCTCCCGTTGCAGCGCCCAATGCCGCGCCCGCAGCTCGCGGCCCACGGCCTCGAGGCCATCGGCGGAAATCTCCCCGCGCCAGCGTTTCTCCAGCGCGAACTTCAGTTCCCTTTGCGCGCCCATGCGCGGGAATCCCAGGGTGTGGATGGTGGTCATGGCGATCTCCTGATTTAAATTCCACCATGATCCGGGTTTGCAGTGTATGATTCAAACGCATGTTTTTCACATCATTATGATTAATATTCATGATTGAGCTGCGCCACCTGAAAGCCGTCGCCGCGCTGGCGGACACGGGCAGTGTGACCCGTGCCGCCAGCCGGCTGCATTTGACACAATCTGCGCTGTCCCATCAGCTTGCGGCACTGGAGGATTATCTGGATACGCCGCTGTTCGAGCGCCAACAGCGGCCGCTGAAACTGACCGGGGCCGGAGAGAAACTGCTGGAGCTTGCCAGGCGAATGCTGCCGGAGGTGGAGGCGGCGCGGCAGGCCATCGCCCGCCTGAAAGCCGCGACGCCCACGCGCGAGCTACGCATTGCGGTGGAATGCCATACCTGCTACGACTGGCTGATGCCCGCCATGGATGCCTACCGCGAGCACCACCCCGAGGCGGAACTGGATCTGGTGCCGGGTTTTCACGCCGAACCGTTGGCGCTGCTGACAGAGCGCCAGGCCGACATGGTGATCATCTCAGAAGCGAAGCGCCAAGCGGGAATTGCCTTCCATCCCCTGTTCGCCTACGAGATGGTGGCTCTCACGGCCCGCAGCCATGCTCTGGCCGCACGGCCCTATCTCACGGCGCGAAACTTCGAACAGGAAACGCTGATCACCTATCCCGTGCCGGACCGGATGCTGGACCTGGTGCGGCGGGTACTGAAGCCCGCCGGAGTGAATCCGCCCCGGCGCACGGCGGAGCTGACCGCGGCGATCCTGCAACTGGTGGCCTCCCGCCGCGGCATCGCGGCCCTGCCGCGCTGGGCGGTGCAAACTTATCTGGAACGCGGCTATGTCGCAGCATGCCCCATCGGCCCCCGTGGCTTGTGGGGGCGTCTCTACGCCGCAGTGCGCGCCGCCGAGAAGGAAACCCATGCCGAATTCGCGGCGTTGCTGTCAGAAATGGCTTTTTCGACGCTACACGGTGTAAAACCCATCGCCGGGTCAGAAAGGAACCGGTAACCAAAATCCCGAGCAGGGGCGTATCAACCGGAAATTCCGCTGCCCTTTTGTTTTTTAGCTTTTACCCGGATCGTTTGCGTTTTTCCCCGGCTGCCGCGCTTCCAACACGGCCCGAAGCTGCGCCACTTCCTCCCGTAACGCCTTGATATCGTGGTGCACCTCCCGGCGCAAGAGTTTCTCGTCCTCGCCCACGAAAAAAGCCGCGATGCTCGCCGTCACCATGGACATGATGGCATAGCCGATCAGCACCATGATCACCGCAAAAAACCGCGACGCGCCGGTGGTCGGCACGATATCGCCATAACCCACGGTCGCACCGCTGGTAAAGGCCAGCCACAGCCCTTCGCCATAAGAATGCACGCTAGGCTCCAGCCAGTAGAACCCGGCACCGGCCACCGCCATGGTCACTATCCCAAGGCCCACGATATAAGGCACCGCAGTAGGAGAAAACAGGTTGCGCAGCACACCGAGAAAACGCACCAGGATCAGCATGACCACGGCCACGCGCAGCAAGCGCGCCAACGGGATCCACTCCCCCTGCCAGCCGGTCAGGCTCACCGCCGCACCGATAATGATCAGCATATCCAGCCAGTTGCGCAGCAGATAATGCCCAGGGTATCTGGTCACCTTCAGCATCCACAGCAGTTCGGCGGAGAAGGCCACCAAAATAAAAAAATCCAGCGTAAGGCCCAACTGGTGCAGCGGCCCTGCCTGGATCGCGGCTTCGAACAGAAAGGCCGGGATGGACAGCAAGGCCACCCCGATCATGATCCAATGCAGGCGGCGTTCCCATAGATACGCCTTGGGATTGTCGTGAGGGGGCACGCCCCCCCATGCCCACCCAGCAACGGAAATCCATCGTCATTCAGTCGCCCGCCACCGTCATCTTCTCGACCAGCACCGAGCCGCACTGCTTCGAACCCTGGACCAGGACATCGGTGCCGGCCGCTGCGATGTGCCTGAACATGTCCCTGAGGTTGCCGGCAATGGTGACCTCCTCCACCGGATACTGGATTACGCCGTTTTCCACCCAGTAACCGGCCGCGCCGCGGGAGTAATCCCCGGTCACCGGGTTGACGCCGTGGCCGAGCAGCTCGGTCACCACCAGTCCGGTGTTCATCATTTTCAGCAGGCCGGCGAAATCCTGTCCGCTGCTCTCGAGGATCAGATTGTGGTTGCCGCCGGCGTTGCCGGTGGAGGCCATGCCCAGTTTGCGCGCCGAATAGCTGCCCAGGAAATAGCCCTGCAACACGCCATCCTTCACCAGGTCGCGCGCATGGGTGGCGACGCCCTCGTTGTCGAACGGGCTGCTGGCCAGCCCCTTGGGGATGTGCGGCAATTCCCGGATTTGAACGAAGGGAGCGAAAATGGGCTGGCCCAGACTGTCGAGCAGAAAAGAGGATTTGCGGTACAGGCTGCTGCCGCTGACGGCGCCGACCAGGTGCCCGATCAAGCCGGACGCGATCGGCGCTTCGAACAGCACCGGGCATTCGGTGGTCTTGATCTTGCGCGCGCCAAGCCGCCGTACGGTGCGCTCGCCGGCCTTGCGGCCGACTGCTTCGGCGCTTTCCAGGTCGGACGCGTCGCGCCGCGAGCTGTACCAGTAATCGCGCTGCATGCCGCCATCCTCGGCAATCACCGCGCAACTGACGCTGTGCCGCGAGGACGGATAGCCGGCGAGAAAGCCCAGGCTGTTGCCATACATGAACAGCGCTTCCTGGGTGGAAACGGAAGCGCCCTCTGAATTTTCGATGCGCTTGTCCACCGCGAACGCGGCGGCCTCGCACTCCTTTGCCAAATCGATCGCCCGCTCCACCGATAAATCCCACGGGTGGTAGAGACTGAGGTCGGGGATCTCTTTGGCCAGCAGGTCTTCGTCGGCCAGGCCGGCGAATTCGTCGCTGGCGGTGTATCTGGCGATGCTCACCGCGGCCGCGACGGTATCCCTGATCGCCTCCGGCGCAAGGTCGGACGTGCTGGCGTGGCCGCGTTTCTGGCCGAAATAGACGCTTACGCCCAAGCCCTTGTCGCGGCTGTATTCGATGGTTTCAACTTCGCCGCGGCGCACCGAGACATTCTGGCCGAAGCCCAGGGAAACCTCGGCTTCGCAGGCGCTGGCACCGGAATGCTTGGCCTGGTTCAAAATGTCGCGAGTGACCTGGCTCAGCGTTTCGATGGAATAGGAAAAACGGGAATCTGACACGCGCACCTCGAAAGTTTCAGCAACAGCGTGCTGAATGCTCAATGAAAAGCGGCTATCATAGCAATTTTGGTACCATTTGCGAAACATGACGGATTTAGAACCCAACGATTCCGGCAGCCTGCCGGATGTGCCCAGCAAGACTAGGCGCAAACAGGAAATGCACGCCCTGCAGGGGATCGGCAAAGAACTGGCGGGACTGCACAAGGACAAGCTGGCGCAACTGAGCCTGCCGGAAAACCTGGCCGACGCCCTCGCCGAATTCAAACGCCTCAGCCGCCACGAGGCACGCCGCCGCCAGTTGCAATACATTGGCAAGCTGATGCGCACGGTGGATGCCGAACCGATCCAGGCCAAGCTGGACGAGTGGAACGATGTCACGCACGCCCAGGCAGCCAAGTTCCACCTGGTGGAGCAGTGGCGCGATCGCCTGCTGGCCGGCAATGAAGCCTTGAGCGATCTTGCCATGGAATACGCCCACGCCGACATCCAGCAAATCCGCACCCTGATACGCAACGCGCAGCGGGAAGCCGAGGCCGGCAAGCCGCCGAAGAGCAGCCGTTTGCTGTTCAAGCTGCTGCGCGCGGCGATTCTCGATGAGAAGGCTAACAACGAAGACAGTCCGGAGCAGGAATGAACAGCGAAAATACCGCGCTCATCGGCCTGGTCACCATCAGCGACCGCGCCACCCAGGGCGTTTATGAAGATCAGGGTATCCCGGCTCTGAAGGACTGGCTCGGCAACGCGCTCGCCACACCCTGGCAAGCCGTTATCCGGCTGATTCCCGACGAGCAGGCACAGATTGAGGCCACCCTGCGCGAACTGGCGGACACCGCCGGCTGCTGCCTGGTGCTCACCACCGGCGGCACCGGCCCGGCCCCGCGCGACGTCACCCCGGAGGCAACCCTGGCGGTAGCGGACAAAGTGCTGCCGGGCTTCGGCGAACAGATGCGGGCCGTTAGCCTGAAATACGTGCCCACCGCCATTCTCTCGCGCCAGGTCGGGGCGGTGCGCGGAAAATGCCTGATCATCAACCTGCCGGGACAACCCAAGGCGATCAAGGAAACCTTGGACGGTGTGTTCGCCGCCGTACCCTACTGCATCGACCTGATCGGCGGACCTTATCTGGAAACGCGGGAAGAGGCGGTCAAGGCGTTCCGCCCCAAATCGGCGCTCCGCCCGAAAAGCTGAAGACAACACGGCTGGCAGCTTACCGTGCTACGCTTAAGTCGCCGAAAACATGGGCAAGCTCAGCCAAATGCTGTTACGAAAAATCATCCCCCTGTTGTTGCTGCTCATTCCTCTCTCCGCCGAAGCCATTGCGGAAGGAAACAACGCATCGACTGACGAGGGCATCCGTTTTTCTTGCAAGCCCGGCCAACTTGAAACCATAGCGTCCGACATGGAGACCTACCTCGCCGCCTTGGGAGTCGCCCCTGATCTGGTCGTGAAAAAAGCGGATCGAACGAGTGGCGCCGTGGTTTACACGCTGAATACGCCTAAAGAAGACTCTAGCACGCTCGATCTTAAAGACAGGCCAGAACTGCAGATCCGGGACGACATCGTAAGCCTCCCCACGAAGCGCGGAAAAGAGAAAAAAGTCCATACCGTTTCGAAAAAGGAAATTTTGCTGGCGCTTCTTCAACACGGACGGCTAACAGAGTTCAAGGACGGCGCCTGCGATGTGGAAGCCCTGAAGGACCACGTAGGCATCCGCCAAAACACAGTAGCCTGGGCGGAAAACCTGAATTGGGTTTGGCCTGATGGCAGACCTGCGAAGTGGAACAACAAATACTGGAAACGCGGCACCCCCAAGCCAGGATACCCCCTGCATGAGGCCCTCAGTGACGTTTTTGTAAACCAGAACAAGTATTCCATCGGTTGCTACACGGCCACCAAGATTGTAGTAATACAAGGGGTACTGGATTATTACCGCCGCATCAAGAAAGACCCGGCGCAACTAAAGCGATTGGAAAATCGGCTTTCCATTGATAAAGAGCCCCTGGTGAATATCGAGCCGGGAAAAATGTGGGACTTCGAAAAAGATTTCGATCCACGGGAACTCAATCGTCCAGGGAAACTTCTGAAAATCGAATCCGGCGCCGCCCCAAAGAATTTTGTTCCTGGAGACTGGGTTCATTTTTTAAATACCGACCCGGTCACCTATGAAAAAACGGGCTACGAGGGTTCCAACCCGATTTACTTGGGGCGAAACAAATTTGCCGATTACTTTAACGATAACGATCACTCCTACACCTACCAGCAGAAAGCGGATGAAGTGTACCAGTGGAGAAATGGCGTTTTCAGCCGCTCTCGCGACTTTGCAAAGATAAAGCCGCTCAGCCCCCGGGATATGGAACGTTTAAGCAAAACCCATGCAGAAGGCGGGATACTTAGAGATATCAGGGTCTTACCATATTTTTTCGGGTATGAGGCGTTGCCGGTTTGGGGTTCTCCCCCATCTTTTGAAATAGCCCGTCAACCCCGGTAAGAGCAGTTGAACCGCCAGGGCGAGAATAAATCCGCGTAATCTTGCTTTACAGCTCCCGGATAATGGATGCTAAACTCTCGAACACTGCATGAGGCAGTCATTCACAAAGGGATCAACATGAACAGAAAAGAACTCGTAGACGCATTGGCCGTCAAGACAGGCAGCACCAAAGCAGACGCTGACCGCAACATAGCCGCGCTGATCGAAATCATCGGCAGCACACTGAAAAATGGCGACAATATTGCTCTGGTCGGTTTCGGCACCTTCGAAGTACGCAAGCGTGCGGCGCGCACCGGCCGCAATCCCAAGACTGGCGAAGAACTGAAAATCAAAGCATCCAAGGTGCCGGCTTTCAAAGCCGGCGCTACGCTGAAAGCCATAGTGAGCGGCGTCAAGAAGTAAATCATCTGTTTTATGCGCCAGCCGCGAGGGCTGGCGCATAAATCGAACCTCCGCTACTGGCCGAGAGAGTCCATTCCCGCTGCTTAACGATGTCCCGGGTGGTGACCGCGCGGGGCCATCTGCGCGTCGAATACCTTCTGTTGCTCGGGCGTCAGGACTGCGTAAAACTCCTTGACGGCGGCGGCGCGGGTTTCCATCCGCGTCTCGCCCTCCTTCATCATGGCAAGCATTTTATCCATGCGCTCCGGCGCGTGCAGCGCGGCCATTTTTTCCCGCTCCGGCCGATTCTGCATGCCGACCGATTTCATCTTGGCGGCAAACTCTTTCCACGCCCCTTCCTGCTCGGCACTGAGCTTGAGCGCAGCGTGCATGGCGGCATGGCGCTTCTCCATAAATTCCGCGAACTTGGCTTTGTCGCCACGGAATGACATCGGCCCCATGTGGTCGCAATCGGACATGCCGGCGGACACGGAGAATGCGGCAGTTCCCAGGCCTATGGCCGTCAGGCTGACGAGAGCGGTTTTAGCTAGCTTGTTCATGATTGAATCTCCTGAATGTTTACGGTCTGTGGGTCGTGCACACTGCACGCTACACATTTCATCAAACCCATGTGTCGGGGATGTTTCGGGCGGGAGGCAATATGTATGGAATTGTATACACGCAGGCTTGTTTTGTATCGCCATGTATCAGCGCAGACGCCGGATACAAGCCGTTACAATTCAGCGGTACTTAAGTGATCCGACCTTGGCATAATGGCCACATGGAATCGACCCCCCACATCCTGGTCGTGGACGACGACCGCGAAATTCGCACCCTTTTAGCCGAATACCTCGACGGCAACGGCTGCAGGACGGCGACGGCCGCCAATGGCGCGGAGATGTCGCATGTGCTGGACATTTCCCGCATCGATCTCATCGTGCTCGACCTGACCCTGCCGGGCGAGGATGGCCTGACGCTATGCCGCAACCTGCGGGCGCGTTCCAGCCTGCCCGTGATCATGCTGACCGCGCGCAGCGCACCGCTCGACCGCATTCTCGGGCTGGAAATGGGCGCCGACGACTACCTGCCCAAACCCTTCGAACCGCGCGAACTGCTCGCCCGAATCCGCAGCGTTCTGCGCCGCACCCAGGCGCTGCCGCCCGGCATGGCAGAAACAGCCGCAACCAGCCTGTATTTCTCCGGCTGGGCACTCGACCTGACGGCGCGCCACCTGATCAATCCGCAGGGAGTCGTGGTCGCCCTCTCCGGCGCGGAGTTCCGCCTGCTCAAGCTATTTCTCGAACGCCCCAACCGCGTGCTGAGCCGGGAACAGCTGCTGAACCTGACGCAGGGGCGCGACGCGGAGCCCTTCGACCGCTCGATCGATCTCCAGGTCAGCCGTCTGCGGCAGAAGCTGGCGGAAGATGCGCGCTCGCCCCAGCTCATCAAGACAGTGCGCAACGAAGGGTATGTGCTGGCGGCATCCGTGACGCCCGAGCCGCGGGCATGAAACGCTTTTTCGCCTCGATGGCGGGCCGCGTATTCCTGATCCTGGTGGCGGGCATCGTCGCCTCGGTGGCCCTGACACTGGCGCTCGCCACCGGCGAGCGGCAGGAAACGATGGCGCGGATGCGGAATGCCCACACCGCCGAACGGGTAGCCCAGCTGGTTCTGGCGCTCGAAGCGGCTCCCGCCGAGGCGAGGCCCGGGCTTGCCGCCGCCTCGCAGCGCGGGGGCATCCAGGTCAAATTCGAAGCGGCGGCGGCCGGCAATTTGGCCGAGCCCGACCCGGAATTTACCCTGGCACTGCGCCAGCAACTGGGAGGCGAGCGCAAAATCATCGCGCACAGTACCGACGATACCGGCTGCCGCCCGCCTTCCCGCCCATTCAATGGCGCGACGCGCAATCGCCCCATGGTTTGCCGCGCCGTCTATCTGAATCTGCAAGACGGAACGCCGATGCGCCTTACGCTCGCCAGACCGCGGGATATTCATTCCCCTCCGTTCGGCTTGAACACACTGCCCTATCTGCTGCTCTTTCTCGCTTGCATCAGCGTGCTGGCCTACCTGGTTGCGCGCATGGCGACCCGGCCGCTGAGGCAGCTCGAACAGGCCGCCATCGAGCTCGGCCGCGATATCGGGCAAGAACCGCTGCCCGAACGCGGCCCGGCCGAGGTAGCAAACGCCGCGCGGGCATTCAATGCCATGCAGGCGCGCATCCATCAACATATCCAGGAACGGACCCGCATACTGGCCGCCATTACCCATGACCTGCAAACGCCGCTCACCCGTTTGCGGCTACGGCTTGAAAAAGTGCCGGACGACACCCTGCGCGAGAAACTGATCGCGGACCTCTCGGCCACTCAGGACATGGTGCGGGAAGGGCTGGATCTGGCGCGCAGCATGGATTCCGAAGAAAAACCGCAGCGCCTGGATCTGGACTCCCTGCTCGACAGCGTGTGCGCCGATGCTGCCGATGCGGGGCAAAACGTGACCCTGGCCGGCAAGATCAACGCGTCGGTGATGGCACGGCCCGGCGCGCTGAAGCGCTGCCTCACCAACCTGCTGGACAATGCCGTCAAGTACGGCGGCGCCGCCCAGGTTTCGGCAAGCCGCGAAGGCGCGCAAGCGGTGATCCGCCTGCGCGACCATGGGCCGGGCATCCCGGAGGCATACCTGGAAACGGTTTTCGAGCCCTTCTACCGCATGGAAACCTCGCGCTCCCGCGAGACCGGCGGAACGGGGCTGGGGCTCCCCATCGCGCGCAACATCGCCGAGAAGCATGGCGGGACACTCAGGCTGCGGAACCATCCTTCAGGCGGGCTGGAAGCCATACTGGCGCTGCCGCTCGAGAAGGCCGTTCGCCCCGGTCGCCTTTGATAAAAAGAGTACCCGAAATCCGGTGCTGGAAGGCCCGGGTCGGTATACCGCTCTGTGGCAGGAACGGTCACTCACGGATCACTAACCAATGTCTGTTTGATACTGTATTCTGTTGAAAAACTCTTTTTTGGGGTATTTGAAAAAATTCTAGCGATTTCTGGAGCATGCGTCAGTCGCTGATATGGGGGCCTACGGAAATTTGCCCCCAGCTTAACCAAGACCCTATATATCAAGGTATGCACGCTGTTTGAATAGGATTTCCAAGCAGATTAGCTGTAAGTATCCCCCGGCAGAGCCGGGGGGTCTCCCTTGGTAGGCTAGGCAGAAATTCGGGACTTTGGAAAATTAGAGTTTTTCAACAGAATATACTGAAAAGCAGGCGTTCAGGCAGAGAGTAACCGGCTCCTTGCGGCCCGTAAGAAACATTCACGTCAAGCTCAATACGGGTTTCTTGTACTGCGCCACATCTCGACTCTGCACGGAGCTGCCTGATCACTACACGGACTATCCCTTGGATTGCTGTGGATTCTGCGCGTCCATCAAATCCACTTTCTTGTACATCCATCCACCCACATACAGTGTCACCCCAAGAATCACCAGGGAACCAATCCGAACTAGCGGGGTGGCACTGGACAGATCGAACAACAAAACCTTGGCTGACGAGGCGGCGAAGATCAGCAGGGAAGACTTGCCGAGCACCTTGTCATTGTACTTAAAGGCGAGCGCCAAGCAGGCGAGGCCGATTGCGCCCCAAGCAAGCGATACCGCCAGTCGCCCGTCAAAGATTTGCACTGCGGCACCCATCAACGCCACATGGCCCGCATACAAAGCGGGGAGGGCGAGACTTGCCAGACTGGGCAGGCGTCTGAGGAGGTGGTAGGCAAGGTAAAGCTCGGCCGCATAGAGCAGCGCCAATAGATCGTGCCCCGGAACCGACTCGATGTTGGAATTGAAGATCACCCGCAGGTAGTTAATGGCGAACACGATCCCGATCAGCACCCGGACCGGCCATGTCACCGATGCATTCTCCCGAGAAAGAAGATAAACGACCACGGCTGGTAGCAGAAGCACGCCGACCCAGGGCGCGAATTCATACGGAACCATCTCCATATAACCGGCGTGAAACAGCGCCAGCGAAGCATAGGCCCCCACCAACAGCGAGCCCGATTCCAGCGGATTATCCATGGTTTTTCTGGCAATGAGGTATGCCAGCAGCAATACCGCGGCGCTCCCCAGCGCAATCCATGGCGCCATCACCGGGAGATGGCTTTGCAGCAGCGAATACTGCAGCGCGTAGAAAATCAGCAGCAATGGCAGGTGGGCGAGTGCCTCGTCATTCTCCATGGGACGGTCATGTCGAATAGAGAATCCGAGCGCGCCACCAAGAAAGATGACGAACTGAATCACCTGAAAGGAAAATGCTGCCACCCATTCGCCCGGCGACAGATGCGTCCACAGAAAGTTAAAACCCAGTAGCGCCATATAGGCGGCTAATAGATAGGCACGTCGATTGCCGATCCAGAGGGAGTAGATGCAAAACAGCATGCTCCAGGCCGAGAAATAAACCGCCAGATCTATCACCGAACCGGCCAAAGCATACAATAGAAACGGCGCCGAATAGGAGCCCACAACCGCAAACAACCCATAGAGCTCGCTCTCAAAGAGCTTACCCAGCCACAACGCGCCAAGGCAGGTCACGATCACCGCGCCAGTCGCTAGATGGGTGCCGATCAAGTGGTAGTAGAGGTGCGCCCCGTAAATTGAAAGAAACAGCACCACCAAGCCGCCGGCCGGTAGCAGACTTGCATACTCGCGGTCGGAAGCGCGTAACCGCAGCCCTGCAGCGATCAGGGAAAAACCGCTCAAGACCGCGAGCACAAGCTGTCGCTCCGGCGTTAGCCAGCCCGCGTCCAGTGCCAGGCGAATCAGGTAGGCCATCGCCAGCACCAGCGCCGTCGCGCCGGTCCAGCCGAGAATCTGGGTCACGGGAAGCGCGTGCTTCTCGTGCTGTTGGACAGCCCCAGACCGCCGTGCTGGTGGTTGCGCGGGGATGGTCGGTGGCATCCTCTCCTTGCGTCTTTCAGCCTGAGATTCGGCGGCGTCCGGAGCGGACATGTCCGCTCCGGCTCTTTTTGCAGGGGGCATCCCCATGATCAGCCCCTCCACCCTATCCAGCCGGTTTTCGATTTGAGCTAATCGTTCCTCGATTGTTCTCATGATGTGACCCCGTAATGTTTGCCTGGAGTTGCTCGGTCGCTACCACGCCAATAGTGCAATGCCTGTCAGCACCAACACACCAAACCTTGCCTCCGCCTGAAATTTAAGCAGGGGAGTAATTTACAGGGGTCAGTTTTGCGTGGAAATGGCTACTAAAAGTAGGGCGGTTCTGAGTGGCCGTCAACACTCTTGCATCTGCCGCTGGATCACCGTCCTCGCCAGCCCGCAGTTAACATGATGGTACGATAGTTATCAACCATCCGTATAACCGCTTTTACCCCGCGCCTTTATTGTGTATGGCGGAGCCAGTATTTTTATCTCGGCAATAATATTCATAACAATGGCTTGATGGGCAACGTTTGCCAGAACCGTACTTTGTTGCGTTTGGAGATGGGTACGTATTGATCTGGCTGGTCGGTCGCCGCGTTCCAACTGTTGCCTGGCCGCATATCGGTTTCGATCTTCGCCTCTACAGCGCGCGCCAGACCTTCATTATGGACGATCACTCCCACCTCGGTATTGAGATTCTCCGAACGCGGGTCAACATTGAACGTGCCGATATAGACGACCTTCGAATCCACCACCATGGTCTTGGCGTGTAGCGCGAATACAGGAGGTTTGTCTTTCATCGTCACGACTTGCTGCATCAACTGGCGCTGCGCCTCGGGATCGGGTTTGTATTCATAAATTTCCAATCCCATCTTGAGCAAGATGTCGCGCTGCTTGCGATAGCCACTGAAGGCCTGAAGGTTATCGGTAGAGGCCAGCGAATTGGTATTGATGCGCACGCGCACGCCGCGCGCAGTAGTCTTCCTGAACAGCGCCATGGCCTTGTCGGAGAGCACCAGATAAGGCGACTGGATAACGATATGATCGCGGGCTCCCTCGACCAATTGCGCCAGAGCTGTCGTGGTCAATCCGCCGCCACCAAAACTCATCCAGTTCTTATTTTTGCCCGGAAGGTCGCTGATGAATTTTGCGTCACCCCAGACCACCTCTTCAGCCAGACGTGGAAACGAGGAGGGCGTGGCCTCTATGGCAGCGTGCACCTCGGGCGCAAAGTTATCCGGTGAATTTGCATATTCATGCAACTCGCGATAAATCCGCTTGATCTCCTCATCGTCCACGCGCACATTCTTCTGCATCAGCCCGAGGCCATCGTAGAGCGCCTCCACGCTCACGCTCAGCTCGCTGCCCCAGAAGCGATCGAAACTCGCTTGCATCGTCTTGACCACCTCTCCCAGCAGTAGCGCATCCCGGTCCCGGAAATTGTATTCATGGTTGTAATCGAAGTACTCATTGGCCATATTGCGGCCGCCAGTGATGGCCAGCTTGCCGTCAACGATGAAGGTCTTGTCGTGCATGCGCTGGTTCACACCGCGAAAATCTTTGACCACATTCAGCGCCCGCTTGTGTAACGGCGTGCCGACCGAATGCTGCGGATTGTAGATACGGATATCAATGTTCGGGTGTTTCGCCAGTGCAAGCAGGGATTTGTCCGGTGCATCGATGAGCAGATCGTCCACGATAACGCGCACCCGAACACCACGATCCGCGGCGCGTAGCAGCGCCTCCGTGGCCAGGATGCCGATGTTGTCGGTGCTCCAAATGAAGTATTGCACCTCGATCGAATTCTGGGCATGGTCGGCCAGCCAGGCACGGGCCACCAGCGCCTCCATGCCCGTGTCCAGTACATAAACGCCGCTCTGCCCCACATGGGAGGCAATCTGCCTATCGACAAAGGCCATAGGCGCATCCAGCGCAGCACGCCCGGACAAGGGGAGCCATACACACAGACTGAACAGTACAGCAACCAGCAATCGTTTCAACTTCATCTATCGCATCCTACCGATTTTCGTCAGCCAAGCGTGCTTGCCGCTGCTCATCTTTCAGCCCGACCAGTTTTCGGTATAGCGCCACCCCGGCAGCATCGTCTCCTTTCCGGTAGGCCAGCCTGCCGTCGTGGGCAAAAAGTGTGAGCTCAAGAGGATCGGATGGGTTGCCAGCAGCGCGCTTGGCGATGTCGTCGGGGGAAATGGTAAAACTGGTGAAAACCTGCTTGGTGACAAAATCGACTTGAGGGTAGGCGACGTAGACAAGCTCGGAACAGACGATGGTTTCGGTAGTATTCACGTCAAAATTGAAATCATAGCGTTTGCCAAAGTTGCTGAGTGCCAGATCGATCGAATCCCTTATTGAGTCCTGAGTCAATCGATACGCTCGCAGTACGGCAATGTCATCGATGTTCATGAAATGTTCCAGGGTATTGAGCACCACGCCGCCGCGCAGGGCTTCCAGCACCACGTGCCCTGAACGGATCTGTTCCAGGTGTTTTTGGATTAATGGCAAATCAAGAGCGCCGATAGCCCGCAACTGTTCCGTTGTCCCAATATAAATTGCTGCATGGCCGAAGTGCCCCGGAATGGTCTTATCTGTCAGCGCAAAGGGCGTTTTCTCCAGCAGGATGTCGCCAGGCTGAAGCGTTTCTGACAACATTGCATAAAAATCGCGGTCGTTTTTGAGTTTCCCATCACGCCAGCGCACCATGCCAAGGGTATTGCCAACAATCTGTGAGGTAAGGAATTTCAACTTGCCCACCTGCTGAACTGAATCGACGACAGAGCGTTGCAAGAGAATGCCAAGTTGATCAGTGATCTTCTGGAAGGCGTCATCACCCCCAAATTTCTTGCGCGCCGGGCTGTTCGCCACGAATTCATAGAGCGTTCTCAGGCTCTTGTCAGCCTTGCCCATGTGCTGGGCGATCGCTTCCTGGTTGTTTTGAAAGAACCGGATCGCATCAGTCATGGAGGTGCGATATGTCAGCGAATTGGCTCGAAGCAACGAGTCTTCGTAAAAATTTTTCCCCACGCCTGACTCAGGATAAGCCTCGTTAAGTTTGCTGCGCAGCACATGATCGCCGGAGAAATTCTTCTGCATGAATTGTGCATTGTCGAATAAGGTCAGCGCCGCCGACATCGAAATGAGGATGGAGTCGATCCGCTCGTCATCGCCCAATCGATCATCCACCCGATAGAGCGCATTGCGGTGCAGCAGCGCATACTGAAACAGTGAGGTGCGTATGGCGTTGGCTTCAGTAATTTCCCTGGCGATACGAACAGAAAAAGAAGCGGGCAGCGCGCCCTTGTGCGCTTCGATAGCTTGGCTGGCCTCGTCGACAAAACGTGGGATTTTCTCTTGTAACGCCTTGGATCGAGCTATCAGGGCAATGACCTGCTCGGCTTCTGCCTGATGTGTCGCATGGGCATCACGCTCCGGGCTCGCCGTTTTAACGGGCTCATCAGATGAAAACGCCAACGCGGGAAACATTGTTTCCAGAGCCAGAAAAACCGCAGTCGACAAGACGCGTGAAGTCAGAGTTTTCATTGCATTGCCTCAATATAATGTCAATAGTTCCCTTGCGTGTATCTTACTGCACCCACCAATAACGCACGATATGGAAAAAGATCGGTGCCGAAAAGCAGATGGAATCCACACGGTCGAGCATCCCGCCGTGGCCTTCGATCATGGAGCCCCAATCCTTGACACCGCGGTCGCGCTTGATGGCTGAAAGCACGAAGCCTCCGAAAAATCCCATGATATTGATGATGAGCGCAATGAGGCCTGCCTGCCAAGGATTGAAAGGCGTGATCCACCATAGTGTCGCCCCCACCGCAGTCGAAGTCAGCACGCCGCCGATCAGTCCTTCCAGCGTTTTGGAAGGCGAGATGGCGACGGATATTTTGTGCTTGCCGAGGAGTTTGCCCCACACGTACTGGAAAACATCGCTGGATTGCACGGTCAGGATGAGGAAAAGGATCAGCAAGACATTGCGTTCGGCGTAGCCCGGGATATCTAGTGTCAGCAGTGCTGGAACGTGTGATAGGCAATACACGCAAATCATCAGGCCCCATTGCACTTTGGCGGCACGTTCGAGAAAGCGCGTGGTATCGCTGCCCAAGGAAGCGGAAATTGGCAGCAGCAAAAAGGCATAAACCGGGATGAGGATAGAAAACAGGCCATACCAATCGATAACGATCAGGTAGTACTGCAATGGCAGAAAGAAAAAGAAAATCCACAGCAATACGCGATGGTCGCCGCGCCGGGTGTGGGTGAGCGAAATAAACTCACGCAGGCTCTGGAAGGAGATGAAAGCAAACAGGGCAATGACGCCGCCCTTGCCGATCCAGATCGCCCCGCCAATAAGCAGGATCATGGCCCACCAAGCATTGATTCGGGCATTGAGATTGTCAATGACGCTGTGGGAAGCATCAGATGCCAGACGATATTTGAGTACTGCGCCAATCACGCTGGCAAACACGAGCACAGCAAAAATTCCGCCAAATACGGCGAACAAGGTATCGCTCAGGTCCATGGGCATCTCATTCAGCAGGCGGCGCAAGGGTCAGTAAGGATTCACGGGCACGGATCAGGAAATCGTCCCTGGCTTCGCCGAGGGTCAGGTTCAGAGCCTGCCCGAAAGTTAATGAACAAAGCAGAGGGGCCGGCACGAATGTTCCCTTGGGCATCACCCGTCCAAGATTTTCAATCCATACCGGCACCAGTTCGATCTCCGGGTGGGCCTTGGCCAAGTGGTAAATGCCGCTCTTAAAAGGAAGCAGCGTATCTCCCAGATTGCGTGTACCTTCCGGAAATATGATCAGCGAATCGCCGTCGGCCAGCGCCGCGCCCATCAGTTCGACCGGATTGGCCTGATGCCGACTGGGCTTGCGACCGATAAGCACACCGCGGAACACCCGGTCGGCGATGTAGCGGCGCAACGCGCTGGCACGCCAATAATCGGCTCCAGCCACCGGCCGCGTCCGGCGGCGCAGAGACGGTGGCAGCGAAGCCCAGATGAGCACGAAATCGCCGTGGCTTCGATGATTTGCAAAGTACACCCGCTGCCGCGCATCGGGCACACTGCCACGCCACACCGCGCGCACGCCAGTGAGCAGTTTGGCAAAAACGCACAAGGCAGATGCGGCCAGATTTTCCAGTGCCATGGGTTTCCTCTTTCTAGCCTGCGATTGGTAGGCGCATCACCACCAGCACGGCCACCATCGACACAAACTGTATCACGAAGGCCAATATCTGCCGCCTGAGCAATTTCCCCGCGCCGCGCAGGCGGCCGTCCAGCTCCCGCACCGCTCCGCCCGAAGGCGCACGTAAGCCACAAGCAGCAATGGATTGATCGAGCGCCGCCAAATCTTCTACCAGTGCAGCCGATGCAAAGCCTTGGGTGGCGGCATCACTCCATGTCTCGGCCCAGTGGCGGAACAGGGCTTCGTCAAACGCCACGCGTAGGGCCAATATTTTTTGCGTGCCGCCAGCCAGGAGGGAAAGCAGCAGGCCGATGGTTGGCGGCAGCAGCAAGGGTATCCACAAGAGCGTGGCCAGGGCAAGCGCGGTCAGAGCCAGGCTCCACAGGTCGAGACTGCGCCCAAGTGCCAGTGCGGCGGCAATCGCCCGGGCACGGGCCGCTGCTGCGGCGAAGTCGAGGGGCTCAGGCATGCAATGCTCCCGCTCTAGCAACGTGCGTCAATTCGGCGAGCGCTGCACGATGCGCTGGGCTCAATACCACTTGCGGTCGTTTTTCCCGCAGCATCGCTTCAGCCGCATCCAGATTTTGGACTCGACCCGTGAGCAACAGCCAGGCAAGTACCGCGCAGGCGCTGCGCGAATAGCCGAGTGCACAGCACACCAGCACCGGGCCATGGATACGCGATGACTCAATGAGACGCGCAGCCTCTATCAGTTGTGACACATCTGGAGGCACCATATCCAGCCAGGCCAACCCAGTGTAGCGCCAGTCGCCACGCGGCGCCGGCAGTTCGGCGGTGAAATCGCAGAGAGTGGAAAATCCTCCGCTACGCATCTCCCCTGCACTGGGCAGGCGGCCTAGCCAGACATCATCGAGAATGTTGTCCGTCGCCAGGTGGCGGCGCGTCCACCAGCGTGAATTGAGCCACGCCCCCAACACGTAGGGCGCGAGCAGGATAGCAACCGACAAACTGTGTCGCCCATCCTGTTTCTGAAAACCTGCCGCGCCGCTACGTGCGTAAATCAGTTCCACCAGGCCTAGCGCAGCAGCACCCCACCACAGCCACAAGGCCGCACCTCCGATACCCTGCGCAAGACCGGCCAGCACGAACGCGCCAAGCAGGTAATAAGCCGCCACCCGGAAATGCCGCGATGTTGGGACAAAATCCCCCCCGGCCAAGGGCGATTGACCTCTGTCGGGCCATAGCCACAGGCACAGCAAGCCGACCAGGATGCCCGTCGGAATATCGATGAAATGGTGCTGAAAAGTTGTCATGACCGATAACCCGATTAGTACGGCCCAAAGGTGTACCAGCATGCGCCAGGGTGCCGACACACTCGAGGCGAAGCGCACCCACAGGATAACCAGCAGGCTGATATGCAAGGACGGGGCCTGATTATAAGGCTGGTCGAACCCCATCAGGGCATCGAACATGGCACCGAACAAGCCATCGACGTGCGGGCGCTCGAAGGCGTAATGCAGGGGGAAAGCCAGGAAGAACGAAACGGAAACCAGTTGTGCGGTCAGCAGGCGCAAGGCATGGCGATCCACCTGCATGCGGCTGCGGCAAAGCAGGAAAGAAAGGCCGTAGAGCAGGTCGATGGACCAGTAGGGGAGAATGGTCCATGGCAGAAAGGGGATGTTGCGCTCCCAGTCGAAAAACACCGCATCGGTAACCGCTTTTTCAGCAGCCAGGTGATTGCTGAAACCATAACTGAGGAAGAAAAAGGGGCCGAGAAACAGCAGCCAGGCGATGCTGCGCCCCCACAGAGGGAATCCCACCTCGATAGCGGAAGCGGGCGCCTGCTGCTTCATCAGGCGACCCGGCGTGCCAGGGAGACCGTAAAAATCCCCCATTCGTCGATACGCTGCTCGATTTTTTCGAAGCCTGCTTCTTCAACCAACTGATCCATTTCCGCCTGAGTACGACGGCGCATCACCCAGGCTTGCCCGCCACGGTGGCTGGTCAGGGCGCGTGCGATCAACTCCAGTTGCGGGTGCCATGGCTGGCCGGTATATAGCAGATATCCACCGGGTTCGATGGCATCCGCCATGCCGGCCAGAGAACGACGTACCCTATCGTTGTCGGGAAACAACTCGTAAAGGCCGGAAACAATGCCCAGCGTTGGCCGGGGCCGTACTGCAGCTATCGATGCTCTATCAAAGGCGTCCCCCTTCTCGAAGCGCGCAATATCTTGCAAGCCCTTTTCTTGAATCAGCGCAGCACCGTCGCGCACATTGATATCGCTGTAATCGCGCAGCAGAATGGATTCCGGAAGTTGTGTGCAGCCATTCAATGCTTCCAGCACGTAACGGCCATGGCCGGCCGCAATGTCCAGCAGGCGCACCGGATGGCACTCACCGCGCAAAATGTTCATGGCTTTACGCAGCAACTCTTCAAGGTGCAGCTTGCGCTGACGGATGCCACGCCACCCGATGGATTGAAGGTACTGGTGATCGATCAGCCGCCCCAGTGGGCCAATACCTGCCGGGGTGTTGCGATAGACGTAGTCAAGCGTACTGCCGGAATCGAAACCGGTCTGGTGGCCAAGGCTCACGCCCTCGGAGAGCAAGCCGCCGATTTTCATGTTAAGCTTTGCCAGCACCCAATACAGCCCACGCGGACTTAAGGCAGGCAGCGGTTTTGAGAGAGAGACTGACTCTTCGAAAGTGGCGCCGTGGCGATCCGCCTGCCGCAAATCCACGCGCTGTGGCGCTTCTTCGAAGCGGCGCACGATGAAATCCCGCACCTTGTCCACTACCGGCTTGCGATTGGCCTCGCCCAAGGTGTCGTGAAAGAAGCCGTCGAGTACGCGCTTTTCTTTCACCGTCGTTCCCAGCCGCTCGAAAAAATCATGCTGGGGGCCGTGGTGCACTACCCAGTCTGCGCCCGAAATAAGTAGTTGGGTCGGAATAGTGATCGCTTGGGCATCGGCCACAACGCGTTCGGCAGTCTCATAGAGGGCAAGCAGGATGTTCACCGAGATGGCGCGGGCGATCAGCGGGTCGGCATCAAAAGACTTTTGGCGCACGGGGTCGTGAGTCAGGAATTTTGACTTTACGTAACTATTAACGAAGAAGTTGCCCCGCAGGGCCTGCATCAAACGTAATCCCGTCCGTGCAAATGGGACATAGAGTTTGACCTTGAAGGCGGGCGACGCAAGCACCAGACAGCGGATCTTCGGTGCGTAGTCGTGCGCCCAGGTGGCAATCAGCACTGCGCCGACGCTTTGTGCCAGCACCGCCATGTCAGCATGGGTAATACCATAGGTATGGTGGATATGGTCGATGAAGGTTTGCACATCACGCACCGAGGTAGCCAAGCTCGGCGAGTAACCGCGCTCGCCAGGTGAACGGCCATGGCCGCGTGCATCCCAGGCGAAGAAATCGAAATCCGGCAAATTCAGTTCATCCACCAAGTGTGCGATGCGTCCGGAATGCTCGTGCCCACGGTGAAACATCACCACGCAGCCGCGCCGTGGCGCTTTACTCGGCCAATGGTGGTAAAACAACTGGACACCATCATGGGTTGCGAAAGTACACTCACTCGCCTGACGTATTTCGGTCATGGTAAAAGCCTTTCAGTTACTCGGAAGATGAATGGAAGCCACGCCCCCACGAATACGGTTGAAGATATTCACAACAATGGCGAGAACAATGGCCGGCATGATCCAGAACGCCCAGTCCGGCAAGCCGGGTGTTAGCCCGACCCATAGGCCAAGCGCCCCGAATACGAAGGCCCGGTCGCTCTTTCCCATGGGTCCGTCGTAGCGGCGTTCTGCACCGATCATCGGTCCCAGCGCACCAGCCATTTCCGATACCGCCGAAAAAAAAACCACTGCCCCAACGCTAGACCAGCCAAAAGGCGTAATAGTCACAAATGGCAGATACAAGGCAGCATCTGAAATTACGTCGGACAACTCGTTCAGATAAGCGCCAAGAGCAGACTTCTGTCCGAATTCACGCGCCAGCATACCGTCTATAGCATTGAAGGCCATGCGCAGGAACATCCACAACGGAAGCAGAAAAAATAGAGCGCGCTGCCCACCCGCAGCGCCTAGCATGGCACCCAGCGCTAGAGATATAAGCATCGCAGTCAACGTTACGCTGTTAGCGGTGATTCCCGCTCCGGCACAATAGCGGGCTACAGGCCTTAGGAGGGATTGAAAACGGGGTTTGAGTTGGTAAATGCTGACCATGCGTTATCCATGAGCATATTGCATATGTTTATGCGATTTGTATTTTCCCACAGCTTCAGCGGTTCGCCTCTTCAATCAACCGGGCAGTAGCATTCGCCTTGCTCACCCGCCACCACGCCAATAGCGCAATACCAGTCAATACCAACGCGCCAAACCCTGTCGCCGTCGCGACCACCGAGACACCGGCCTTGTTCATCAGCACGTAAAACCCCACCATCAGCAGCATACTCAGGTTCTCGAAGAAATTCTGCACCGCAATGGCGTGCCCCGCCCCCACCGATTCGTGGCCACGTTCCTGCAACATCGCATTGAGCGGCACCACGTAAAAGCCACCGCAGGCGCCGATCAGCACCAGCATGACGACGGCAGTTGGCATGGAAGTGACCTGGGCAAACACCATGATCAGCAAACCGATGGCAATGCCGGCGGGCAGCGCGCGGTTGACGCTGTTGAGCGTAACCAGCCTGGCTGCCGCCGCCGCGCCAAAGGCGATGCCGATGGCGACGACGCCGCTCAGGTTGGCCGGGACATGGTTGTTTTCGATCAGCAAGGCCACCGGCACCCATGCCACCAGCAGGAAACGCAGGGTGCTGCCGCTCCCCCAGAAGACGCTGGTGCCAAACAGGGAGAAGCGTGCATCGCGGTTGCGCAGCAATATGCGCATAGCAATACCGAAATCCTTCACCAGAGCAACTGGGGAGAGTCGTTGCACCGGATGAGCGGCGGGCAGGCGCGGAATCAGCAGGTTGGAAAGCGCAGCCAATAGGTAGCAGGCGACGATTGCTGTCAGCGCTCCTTGCACCGACCAATCCGCAAGCAAGCCGCCCATTACCGCGCCCAGCAGGATGGCAACGATGGTCGAGCCTTCCATCAGGCTATTGGCTTTGACCAGCTTGTCCGGCCCCACCAGCTCGCTGAGGATGCCGTACTTCGCCGGCGAATAGGCCGCTGCGCCCACGCCGACGAGGTTGTAGGCCAACAGCGGGTGCACGCCAGACAGCATGGCAGTGGCACCCAGCAGCTTCATGCCATTGGCGAACAGCATGGCGCGACCTTTGGGGATGGCGTCCGCGAACGGTCCGACAAAAGGTGCCAGCAGGATGAAGGCGACGACAAAAGCCTCCTGCAACAGAGGCATTTGCCATTCCGGTGCATGCTGCGACTTCAGCAGCGCAATGGCGGCAAACAGCAGCGCGTTATCCGCCAGCGCGGAAAGAAATTGTGCCGCCAGCACCGAGACCATACCGTGCGAGAACAAGTTGCCGTTCTGGATGTTGGGGGAGCTCATGCTGATTTCTTTTCGAAAAAGCGGCGTGTCTCGAATACGCTGGACGGGAATTGATGTTGGCCAAAACGCAGCAAACGTTTCAGTCCAAAATCGAACAACAGCGGATTGTGCGCCCTGATCTCCTGCAACAGCGGCACTGCGGCTGGGTCGAGCAATTCCATGTTCGCCATGTCGGTAGCCGAGAACAAGGGCATGACGCCGGGCAAGGGATAATCGGAACCATTGAGCAGGCGCGGATGCCAGTCGGCGCGTTGCAGCACGGCCTTGAGCGCCCACGCCCGGTTGAACTGGGTTAGCGCGGATATATCGGCATGGAGCTTGCCGGTGTAACGCGGCTCGTCCATCAGGCGGGAAAAAAGCTCGTAGCTCTTCACGCGCGGGCCGTTCGCGCCTTGGTCAATGTCCTGGTCGTCGCCGTCCGAGGCGCAGTGGGCGACGACCACCCGCACACCGTGATCCATCGCCCGCCGCAGACGCAAGGGATTGCCGAAATCCTGGTTGCCGCCCTGCACCGCGAGTTCGCGTCCGGCATGGCTGATGATGGGCATATCCACCGCTGCCAGTGCTTCGTAGAAACGGTCGCAGCGCGGCGAGAGCGGGTCTATGCCCATCGCCGACGGCAGCCATTTGACGGCACGCGCGCCATCGCGCATGGCCGCCTGCAAGGCGTCCACGCAGTCGGCGCGATAGGGGTGTATGGAAGCCACCCACTCGAAGGCGTCAGGATGATTATGCGCCACCTCTGCCACGTAACGGTCGGGGATGTGGAAAATGGAGCGGTTGCGGTCAGGCTGACCGTTTTCGTTATGGAACCAGTCGAAGGCTAACAGCATCGCCTTGAAGCCTGGCCTCATGCCCTCCACGAGGTTGAGCATACGGGCAACATAGCTCTGGTCGAGTTGGCACGGCGCCTCATGCACGCAGCCCGCGTTCATGTAGAACAATTTCTGCAATCGCAGCAGGGGATGCCACAGGCTGTCCATGGCCGGGCTGAACCATGCCCCATTATTGGAGTCGCCCCCACCCACCAAGTGCACATGGCAATCCCACACTTGCGCCGGGTCCAGTCCCGCCCATACCGACTGCATCAGTGGGTGGTGCGCAACGGTCTCTGGCAGGCTGGCCAAGCAGGGATTGGTCAAGCCCTGTTCCGGCCAGTATTTCCAGCCGCCCACGCCGCCGCCGGCTAGGCCGAATACACCCAGGGATCGCAGAAATTGGCGACGGTTCATTTGGCGGCTTCCGCCATCTGTTTCAACGTGACGTAATCGGTCTTGCCGGTACCCAGCAACGGCAGTTCGGCCACCGGCACGATCTTGCGGGCTACGGCCAGTTCAGGGCTGCCAACTTCCCGTGCGGCGGTTAGTAGTGCTTCGCGGCTAAGAGTGCCGTCGGTGGTGAACAGCAGGATGTTTTCGCCGCGCTGCGGGTCGGTTTGCGTGGTGGCAGCGTGCTGACAGGTAGGCGATGCGAGGTTGGCGATCTGTTCCACCACTTCCAGCGACACCATTTCACCGGCAATCTTGGCGAAGCGTTTGACGCGGCCCAGGATGCGCACGAAACCATCGGCATCGATCTCGACCACGTCGCCGGTGCTGTACCAGCCATCCAGTGGCGGCTTTAGCACAGCGGGGTTATCAAATAGGTAATAGCCCTGCATCACGTTGGGGCCACGCACACTCAGCAGGCCTCCCTGAGCGATGCCGGGCACGGTTTCCAGCTTGAATTCCAGGCCGGGCAGCAGCGGCCCGACGGTGCCGGCGAGACAGGCCATGGGCGTATTCACGGATAGCACCGGCGCACATTCGGTGGCGCCATAGCCTTCCAGGATGCGGATGCCGAATTTCTCCATCCAGGTCTTGCGTACTTCTTCGTTGAGTTTTTCCGCGCCGGCCACAACGTAGCGCAGCTTGTAGAAGTCGTAAGGGTGAGCGAACCGGGCATAGTTGCCGAGAAATGTGCTGGTACCGAACAGAACGGTACAGCCACGGTCGTAAATAATCTCGGGGATAATGCGATAGTGTAAAGGGGATGGGTAAAGGAACATTTTTGAGCCCGTCACCAACGGCATGATGCCGCCACAGGTGAAACCAAAGGCGTGAAACAGTGGCAGCGTGACCATGAATTTGTCGGAAGGCGAGAAATCGACTACCGCTCTAATCTGCGCGATATTGGCCAAGATTCCGCGGTGCGAATGCACTACGCCTTTTGGTTTGCCTTCTGAGCCCGAGGTGAACAGAACCACGGCAGGGTCATCCGCACGGCCATGCTGCACGGCCAGAGCGGGCATCCAGCGTGCAAAGCCCATCAGCCAGAGCTTGTCCCATAGACCGAACTGCGCGCGCAGGTCTTCCAGATAGACCACCCGAACATTTTGCAGATTGGCCAGGGTGCTCTCCAGCTTTGCGGCCTCAATGAACTTGCGCGATGTGAGGATGGTGCGCAGGCCGGCTGCGATGCAGGCATTCTGTATCCCTGCGGTGCCTGCCGTGTAGTTAAGCATGGCGGGTACACGACGCGTGGCGCTCATGCCAAATATCAGGCAGATAGTATTGGTGACGTTGGGCATCAGCACACCAACATTTTCTCTTGGTGCACTAATTTTGCTGGCCAGCCGCCCCAGCGCCAGGCTTTTTTTCAGCAACTGGCCGTAGCTTTCTTCCACTTGCTGCATGTCTTCCAGTAGACGCGTACCACGTCCATGAATCTTGATGGCGTCAAGGAAGGCGCTGAACATCGTTTGTACCGGCTGCGACGCGAACAGCATTTCCTGCATCACTCGGCGCATCGCCTCACCCGCCATGCGGCGGCGCAGTTTAGCGCTGGGCTCGTCCGGCATGGGGATGGACGTGGTGGGTAGGAAAGAGAGGGTGATCTTGGGGAAAATACTGCGCGGATGGTTGCCGGACAAGCGGCTAAAGTAGGAGCGCGCTGCGCCGTCCAGCCGCACTGGAAGGATGGTAGCACCGGTCTTGGCGGCGACGAACCCCGGGCCATCGTATACCTTCATAAGGCTGCCGGTCAAGGTAATGCGTCCTTCCGGGAAGATCACCACCGGCTCACCTGCCTCCAACAACTTGATGACTTTTTTCATCGCCAGCGGGCTGGTTGGATCCACTGCCAGATGCGGCACGCGGGAAAGCAGGAAACGGAAAATGGGATTGTCGAGTACTGTGGTATGCACCAAAAATGTCGCCCGAAACGGCAGGAACAGACCTATTAGTAGGCCGTCCAGAAACGACTCGTGGTTGGCAATGACTAGCAGTTTGCCGGTTTCAGGCAGGTTGATGTTGCCGTGAATCTCAACCCGGAATAGCATTCTGCAAAGCAGGCGTAGCAGCGTTTTCAACATGGCCCCCTTTTTGTTGCTCTTTAAGTGTTATTCCTGACGTAATCCAGCACGCGCTGCAAAGTTTCGGCGATGTTTTCCTTATCGATCCAGAAATACACTTCCTTGCCGATTTTTTTGCTTTGCAGAACCCCAGCTTGACGCAGTATCTTGAGATGATACGACACTGCCGTGCGGCTCAATGTGGAGGCTGCAACGATTTGCGTGACGTTGAGCCGCTCTCCGGGCTCGAACGTCAGCAGGATACGTTGACGCTGTTCGTCCCCCAAGGCGACGAACATGCCTGAAACATCGCGCCACTCGTCTGGTAGTGTATGAATGAGATCGGTTAACATAGCTACAGGTTTACACTTATGATTATGTATGTCAACAACTGTTTTTATACTCAGTACTGCTGACGAGCTGTGCGGTGGGTGTATGCCGCAGAGAGGCACTTCTAGCGCCTTACGTTTGAGGTAGCTTCCAAATGGAATCTGCGGCGGTTTAAGGGAGATACGAGGTGCATGAAGGATTTGGCCGGCTAGCGACAGCCCATCCAGGCAGCCGCTTGTTGGCTTAATCGTCTATACCTCGGTCTGTTCGGCAATCTCCAAGGCATCATCAACATCGATGCCAAGATACCGTACGGTGCTCTCCGGTTTGGTATGCCCGAGCAGCAGTTGAACAGCCCGCAGGTTCTTGTGTCGGTAGATTAATGTAGCTTTTGTCCTGCGCATCGTGTGAGTCCCATACGCCGATGGGTCCAAGCCGATCGAAGCAACCCACTGATCGACAATCCTTGCGTATTGCCGTGTCGTGATGTGTGGCGAGGTGTGTACGCGACTCAAAAACAGAAACTGCTCTGGTTTAAGCTGAGCCTTGGCTATCCATGCGGCAAGTGCGTCACGCGTCTGTTCCGTTATTTCGAATTGGACTGGTCTTTGGGTCTTAACGTTGCATGATGACTGCCCGTGACGCAATCTGCGCACCGTGTACGACATCCTGCACCCGGAGGGAAACGAGGCCACACCCGCGTAACTTGCTGTCGATGGCGAGGTTAAATAGTGCCAACTCGCGTGTTTGCTTGGCCAGTTGCAGGTGAATACGGATTGCCCAGATTTCCTTCTGCTTTAGCGGTGGTTTCTGGCCGGTAAGTTTGCCTTTATTCCAGGGAGCTTGTGCATGTTTGGTATTTGAATTGACATCCATGATGAACTCCTTCGAATTGTGAAAGGAGCTTCATTTATAGGAGTTTCAGTGGCCGCTGTCTGCTGTATTCTGTTGAAAAACTCTAATTTTCCAAAGTCCCGAATTTCTGCCTAGAACTAATCTGCTTGGAAATTGTCACGGATCGCCCCATAGGAGCCAAACCATGATCAGCTAATGGCGCCAGCCGATGATCGCCATAATGGCGCCAGCGCAGGATCGGCCTAAAGGCGCCAGCTTCTGACCGGCGTAAAGGCGCCACC
>JAJYXP010000076.1 GCA_021801705.1 Pseudomonadota bacterium
GCCGGTTTGACTCCCATCTCCAGTTGCGTTTGAATCATCGTTCGCTCTTCAATACTCAATTGCTTGTAGATTTTTCCCATGCAACATTTTCTCCCAAAAATGTTGCACTTGGTTTTTGAGCGCGCCCCCGGTAAACATCTCCAAAAGGATCGTGATATCCGTTTTTATATTGAAATCAATAAATTAAGTACATATGTACTATTTACACAACCCAGCAAAAGCGCCAGTGTGTAAAGGTGGTTCCAGTGTAGCGGTCCTTGCCCATCATAATTCTAATCAAGGAGACAGAAATGACATTTTTTCGGATTTTATTCTTGCCGAGCGTCATACTCGGCTTGTCGGGCCTTGCGGCTTGCGCCTCAACAGGCGGCGGGCCGGTGGCCTCGGGCGGCCAGGAAAAGGTGGTTTACCATATCAATGACAGCGCAAATGCATCGGATGCCATGCGCAATATCAAGAACCATCTGGGTGCCAATCCCGACACCAAGATCGTGGTTGTGACCCATAGCAAGGGGGTGGATTTCCTGTTCGAGGGCGCCACCGACAAGAACGGCAATCCTTACAATATCAATGTGGAAGAGCTCCAGGCCAAAGGGGTGCAATTCGATGTCTGTGCCATCACGTTGCAATCCCGCAAGCTGGATCGGAGCAAGCTGTTGCCCGGCATGGTGATCGTTCCGTCCGGTGTGGCGGAGATAGCCAAGCTGCAGGCGCGGGAAGGCTATGTCTACATAAAGCCCTGATCACCCTTCGAGCGGTTGCAGGAGCGGCAGCCAGTCTGCCGCTCTTTTTATTTCACCCGCATCCCCGGCCTGGCGCCTTCGTCCGGGCTGAGGATGTAGAGGCCGCCATCGCCGCCTGCGGCCAGCACCATGCCTTCCGACAAGCCGAATTTCATCTTGCGCGGGGCGAGGTTGGCGACCATCACGGTGAGCCTGCCCACCAGCGTCGAAGGCTCATAGGCCGACTTGATGCCGGCGAATACGGTGCGTGTTTCACTGCCGATGTCGAGCGTCAGTTTCAATAGCTTGTCCGCCCCCTCCACATGCTCGGCATTGACGATTCTGGCGATGCGCAGGTCGATCTTCATGAAATCGTCGATTGAAACAAGCGGCGCGACAGCGCCGACGTTCGCTCCCTCTCCCTTTGGGAGAGGGTTGGGGTGAGGGCTACCCCCCGTGGGAGAGGGTTGGGGAGAGGGGCTTGCGGCGTGAGCTTGTTTTTCGGTGTGGCGCGCGGGGTGGTTACCCTCTCCCCCAGCCCCTCCCCCGCTTGCGGGGGAGGGGAGTGGCGCCAGGGTGGCCTTGTTTTCTTCGATCATGGCTTCCACCTGTTTTGGGTCGATCCGGGTCATGAGGTGCTGGTAGGGGTTGATGGCGTGGCCGCCGGGCAGCAGGGATTGAGCGTCACGCCATTGCAGCGGCGCGATATTGAGGAAAGCTTCCACGTCAGCAGCCAGTTTCGGCAGCACCGGCTTGAGGTAGAGGGTGAGCAGGCGGAACAGGTTGAGGCTGACGGTGCATGCTTCGTGCAGCTTGGCCTCCATGCCTTCCTGCTTGGCGAGCTCCCACGGCTTCGTTTCGTCCACACACTGATTGGCCAGATCGGCCAGGCCCATGATGTCGCGCAACGCCTTGGCGTATTCGCGCGCTTCGAACTGGGCGGCGAGGCCCGGTGCGGCATCCTGCAGTTTACGCAGCAGCGTGTTGCCGGCAATGGTGCCGAGCTTGCCGCCAAAGCGTTTGGTAATGAATCCCGCAGCACGTGACGCGATATTGACGTACTTTCCGATCAGGTCGCTGTTTACCCGTGCGGTGAAGTCTTCGAGGCTGAGATCGATGTCTTCGATGCTGCTGTTGAGCTTGGCGGCAAAGTAGTAGCGCAACTGCTCCGGGTTGAGGTGCTTGCGGTAGCTGGCCGCGGTGATGAAGGTGCCGCGCGACTTGGACATTTTCTGGCCGTTGACGGTGAGGAAGCCGTGGGCGAACACGCCGGTCGGGGTGCGGTAGCCGGCGTGTTCCAGTTCGGCGGGCCAGAACAGGGCGTGGAAATAGAGGATGTCCTTGCCGATGAAATGGTAGAGTTCGGCCGTCGAGTTTTTATCCCAAAATTCCCCAAAAATCACCTCGGACGTCTGACCGCTGATCGCTGACAGCTTGTCGCACAGATTCCTGAAACTGCCCATGTAGCCGATGGGCGCATCCAGCCAGACATAGAAGTATTTGCCCGGCGCATCCGGGATTTCGAAGCCGAAGTAGGGTGCATCGCGCGATATGTCCCAGTCGGACAGGCCTGATTCCAGCCACTCGCCGAGCTTGTTGGCGGCTTCGGCCTGGACATGGGGCGGGGTGGTCCACTGTTTCAGGAAGTCGCGGCAATGCTGGTCGGAGAGTCTGAAAAAGTAGTGGTCGGACTGCTTCCTCACCGGCGTGGCACCGGTAACGGCGGAAAAGGGGTCGATCAGTTCGGTGGGGGCATAAGTTGCGCCACAGGCTTCGCAGGAGTCGCCATATTGGTCTTTGGCATGGCACTTGGGGCATTCGCCCTTGATGAAGCGGTCCGGCAGGAACATTTCCTTGACCGGGTCGTAGAACTGCTCCACAGGTCGAACTTCGATCAGGCCGGCCGCCTTCAGTTTGAGATAGATGTCGTTGGCGTAGTGCCGGGTTTCCGGCGAATTGGTCGAATAGTAGTTGTCGAAGTCGACGTGAAATCCGTCGAAATCCGCCTTGTGCTCGTGCCAGACGCGCTCGACCAGCGCTTCCGGGGTAATGCCCTCGGCCTGCGCGCGCAGCATGATGGGCGTGCCGTGGGTATCGTCGGCGCACACATAATAGCAGTCGTGCCCTTGCATTTTCTGGAATCGTACCCAGATATCAGTCTGGATGTATTCCACCAGGTGGCCGAGGTGGATGCTGCCGTTGGCATAGGGCAGGGCGCTGGTAACCAGGATCTTGCGTGTCATTGCGGTTTATCAGGAACTTAAAAGAGCCCAATTGTAACAAACCGTGGTAGCAAGCCCAATTATTCGTTAAACTTTCGTTTTTTGCTCTTGTGCCCCTCCGGGGAATTGCGGCGAAAACGGCTTTTATTTAGGAGCAAGCATGTCCGTTTCAGAACAACAGGTGCAAGCTGCACTGAAGGAAATCACCGACCCAAATACCAAGAAGGACTTCGTCACCGGCAAGTCGGCCAAGAACATCAAGATCGATGGCGACAAGGTTTCCCTCGATATCGTTCTGGGCTATCCGGCCAAGAGCGTGGCCGAAAGCATCCGCGCCCAGGTCAGCGACAAGATCAAAAGCATTGCCGGCGTGAGCGGTGTGACGGTCAACGTTTCCTCCAGCATCGTTTCACATAGCGTGCAGCGCGGCGTCAAGCTGATTCCGGGCATCAAGAACATCATCGCTGTCGCTTCCGGCAAGGGCGGCGTGGGCAAGTCCACCACCGCGGTGAACCTGGCGCTGGCGCTGGCCGCCGAGGGTGCTAATGTGGGTATTCTGGATGCGGACATTTATGGCCCATCCCAACCGCTGATGCTGGGCATCAAGGATGACCGTCCCGAAACTTCCGCCGACGGCAAGAAGCTGGAGCCGCTCAAGGCTCACGGCCTGCAGGCGATGTCGATCGGCTTCCTGATCGATCCCGACACCCCCATGGTATGGCGCGGCCCGATGGTGACCCAGGCGCTGGAGCAGCTCCTGAACGACACCAACTGGAGTGAGCTGGATTACCTGGTGGTGGACCTGCCGCCGGGCACCGGCGACATCCAGCTCACCCTGGCGCAGCGCGTGCCGGTGACCGGCGCGGTGATCGTCACCACGCCCCAGGACGTGGCCCTGATCGACGCGCGCAAGGGTCTGAAGATGTTCGAGAAAGTGGGCATTCCCATCGTCGGTATTGTGGAGAACATGAGCCTGCACATCTGCACCAATTGCGGCCATGAAGAGCGTATTTTCGGAACCGGCGGCGGGGAGAAGATGTGCCAGGACTACAGCGTCGAGTTTCTCGGTTCGCTGCCGCTGGACATCAAGATCCGCCAACAGACCGACGAAGGCAAGCCGCCGGTGGCGGCCGATCCGGACGGGCGTGTTGCTGAAATCTACAAGGAAATCGCGCGCCGCGTGGCGGTGAAGATTGCCGAGCAGGCTCAGGATTTCAGCGCGCGCTTCCCCAGCATCGTGATTCAGAATACTTAATGTTTTTTCACCACAGAGACACAGAGAGATTCAACCGAGTAGGGTGGGCAGGTTTTTCTGCCCACGCGGAACTCAGCCGGCGTGGGCACAATAAAGCTGTGCCCACCCTACCAAGCTGAAATGTTTTTCTCTGTGCCTCTGTGTCTCTGTGGTTAAGGGAACAAATGAGCATCAAATCTGACAAGTGGATACGCCGCATGGCGGAACAGCATGGCATGATCGAACCCTTCGAGCCGGGCCAGGTAAGGGACGTGGACGGCCGCAAGATCGTCTCCTACGGCACCTCCAGCTACGGCTACGATATACGCTGCTCCGACGAGTTCAAACTCTTCACCAATATCAACACCACCATCGTCGACCCGAAAAATTTCGACCCCAATTCGTTTGTGGACGTCAAAAGCGATGTTTGCATCATTCCGCCCAATTCGTTCGCCCTGGCGCGCACCCTGGAATATTTCCGCATTCCGCGCAACGTGCTGACGATCTGCCTGGGGAAATCGACTTACGCGCGCTGCGGCATCATCGTCAACGTGACGCCGTTCGAGCCGGAGTGGGAAGGCTATGTGACGCTGGAATTTTCCAATACCTCGCCGCTGCCGGCCAAGATCTACGCCAACGAGGGCGTGGCGCAAGTCCTCTTTTTCGAGTCCGATGAAATGTGCGAAACTTCATACAAGGACAGAGGCGGCAAGTACCAGGGCCAGCACGGCGTGACCCTGCCGAAAATTTGATTGTAGGGCCGAATTCATTCGGCCATTCGGAGTTGGCCGAATGAATTCGGCCCTACCTTAGGAACACCCATGAGATTCCGTTTTCCCGTTGTCATCATAGATGAAGACTTCCGCTCCGAGAATGCGAGCGGCATAGGCGTTCGCGTGCTGGCCAAGGCGATCGAGGATGAGGGCCTGGAAGTCCTGGGCGCGACCAGCTACGGCGACCTGACCTCGTTTGCACAGCAGCAAAGCCGGGCCTGCACCTTTATCCTGTCGATCGACGATGAGGAATTCTCCACCCCCGAGGCGGCAGAGCATGCGGTTGCGCAGGTTCGCGCCTTTGTCGAGGAGATCCGCCGGCGCAACGCCGAAATCCCGATTTTCCTGTACGGCGAGACCCGCACCTCGCGCCACATCCCCAATGACGTGCTGAAGGAACTGCACGGCTTCATTCACATGTTCGAGGATACGCCGGAGTTCATCGCTCGCTATGTGGTGCGGGAAGCGAAGGATTACCTGGATTCGCTGGCGCCGCCTTTTTTCCGCGCGCTTACCCACTATGCCGCCGACGGATCCTATTCCTGGCACTGCCCCGGCCATTCGGGCGGCGTGGCTTTCCTCAAAAGCCCGGTGGGGCAGATGTTCCACCAGTTCTTCGGCGAGAACATGTTGCGCGCCGACGTGTGCAACGCGGTGGACGAACTGGGCCAACTGCTCGACCATACCGGCCCGGTTGCTGCCAGCGAGCGCAATGCCGCGCGGATTTTCAATGCCGACCACCTCTTCTTCGTCACCAACGGCACCTCCACCTCCAACAAGATGGTGTGGCATTCCACGGTGGCGCCGGGGGATGTGGTGGTGGTGGACCGCAACTGCCACAAATCCATTTTGCACGCCATCATCATGACCGGGGCGATTCCGGTTTTTCTGACCCCCACGCGCAACCACTACGGCATCATCGGGCCGATTCCGCTGGAGGAGTTCAAGCCGGAGAACATCCGCAAGAAAATCGAGGCCAACCCCTTCGCGCGCGGCGTGAAAACCAAGCCGCGCGTGCTCACCCTGACCCAGAGCACCTACGACGGCATCCTCTACAATGTGGAAACCCTCAAGCAGATGCTGGACGGGGAGATCGACACCCTGCACTTCGACGAGGCCTGGCTGCCCCATGCCACCTTTCACGATTTCTACCGGGGCATGCACGCCATCGGCAAGGACCGTCCGCGCTGCAAGGACTCGATGCTGTTTTCCACCCAGTCCACGCACAAGCTGCTGGCGGGACTTTCCCAGGCATCGCAGATCCTGATTCAGGATTCCGAAACGCGCAAGCTGGATCGCGACATCTTCAACGAAGCCTATTTGATGCACACTTCGACCAGCCCGCAGTACGCCATCATCGCTTCCTGCGACGTGGCGGCGGCGATGATGGAACCGCCGGGCGGCACGGCGCTGGTCGAGGAATCCATTCTCGAAGCCCTGGATTTCCGCCGCGCCATGCGCAAGGTGGCTGAGGATTTTGGCCTTTCCTGGTGGTTCAAGGTATGGGGGCCGGAGCATCTTGCCGAGGAAGGCATCGGCGAGCGCGACGACTGGATGCTGCGCCAGGGCGAACGTTGGCATGGTTTCGGCAGACTTGCGCCGGGCTTCAACATGCTCGATCCGATCAAATCCACCGTCATCACGCCGGGGCTGGACGTGGATGGGGATTTTGCCGATAGCGGCATTCCCGCCGCCATCGTTACCAAATACCTGGCCGAGCATGGCGTGATCGTGGAAAAGACCGGGCTCTACTCCTTCTTCATCATGTTCACCATCGGCATTACCAAGGGCCGCTGGAATACGATGTTGACCGCGCTGCAGCAATTCAAGGACGAGTACGACCGCAACCAGCCGCTGTGGCGCGTGCTGCCGGAATTCGTCGCCAAGTATCCGCGCTACGAGCGGATGGGCCTGAAAGACCTGAGCGACAGCATACACGGCATCTACAAGGCCAACGACGTGGCCCGGCTTACCACCGAGATGTATCTGTCCGACATGGTGCCGGCCATGAAACCGGCGGATGCCTTTGCCAGCATGGCGCATCGGGAGATCGACCGGGTCGAGATCGACGACCTGACCGGCCGCGTCACCAGTGTGCTGCTGACCCCCTACCCGCCGGGCATTCCACTCCTCATCCCCGGCGAGCGCTTCAACCAGACCATCGTCCGCTACCTGAAATTCGCCCGCGATTTCAACGCGAAATTTCCCGGCTTCGAGACCGATATCCATGGTCTGGTGAAGGAGCAAGTAGACGGGAAAGAACGCTATTACGTGGATTGCGTAAAGCAGTCCTAGTAGTCAGTCATATTGAAACCGGTGGACAATCTCGTCATTCCGGCGAAAGCCGGAATCCAGAAAAATCAACAACCTGGACACCGGCTTTCGCCGGTGTGACGGTTCAACTCACCCGTGCTTTTCACCGCGACTGACTACTAGTCTGACTGTGTCAATAAATGTTTAAACGTGCCGATAACCAAAGCATCTTCCTTACTGAGGG
>JAJYXP010000006.1:0-24619 GCA_021801705.1 Pseudomonadota bacterium
GAACGTTTCCCGCTCGGGGCCGGGATGCAGGCTACCGCCGAGATCCTGCTCGGGCGGCGCACGGTGATGGAATACCTGCTCTCGCCGGTGCGCAAGGCGTTTCATGAGGCCGGGAGGGAGCGGTAAGCGCTTAGCCGAATTTCCCGGTAATGTAATCCTCGGTCGCCGTCTTCTTCGGCGTGGTGAAGATCTTGTCGGTATCGCCGAACTCGATCAGTTCGCCCAGGTACATGTAGGCGGTGTAGTCGGAAACACGGGCTGCCTGCTGCATGTTGTGGGTGACGATGACGATGGTGTAGTCCTTCTTCAACTCGTGGATCAGCTCTTCGATGTGGGCGGTGGAGATCGGGTCGAGCGCCGATGCCGGCTCATCGAGCAGCACCACTTCGGGCTTGACGGCGATGGCGCGGGCGATGCAGAGGCGCTGCTGCTGCCCGCCGGAGAGGCTGGTGCCGTTCTGTTTCAGCTTGTCCTTCACTTCATCCCACAACGCAGCCTTGCGCAGCGCCCATTCGACGCGATCGGCCATGTCGCGCTTGCTCAGACTCTCGTAGAGCTTCACGCCGAAGGTGATATTGTCGTAAATCGACATGGGGAATGGCGTCGGTTTCTGGAATACCATGCCTACCAGGGAGCGCAGCTTGTTCAGGTCCTGCTTTGAATCGAGGATGTTTTCCCCGTCCAGTATGATTTCACCCTGGGCCCTCTGTTTCGGGTACAGCTCGTACATGCGGTTGAAGGTGCGCAGCAGGGTGGATTTGCCGCAGCCGGACGGGCCGATGAAGGCGGTGACCTTTTTTTCCGGGATGCTCAGGTTGATGGACTTGAGAGCGTGGTAACTCCCATAATAAAAACTCAGGTCCTTGATGATGATTTTGGGGTTGGTGATGATGGTGTCGTTCATTGTTTCATCCAGGATTAATGTGACTGGGCCTTCTGGCGGAAGAGAACGCGAGCCAGAATGTTCAGGCCCAACACGCCGATCGTAATCAGCAGGGCGCCCGCCCAGGCCAGGTTTTGCCAGTCTTCATAGGGGCTCATGGCGAACTGGAAGATCACCACCGGCAGGTTGGCCATGGGCTGGTTCATGTTGTTGCTCCAGAACTGGTTGTTGAGCGCGGTGAACAGCAGCGGGGCGGTTTCGCCGCTGATGCGTGCCACCGCCAGCAGGATGCCGGTCAATATGCCCGTTGTGGAGGCGCGCAGGGTAACCAGCATGACCACCTTCCATTGCGGCGAGCCGAGCGCGGCGGCCGCCTCGCGCAGGCTGTTCGGCACCAGCCGCAGCATGTTTTCGGTGGTGCGAACCACCACCGGAATGACGATCAGGGCCAAGGCGAACGAGCCTGCCCAGCCGGAGAAATGGCCCATGCTTATTACATAGATCTCGTAGATGAAGAGGCCGATGACAATCGATGGCGCCGACAGGAGGATGTCGTTGATGAATCGCGTGGTCGGGGCAAGCCAGCCCCTTTGACCGAATTCGGCCAGGTAGGTGCCGGCGAGAATGCCGACCGGGGTGCCAATCAGGGTGGCAACCATGGTCATGGCGAAGCTGCCGGCAATGGCATTGAGCAGGCCGCCGCTGCTTCCGGGCGGCGGGGTCATCTGCGTGAACAGACTGGGTACCAGACCGTGAAGGCCATGCGCCAGCAGCGTCCAGAGTATCCAGCCGAGCCAGAACAGGCCGAACACCATGGTGAACAGTGAAAGGGTCAGGTTGAGGCCATTGACGAGCCGTCTGCGCGTGTAGAGGGAGATCATGGCTTTATGTTTGTTGGCCTTCGCGCTTTCCAAGCTGTTTCAGCAGCAGCTTGGAAAGCGAAAGCACGATGAAGGTAATCAGGAACAGGATCAGCCCCAGCTCAATCAGCGCGGAGGTGTAAAGACCGCCGACAGCCTCGGTGAATTCATTGGCCAGGGCCGAGGAAATGCTGTTGCCCGGCATCAGCAGGGAACCGCTGAGTTCGTGGGCGTTGCCGATGACGAAGGTCACCGCCATGGTTTCACCCAGAGCTCGCCCGAGGCCGAGCATGATGCCGCCAACAACGCCGATCTTGGTGTAGGGAAGGACAATGTTCCAGACGACCTCCCAGGTGGTGGCGCCAAGGCCGTAGGCAGATTCCTTGAGCAGGGGCGGCACGATCTCGAATACGTCGCGCATCACCGAGGCGATGAAAGGGATCACCATGATCGCCAGGATCAGCCCCGCGGTGAGCATGCCGATGCCCATCGGCGGTCCCTGGAACAGCGGCCCGATCAGGGCGACGTTGCCGAGATGCTCCGTGAGCCAGGGCTCGATTTCGGCAAATCTTGGCGCAAAGACGAACAGGCCCCACATGCCGTAGATGATGCTCGGTATGCCGGCCAGCAGTTCAACCGCGATGCCGAGCGGGCGCTTGAGCCAGCGCGGCGACAGTTCGGTGATAAACAGGGCGATGCCGAAGCTGGCCGGTATGCCGATCAGCAAGGCAATGATGGAGGTGGCGAGCGTGCCGACGATAGGCACCAATGCGCCGAATTGTTTGGTGACCGGGTTCCATTCCGAGCTGAACAGGAAGCCGAAGCCGAAGGCCTTGATTGCGGGCATGCTGCCGATTACCAGCGATGCCACAATGGCGGCGAGGATGACAAATACGATAAAAGCGAACAGCCATGTAGTATTACGGAACACCAGATCCAGCAGGTGTTGCCGTTTCAGGCGCGCATCGGGGAATATTCTGGACATCAAGGTATTTTACAGTAAATATTGTTTCAAAAATATTAAGGAGCCCTGAGGCTCCTTAATATTTTACGCAAGAAAATCGAGGATGCGGCTATTTACTGCCAAACTGCTTTGCCGTCTGTGCCCTTGATCTGTGTTTTCCAGGCGTTCCTGACCAGCTTGGAGACGCTCTCCGGCATGGGGATATAATCCAGTTCCATCGCCATTTTGCCGCCGTTGGTGTAGGCCCAGTCGAAGAACTTCAGCACCTCCCTGGCCGTTTCCGGTTTGGCTTGAACTTTATGCATCAGGATGAAGGTGGCGCCGGTAATGGGCCAGCTTTGCTTGCCCGGCTCGTCGGTGAGAATTTCATAGAAACCTGGGGCCTTGTCCCAACGCGCATTGGCGGCGGCAGCCTTGAACGATTCCTCTTCGGGCTTGGTGAACTGGCCCTCTTTGTTCTGCAACTGGGTATAGTTCATCTTGTTCTGCAGTGCGTAGGCAAATTCGACGTAGCCGATCGAACCCTTGATGCGCTGTACATAAGAAGCTACACCTTCATTGCCCTTGCCGCCCACGCCGGTCGCCCAGGATACTGAAGTGCCCTCGCCGACCTTGGACTTCCACTCTGGGCTGACCTTGGACAGATAGTTGGTGAAAATGAAGGTGGTGCCGGAGCCATCGGAACGGTGCACTACGGTAATGGCCTCATCGGGCAGCGCGACCCCCTTGTTGAGGTTGGCGATTGCAGCATCATTCCATTTTTTCACCTTGCCCATGAAAATGTCGGCCAGCACGCCGCCGCTCAACTTGATGTGGCCTTCTGCGGTGCCGGGCAGATTGATGACCGGCACAACGCCGCCCATTACTGCCGGGAATTGCATCAGGCCATCCTTATCCAGTTCCTCCGGCTTCAGAGGCATGTCGGAAGCACCGAAATCCACGGTCTTGGCCGTTATCTGCTTGATGCCGCCGCCGGAACCGATGGATTGGTAGTTCATGCTGACGCCAGTCTTGGCCTTGTAGGCTTCAGCCCATTTGGCGTAAATCGGGTAAGGGAAGGTCGCCCCAGCGCCGGTGATGTTGCCGGCAAAAATCGGGGCTGCGGCGCCCAGGCCTGCCGCGAGGGTGAGGGAGGCGATCAGGCCTCGGCCAAATTTCGCTTTGATCATTGAATGTTCTCCAGGAGTTATGATTTGGTTGGCAGCGGTGGTGTCCCGATGTCGGACGCAATGTTAAACCGGCAATGTTGCAGAAATATTACAAGACTTAAAATCTGTTCCGAATTTATTCGGAAATAATATTGTAAACCAACAAAATGGCATTGCTGTCCGGCATTTGGATTGACCGCAAGTATATTAGAGGTTATGATTTCGCGCTTTGCAAAAGGGACAAAACGGGAACGGCCATGCGGAAAAAATTGGTTGCGGGTAACTGGAAGATGAACGGCGGTCTGGCGCGGAATCAAGCGCTGCTGGAGTCGCTGCTCGCCGGCATGGCTGGCGTGCAAGGCATGGGGTGTGCAGTATGCGTGCCTTATCCCTACCTGTTCCAGGCGCAAGCCCTGCTGCAAAATACGGCAATCGCCTGGGGTGCGCAGAATCTGAGCCAGCATGACAAGGGCGCGTTTACCGGCGAGGTTTCCGCTGCCATGTTGCTCGAATTCGGTTGCAACTATGTGCTCGTTGGTCATTCCGAGCGCCGTGCCCTGTATGGCGAGGATGACGCGGTCGTGGCGCTGAAATTCGAAGCGGCGCAGAAGGCCGGCCTGACCCCGATCCTGTGTGTTGGTGAAACGCTGCAGGAGCGCGAAGCCGGCATGACCGAAGCTGTGGTGGCGCGTCAGCTCGATACGGTGACCGCTAAACTCGGCGTCGCTTCGTTGGCCAAGGCGGTAGTTGCGTATGAACCTGTCTGGGCGATCGGTACCGGCAAAACGGCCACGGCAGATCAGGCGCAGGCGGTCCATGCATTTATCCGTTCCAGGATCGCTGCTCTGAACGCAGGAGTGGCCGAGGGTTTGGTAATTCAGTATGGGGGTAGCGTTAAGGGATCAAATGCGGCAGAATTGTTCTCCATGCCTGATATCGATGGCGGACTGATCGGCGGCGCTTCTCTGGATGCACAGGAATTTCTTGCGATTTGCCGCGCCGCGCAGCGCTAAAACGGGTTTGGGTTTGAGGTAACGATGGAAACTTTGGTTTGGGTTTTACATATTCTGGCGGCACTGGGCGTTATCGGCCTGGTGTTGATGCAGCACGGAAAAGGGGCTGATATGGGTGCCGCTTTTGGTAGCGGCGCATCCGGCAGTCTTTTTGGTTCCACCGGGTCGGCTAATTTTTTAAGCCGTGCCACGGCGATTTTTGCTACAGTGTTTTTCCTTACCAGTTTGGGCCTGACTTATTTTTCCAGCCACACAGACAAGGCCGTGGGTGTGATGGAAGCTCGAAAGGGCGTAGTGCAGCCCTCTCAGCCATTGGGTGCCGTGAAGCAGGCCGAGCCTGAAGCGCCGGCGCAGGGTGGTGTTGCCGGATCCAAATCCGGAGAAATACCGAAGTAACTTTTAGTTTTTGAATGCCGATGTGGTGAAATTGGTAGACACGCCGTCTTGAGGGGGCGGTGGCGAAAGCCGTAGCAGTTCGAGTCTGCTCATCGGCACCAGATTTTTTGATGGCGAATTTTTTTTAAAAAAGCTCGCCATTCGGACATTAAGGTCGTTATAATATTAACGTATATTAATTAACTTAAAGTGCCGTTCAGATGTTCGGCACATGCCCAAATAACAAGACATACCTTCAGAAGGGGCGCAGGCTAAATGCTGGAAAATTATTTTCCGATTTTGCTTTTTATCGTAGTAGGCCTTGCATTCGGAGGTGTTACTATGAGTCTGGGGAGAATCATTGCTCCCCATCGCCCTGACAGTGCCAAGCTTTCCCCCTACGAATGCGGCTTCGAGGCCTTCGAAGACGCGCGCATGAAATTCGACGTGCGCTATTATCTGGTTGCCATCCTGTTCATCCTCTTCGATCTTGAGATCGCCTTCCTTTTTCCGTGGGCCGTGGTGCTCGAAAAAATCGGCCTGTTCGGTTTTGTTTCGATGGCGATCTTCCTTTCCATCCTGGTAGTCGGTTTCATTTACGAGTGGAAGAAGGGGGCGCTGGAATGGGAGTAACGGCATGAGCAGGAAGCAGGGGCCCCGTGCAACGGGGATGCGACCGGCCGCGAATGCCGTTGGATGCCGACACGGGGAAGTGGAAGCTACGGAATGCGTGAAGGAGGCAGAGGCATGAGCAGGAAGCAGGGGCCCCGTGCAACGGGGATGCGACCGGCCGCGAATGCCGTTGGATGCCAGAGTTGGCACGGCGTTCGGAATGGCAGCCAGACGATAATGGAGGTGGCGCATGGGCATTGAGGGTGTTCTGGAAAAGGGCTTCGTCACCACTTCCCTCGATACGGTTTTAAACTGGGCCAGCACCGGCTCGATGTGGCCGATGACCTTCGGGCTGGCCTGCTGCGCCGTGGAAATGATGCAGGCAGGCGCTTCGCGCTACGACCTCGACCGCTTCGGGATTGTTTTCCGTCCCAGCCCGCGCCAGTCTGACGTGATGATCGTGGCCGGCACGCTGACCAACAAGATGGCGCCGGCGTTGCGCAAGGTTTACGATCAGATGGCCGAGCCGCGCTGGGTGTTGTCCATGGGATCATGCGCCAACGGCGGCGGCTATTATCATTATTCCTATTCGGTGGTGCGCGGTTGCGACCGCATTGTGCCAGTAGACGTGTATGTGCCCGGTTGCCCGCCCACGGCGGAGGCGTTGCTCTATGGCCTGATCCAGTTGCAGAACAAGATCAAGCGCACCCATACCATAGCCCGTTAAACGCTCATGAAACTGGAAAACCTCAAACAAAACCTGCAAGCCTTGCTAGGCGAAAAGCTGGTCAGGATGTCCGGGTATGCTGGTCAATTGACGGCGGAAATCAGACCGGAGAACTGGCAGGAAGCGGCTCAAATTCTGCGCGATGCGCCGGCGTTGCGCTTTGAACAGCTCACCGACCTGTGTGGGATGGATCTCAGTACCTATGGCGACGGGCGCTGGAAGGGCGCGCGTTTCTGCGTGGTGACGCATTTGCTGTCGGTGAGCAACAACCAGCGCGTGCGCCTGAAGGTTTACCCCGCCGACGATGATTTCCCGATGGTTGATTCGGTATCGGGCATCTGGTCCGGGGCAAACTGGTTCGAGCGGGAGGCCTTCGATTTGTACGGAATCATCTTCAACGGCCATCCCGACCTGCGCCGCATCCTCAGCGATTACGGCTTTATTGGCCATCCCTTCCGCAAGGATTTCCCGATTAGCGGCAATGTCGAGATGCGCTACGACCCGGAACAGCGGCGTGTGATTTATCAGCCGGTGACGGTGGAGCCGCGCGAGTTGACGCCACGGATTGTACGCGAGGAGGGCTACGGTGGCTGATATTCGGAATTACACGCTGAATTTCGGGCCGCAGCACCCGTCAGCGCACGGTGTGCTGCGCATGGTGCTGGAACTGGACGGCGAGGTGGTGCAGCGCGCCGACCCGCATATCGGTCTCCTGCACCGCGCCACCGAAAAACTCGCCGAGCACAAGACCTTCCTCCAGGCGATGCCTTATATGGACCGTCTCGACTACGTCTCCATGATGTGCAACGAGCACGCTTATGTGATGGCGACAGAGAAGCTGCTGGGCATCGAGGTGCCAATTCGCGCCCAGTACATCCGTGTGATGTTCGATGAAATAACCCGCATCCTCAATCATCTGCTGTGGCTGGGGGCGCACGGTCTGGACATCGGCGCCATGACGATGTTCCTCTATACCTTCCGCGAGCGTGAAGACCTGATGGACATCTACGAGGCCGTATCGGGCGCGCGCCTGCACGCCGCCTACTACCGTCCGGGCGGCGTTTACCGCGACCTGCCGGACTCGATGCCGCTGTATGAGGTGTCGAAGATGAAGGTCCACAGCGCGCAGCAGGTGGCCGCGATGAACGATAATCGCCATGGCTCGATGCTGGATTTCATTGAAGACTTCACCAACCGCTTCCCGGTCTGTGTCGATGAGTATGAAACCCTGCTCACCGACAACCGTATCTGGAAGCAGCGCACCGTCGGCATCGGTGTGGTCACGCCCGAACGTGCCATGGCTTTGGGGCTGACCGGCCCCATGTTGCGCGGTTCCGGAGTGGCCTGGGATCTGCGCAAAAAACAGCCCTACGAAGTTTATGACAAGGTGGATTTCGATATTCCGGTCGGCGTCAACGGCGACTGTTATGACCGCTATCTGGTGCGCATGGAGGAAATGCGGCAGGCCAATCGCATCATCAAGCAGTGCGTGGCCTGGCTGCGCAAGAATCCCGGCCCGGTGATTACCGACAACCATAAGGTGGCGCCGCCCTCGCGCGTCGGGATGAAGCAGAACATGGAAGAATTGATCCACCACTTCAAACTCTTTACCGAAGGCATGCACGTGCCGGAGGGTGAAGTCTATGCGGCGGTGGAACATCCCAAGGGTGAGTTTGGCATCTACCTGGTTTCCGATGGTGCCAACAAACCCTACCGCATGAAGATCCGCGCCCCCGGCTTTTCGCACATGTCTGCGATGGACGAGATGGCGCGTGGTCACATGATCGCCGACGTGGTGGCGCTGATGGGTACGTTCGATATCGTATTTGGCGAAATTGACCGATGAAGAAACAAGTTTTTACCACGAATGGGCACGAATGTTCACGAATGTTCACGAATGAATATTGTGCCCCGTTTGGTTTTAATGCGTGTTCATTCGTGTTTATTCGTGGTTAAAAAGAGAATTATGCTTACACCCGAATCGCTCAAGAAGATAGACCGCGAGGTCGCCAAGTACCCACCCGAGCACAAGCAGTCGGCTGTGATGTCGGCGCTGCGCATTGCCCAGGACGAAAAGGGCTGGCTCGCACCTGAAACCATAGCGTTTGTCGCGCACTATTTGGGTATGCAGCCCATCGCGGCACAGGAGGTGGCGACCTTCTACAACATGTACGACCTGAAGCCGGTCGGCAAGCACAAGATCACGGTCTGCACCAACCTGTCCTGCACCCTGATGGGGGCCGAATCGGCGGTGGAATATCTGCAGCGCAAACTGGGTATCGGTTTCGGCGAGACTACGCCGGATGGCAGGTTCACTCTCAAGGAAGGCGAGTGCATGGGCGCCTGCGGCGATGCCCCGCTGTTCCAGCTCAACAACAAGAAAATATGCGCCAATCTCTCGCCCGAAACGATAGACGCGATCCTGGCGGGGTTGGACTAAATCATGGCAAATACCCCCAAGGGACAAAACGAAGTCATTTTTCACTCCATCCACCTGCCGGAATCGTGGAAGCTGGCGAACTATCTGTCCGTCGGCGGTTACGATGCCCTGAAGAAGGTGCTGGCCGAGAAAATGCCGCCTGATGAAATCATCAATCAGCTCAAGATCAGCGCGCTGCGCGGGCGCGGCGGAGCGGGTTTTCCCACCGGCCTGAAGTGGAGCTTCATGCCGCGCAACTACGAAGGCGACAAATACCTCGTCTGCAACAGCGACGAAGGCGAACCAGGCACTTTCAAGGACCGCGACATCATCCGGTACAACCCGCACCAGTTGATCGAGGGCATGATCATCGGCGGCTACACGCTGGGCGCGAAAGTGGGCTACAACTACATCCACGGCGAAATCTGGGAAGCCTACGAGCGCTTCGAGGAGGCCCTGGATGAGGCGCGTGCCGCCGGCCTGCTGGGCAGGAATATTTTGGGCAGCGGCCTGGATTTCGATATCCATGCCCACCACGGTTTCGGCGCCTATGTGTGCGGCGAGGAAACCGCGCTGCTCGAGTCGATCGAGGGCAAGAAGGGGCAGCCGCGCTTCAAACCGCCGTTCCCGGCGAGTTTCGGCCTCTATGGCAAGCCCACCACAATCAACAATACCGAGACGCTGGCCTCCATCCCCTACATCGTCAAGCATGGCGGCCAGAAATTCCTCGAACTGGGCAAGCCCAACAACGGCGGCACCAAGATTTTTTCCGTTTCCGGCCACGTCAACAGTCCCGGCAACTTCGAAGTTGCCATGGGCACGCCGTTTTCGGAACTGCTGGCAATGGCGGGCGGAGTGCGCGGCGGGCGCAAGCTGAAAGCGGTCATTCCCGGCGGATCCTCGGTGCCGGTGCTGCCGGGCGAGATCATGATGCAACTTACCATGGACTACGACTCCATCGCCCAGGCCGGCTCCTACCTCGGGGCGGGTTCGGTGATCGTGATGGACGACACGGTGTGCATGGTGCGCGCGCTGGAGCGTCTGTCCTATTTCTACTTCGAGGAATCCTGCGGCCAGTGCACGCCCTGCCGCGAGGGCACCGGCTGGTTGTATCGCATCATCCATCGCATAGAGCATGGTCTGGGCAGGCCGGAAGATCTGGATCTGCTCGACTCGGTGGCCGGAAACATCTCGGGCCGGACCATCTGCGCCCTGGGCGATGCCGCGGCGATGCCGGTCCAGGGTATGCTCAAGCATTTCCGCCACGAATTCGAACACCACATCCAGCACAAGAAGTGCATGGTTTAAGAATATGCTAAACATCGAAATAGACGGCAAACAGCTCACGGTCGAACCGGGCACCACCATTATCGATGCGGCCGATGCGGCGGGCATCTATATTCCGCGCTTCTGCTACCACAAGAAGCTTTCCGTCGCCGCAAACTGCCGCATGTGTCTGGTTCAGGTCGAAAAGGCGCCCAAGCCGATGCCGGCCTGTGCCACGCCGGTGACCGACGGGATGAAGGTGATGACGCGCTCCGAGACTGCCCTCAAGGCGCAGAAAGCGGTGATGGAATTCCTCCTCGTCAATCATCCCCTCGATTGCCCGATCTGCGACCAGGGCGGCGAGTGCCAGTTGCAGGACCTGGCGGTGGGTTATGGCATGGGCAACTCGCGCTATGCCGAGGAAAAACGCGTGGTGTTGAACAAGAATATCGGCCCGCTGATTTCCACCGACATGACGCGTTGCATCCACTGTACCCGCTGTGTGCGTTTCGGCCAGGAAATCGCCGGCATTATGGAAATGGGACAGATCGGCCGCGGCGAGCATTCGGAAATCACGACCTTCATCGAGAGTTCGATCGGCTCCGAACTGTCGGGCAACATCATCGACCTGTGCCCGGTGGGCGCGCTCACCAGCAAGCCGTTCCGCTACAGCGCACGCGGCTGGGAGCTGACCACGCGGCCATCGATCAGCCCGCACGACGGGCTGGGCGCCAATCTTGCCGTGGAGACCAAGAACAACCGCGTATTCCGCGTGCTGCCGCGCGACAATGAGGAAATCAACGAGTGCTGGCTGTCGGACAAGGACCGCTTCGCCTACGAAGGTCTGAATTCACCCGAGCGTCTGCAGCGCCCGATGGTCAAGCGCTACGGCGAGTGGCGGGAATGCGATTGGCCCGAAGCGCTGGAAGCCGTCGCCGGCGGATTGAAACGTGTCCGCACCGAGAATGGCGATGCGCAGATCGGTGCGTTGGCTTCGCCGCATGCCACCGTGGAAGAACTTTACCTGCTGCAGAAACTGATGCATGGCATAGGCAGCGGCAACGTCGATCACCGCCTGCGTCAGTCCGATTTCAGCGCCGACGCCAACCTGCAGGGCGCCCCCTGGCTGGGGATGGCTATCGCCGAACTGGAGAAACTGGACAGCGTGCTGGTCGTCGGCAGCACGCTCCGTGCCGACCACCCGCTGCTGGCCCATCGCCTGCGCCAGGCGGTGAAGCGCGGCGCGCAGCTCAATCTGATTAACCCGGTGGACGACGACCTGCTGTGCAATGTGGCCAACAAGGCCATCGTCGCGCCCGATGCGATGGTTCAGGCGCTCGACCAGGTCCGGCGTGCGCTGGCGGGCTCCGAAAGCAGTCCTGAGTCCACAGTCCTGAGTCCTGAAATGCCCTACGGAACTCAGCACTCAATCGCTCTGGCGATTGCCGCAAGCCTCAGGCAGGGCGAGCGCAAGGCGGTGTTGCTCGGCAACCTGGCGCAGCACCATCCGCGCTATGCCGAATTGCATGCCCTGGCGCAGCAGGTGGCGGAACTTGCCGGTGCAAAACTCGGCTTCCTCGGCGAAGCGGCGAACAGCGTAGGCGCCTGCCTGGCCGGCGCCGTGCCCGGCAATGACGGCATGAATGCCGGAAAGATGGTCGAAGACCCCCGCCGTGCCTACATCCTGCTTGGCGTGGAAGCGGAACTGGACAGCTACAACCCGGCCAGGATCCTGGCGGCTTTGCAGTCCGCACAATTGGTCGTCGCCTTGAGCCCCTACAAACATCATGCGCTGGATTATGCGCATGTGCTGCTGCCGGTGGCGCCGTTCAGCGAAACCTCCGGCACTTTTGTCAGCACCGAGGGCCGCGCACAAAGCTTCAGCGCAGCAGTAAAACCCCTCGGCGAAACCCGTCCGGCATGGAAGGTGCTGCGCGTATTGGGTAACCTGATGGAACTGCCCGGTTTTGACTACGAGAGCAGCGAGCAGGTGCGCGCGGAAGCACTGCATGGCGACTTGAGCGCAAAATTGAATAACCAGTTGAAAGCACCTGTAGCCAAGCCTGTCGGTGCGGCTGCCGGCGGCCTGCAGCGCATCGGAGAAGTGCCGATGTACCATGCCGATTCCATCGTGCGCCGCGCCACTGCCTTGCAGAAAACCGCTGCAGCGGGCATGCCGGCCGCTACGATGAATGGCGAAACCCTGGACCGTGCCGGTGTCGCCGAGGGTACGGACGTGATTGTCCGCCAGGGGGCGGGCAGCGTTGTTCTCAAGGCGGTCCGGGACGACCGGTTGCCGAATGATTGCGTGCGGGTGCCTGCCGGACACCCGGCCACCGCCATGCTTGGCGGCATGCTGGATGAGATCGTAGTAGGGCGGGCAGGGTAAAGACCATGACTGACACAATCACGCTTCTTCAGGGATTTTTCGGCTTTACCTGGCCGGTGGTGTCGAATCTGGCGAAGATCTTCGCCATCATCGTGCCATTGTTGCTGGGCGTGGCCTATCTTACCTACGCCGAGCGCAAGATTATCGGCTACATGCAGGTGCGCATCGGTCCAAACCGAGTCGGCCCCAAAGGCTGGTTGCAGCCGATTGCCGACGGCCTGAAGCTGTTCATGAAAGAGATCGTTATCCCTGCCGGCGCCAGCAAGGGGGTTTTCCTGCTGGCGCCTTTGCTGGCCCTCGGCCCGGCGCTGGCCGCCTGGGCAGTGGTGCCGTTCGGCCCCGAACTGATGGTGGCGAATATCGACGCGAGCCTGCTCTATGTCATGGCGATCACCTCGATGGGCGTGTACGGCATCGTGCTGGCGGGCTGGGCTTCCAACTCCAAGTATTCCTTCCTCGGCGGGATGCGCGCCGCGGCGCAGATCGTGTCGTACGAACTCGCCATGGGATTCGCCCTGGTCGGCGTACTGTTGGCGGCACAGAGCCTGAATCTGGTCGAGATCGTCAATGGACAGCAGGGCGGCATGTTCAACTGGTACTGGCTGCCGCTGTTCCCGCTGTTCATCGTGTATCTGATCGCCGGCGTGGCGGAAACCAACCGCGCCCCCTTCGACGTGGTCGAGGGCGAATCCGAGATCGTCGGCTTCCACGTAGAGTACTCCGGTTTCGCATTCGCCATTTTCTTCCTGGCGGAATACGCCAACATGATCCTGGTTGCGACCATGACCTCCCTGCTGTTCCTGGGCGGCTGGAACCCGCCGATCGAGGTTGCGCCGTTTACCTGGATTCCCGGCTTCTTCTGGCTGTTCGCCAAGGCGTGCTTCATCCTGTTCCTGTTCCTGTGGTTTCGTGCCACTTTCCCGCGCTATCGCTATGACCAGATCATGCGTCTCGGTTGGAAGGTGTTCATTCCGGTAACGCTGGTGTGGTTGATGGTGGTCGCTGCCGCCATGCAGACCCCTTACGGCTACCTGTTCCATTGAGGGCCTGCAAATGAATAACCTGAACATTCTGGCTGCGCTGACGGGCGCGCTGCTGCGTTGCCGTCCGCTTGCAGGGAATGGCCATGCGGCGCGTCCGGGGCCTTGCATCGCATCCCGCCAGCGCACCCATAATTATTCAGGTTATTCATTCGCAGGCCCTAGGGGGAAAAGAGCGTGAACAAGATCAAAAGCTTCTTTTCGACTTTCCTGCTGATCGAGCTGCTCAAGGGCATGGCGCTGACCGGGCGCTACATGTTCGCGCGCAAAATCACGGTACAGTTTCCCGAGGAGCGCACCCCGCTGTCGCCGCGCTTCCGCGGCCTGCACGCGCAGCGCCGCTACCCCAACGGCGAGGAGCGTTGCATCGCCTGCAAACTGTGCGAGGCGGCCTGCCCGGCGCTGGCTATCACGATCGAATCGGCGCAGCGCGAAGACGGGACAAGGCGCACCACGCGCTACGATATTGATTTGACCAAGTGCATTTTCTGCGGATATTGCGAGGAAGCCTGCCCGGTGGACGCCATCGTCGAAACCCGGGTGTTCGACTATCACGGCGAAAAACGCGGCGATCTTTACTACACCAAGGACATGCTGCTTGCCGTGGGTGACAAGCATGAAGCGCAGATCGCCAGGGATCGGGCGGCGGATGCGAAATACCGTTAGTTGATAAAAGCATGAACCACAGAGACACAGAGGCGCAGAGAGAAAAGCTCTTAAAGCTGAAACCTGGCGCCTGGTTTTCTCGGTGTCTCTGTGTCTCTGTGGTGAAAAGGTTTTGATTATGAATTTTGAAACACTGGTTTTTTACTTCCTCGCGACCATCCTGCTGTTCGCCGGGTTCCGCGTCGTAACGGCGCGCCATCCGGTGCATGCCGCGCTGTTCCTTGTGCTGTCGTTCTTCACCGGGGCCGGTTTGTGGATGCTGCTGGAGGCCGAGTTTCTCGCGATCACCCTGGTGCTGGTTTATATCGGCGCGGTGATGGTGCTGTTCCTGTTCGTGGTGATGATGCTTAACCTCAATATCGAAAAAATGCGTGCAGGGTTCTGGTCGAATCTGCCGCTGGCGGCTTTCGTCGGACTACTGATGGCGATCGAGATGGTGCTCGTTCTGACGGTGGCGGGACGCACCATAGGCGGCGCTCCGGTTCGCCATGCTGCGGGTTATAGCAACACCAAGGAACTCGGCCTGCTGATCTATACCGACTACGTTTATCCGTTCGAGATCGCCGCCGTGATCCTGCTGGTGGCGATTATCGCCGCGATCGCAATCACCTTGCGCCGCCGCGTGGGCACCAAACACCAGGATCCGTCGTGGCAGGTGAGTGTCAAGCGCAAGGATCGCGTCCGCATGGTTTCGATGCCGGCGGAAGTCGGGCCGGCAGGGACGGGCAGCTTGCCGCCCGGCGCGCAAAAGGAAGGGGAATAAGGTGCTGACATTAACCCATTATTTGATTCTTGGCGCGCTGCTGTTTGCCATCAGCGTGGTGGGAATTTTCCTCAACCGCAAGAACCTGATCATCATCCTGATGGCGATCGAACTGATGCTGCTGGCGGTGAACATGAATTTCGTCGCCTTTTCGCATTACATGAACGATACCGCCGGACAAGTTTTCGTTTTCTTTATCCTCACCGTTGCTGCGGCCGAATCGGCCATAGGCCTCGCGATCCTGGTGGCGCTGTTCCGCAACCTGAATACGATTAACGTGACTGAGCTGGATCATTTGAAAGGGTAGGTAGGGTGGGCAACGCCCTTTTGCCCACGCGGAAATAATCTTCACTCGCCGCGTGGGCACAAAAACGGTGCCCACCCTACATGATTAAATATGACTGAAATGCAAAAACTCTATCTGCTGGTCCCGCTGGCACCGCTCGCAGGCGCTCTGATCGCCGGCCTGTTCGGCCGGATGATCGGGCGTTCGGCTTCCCATTGGGTGACTATCCTCAGCGTGGCAATCTCCTTCATCGCCTCCGTGGTGATCTTCCGGGATGTGCTTGCCGGACACACTTTCAACGGCAGTGTTTATACCTGGCTTACCACCGGGGAGACCCGTTTCGAGGTCGGCTTCCTGATCGACCGCCTGACGGTGCTGATGATGCTGGTGGTCACCTTTGTCTCGCTGATGGTGCACATCTACACCATCGGCTACATGGCCGATGACCCCGGCTATCAGCGCTTCTTCAGTTATATTTCGCTGTTCACCTTTGCCATGCTGATGCTGGTGATGTCGAACAACTTCGTCCAGCTTTTCTTCGGCTGGGAAGCGGTGGGCGTGGTCTCCTACCTTCTCATCGGCTTCTGGTACACCCGGCCGACTGCGATCTACGCCAATCTCAAGGCGTTTCTTGTCAACCGCGTCGGCGATTTCGGGTTCCTGCTGGGAATCGGCCTGGTTCTGGCAAACTTCGGCACCCTCGACTATGCCTCGGTGTTCGCCCAGGCGCCTGGTATGGCGGGCCACACCATTACGCTGATCGAAGGGCAAACCTGGTCGCTGCTGACGCTGATCTGTATTCTGCTGTTCGTCGGCGCCATGGGCAAATCGGCTCAATTTCCCCTGCATGTCTGGCTGCCCGATTCGATGGAAGGCCCGACACCGATTTCCGCGCTGATCCACGCGGCGACCATGGTGACGGCCGGCATTTTCATGGTGGCGCGCATGTCGCCCCTGTTCGAGCTGTCTGACACCGCGCTCTCGGTGGTGATGGTGATCGGCGCCATCACCGTGCTGTTCATGGGTTTCCTGGGTGTCATCCAGAATGACATCAAGCGGGTGGTGGCCTATTCGACGCTTTCGCAACTGGGCTACATGACGGTGGCACTGGGCGCATCCGCCTACTCGGTGGCGATTTTCCACCTCATGACGCATGCCTTCTTCAAGGCGCTTCTGTTCCTGGCGGCGGGCTCGGTAATCATCGGCATGCATCATGACCAGGATATCCGCCACATGGGGGGTCTGCGCAAGTACATGCCGATTACCTGGATCACATCGCTGATAGGATCGCTGGCGCTGATAGGCACGCCCTTCTTCGCCGGTTTCTATTCCAAGGACAGCATTATCGAGGCGGTAAGCCTGTCGCACCTGCCGGGCTCCGGCTTTGCATATTTTGCGGTGGTGGCAGGCGTTTTTGTCACGGCATTCTATTCCTTCCGCATGTATTTCCTGGTCTTTCATGGCAGGGAGCGCTTCCCGGCGCACGCCGGCCATGGCCATGACGAGCACGGCCATGGCCACGGGGGCAAGCCCCATGAGTCGCCCTGGGTGGTTACCCTTCCGCTCATCATGCTTGCGATCCCCTCGCTGGTGATCGGCTATCTCACCATCCAGCCCATGCTGTTCGGAGATTACTTCAATGGCGCGATCCATATCGCGCATAATCACCCTGCCATGGAAGAACTCGCTACGGAATTCCACGGCGCCTTCGCCATGGCGATCCATGCGCTGACCACCCTGCCGTTCTGGCTGGCTGTTTCGGGTGTGGTGGTTTCCTGGTTCTTCTATCTGAAGCGTCCGGATATTCCGGAGATGCTCAAAAACCGTTTCAGCCTGATTTACGGGATCCTGGAACGCAAATACGGCTTCGATGAATTCAACGACTGGTTTTTCGCCGGCGGCGCCCGCGCGCTGGGGCGCGGCCTGTGGAAGGTCGGCGATGTCACGCTGATCGACGGATTGATGGTCAACGGCACGGCCAGGTTGGTGGGCAGGTTCTCCGCTTTGATTCGCCAACTCCAGACCGGATATATTTACCATTACGCTTTCGCCATGATTATCGGTGTGTTCGTGCTGATGACCTGGTTTGTCAAGGGATAAGAACAAGCTATGACTGCTGGCCTGCCGTTGTTGAGTCTGGTTATCTGGGTGCCGATCGCGGCCGGCGTTGCCGTGCTCGCCACCGGCAGCGACCGCAATGCCGGATTGGCGCGGATTCTGGCGCTGCTCGGCGCTTTGGCGGGTTTCGTTGTCAGCCTGCCGCTCTACACCCAGTTCGATAGCTTGCAGTCGGGGATGCAGTTTGTCGAAATCAGCCCCTGGATCGAAACTTTCAAGGTGACCTATCATCTTGGTGTGGACGGCATATCCGTTCTGTTCATCCTGCTCACAAGTTTTACTACCCTGCTGGTGGTGATCGCCGGCTGGAAAGTGATCGAGAAGCGCGTGGCGCAGTACATGGCCGCCTTCCTCATCCTGTCCGGTTTGATGATAGGCGTTTTCGCCGCGCTTGACGCCATACTGTTCTACGTCTTCTGGGAAGCGATGCTGATTCCCATGTTCATCGCCATCGGCGTATGGGGCGGGCCCAACCGGGTTTACGCCGCGGTCAAGTTCTTCCTCTATACCTTGCTGGGCTCCCTGCTGATGCTGGTAGCGTTCATCTACCTGTACAACAAGGCCGGCACCTTCGAGATTCTCGATTTCCACCGGCTGCCGCTGTCCATGACCGAGCAGGTGCTGATCTTCCTCGCCTTCCTCGTCGCGTTCGCGGTCAAGGTGCCGATGTGGCCGGTGCATACCTGGTTGCCGGATGCCCACGTCGAGGCGCCTACCGGCGGTTCCGTGGTGCTGGCGGCGATCATGCTGAAAATGGGCGCTTACGGCTTGCTGCGCTTTTCGCTGCCGATCACGCCGGATGCGAGCCATGCCCTGTCCGGTTTCATGATTGCCCTGTCGCTCATTGCGGTGGTCTACATCGGCCTGGTGGCGCTGGTGCAGACGGACATGAAGAAACTGATTGCCTATTCGTCTATTTCACACATGGGCTTCGTCACGCTGGGATTCTTCATCTTCAACGCCTATGGCATCGAGGGCGCCCTGGTGCAGATGATTTCCCACGGCTTTATCTCCGCCGCACTCTTCCTCTGTGTCGGCGTGCTTTACGATCGCATGCATTCGCGGGCTATCGCCGATTACGGCGGTGTGGTGAACAGGATGCCGGTGTTCGCCGCCTTCTTTGTGCTGTTCGCCCTGGCGAATTCCGGGCTGCCTGCAACCAGCGGCTTTGTCGGTGAATTCATGGTGATCATGGGCGCGGTCAAGGTCAATTTCTGGTACGCCTTCCTCGCCGCAATCACCCTGATTTTTGGCGCAGCCTATACGCTGTGGATGGTGAAACGCGTGGTGTTCGGGGCCGTTGCCAACGAGCATGTCGAAAAACTGAGCGACATCAGTCCGCGCGAGTTCCTGGTGCTGGGCCTGCTCGCTGCCGCCGTGCTCGGCATGGGCCTGTATCCGCTGCCGTTTACCGAAGTGATGCACCACTCGGTAAACAACCTGCTGTCGCATGTGGCGCAAAGCAAGCTATAAGGGGCTGTCCATGGATAACTTGAACATTCTGGCAGCACTGGCGGGCGCGCTGCGGCGTTGCCGGTCACTTGCAGGGAATGGCCATGCGGCGCGACCGGCGCCTTGCATCGCATCCCGCCAGCACGCCCATAATTGTCCAAGTTATTCATGGACAGCCCCTGAGAGAGAAGAGAAATGACGATCGCTGTGCCCAATTTAATGCCCGCACTGCCGGAAATCTTCGTGCTGACCATGGCATCGCTGATTCTGGTGGTCGATCTTTTCCTGTCCGGCAAAAACCGCTTTATCAGCTATGTATTGACTCAGCTTACCCTGCTCGGCGCCGCCTGGATAACCGTCAGTACCGGCAGCCTGGAAGTGACGCATACCTTCAGCGGGATGTTCGTGGATGACGTCATGGCGGACGTGCTGAAAATGATGACCTACATCACCGTGTCGGTGATGCTGGTCTACAGCCGCGGCTACCTGCAGTTGCGCAACCTGTTCCAGGGCGAATTTTTCGTGCTGCTGCTGTTCGCCATGCTGGGCATGATGGTGATGATTTCGGCCAGCCATTTCCTCACCCTGTATCTTGGCCTGGAGCTCCTTTCCCTGGCCCTGTACGCGATGGTGGCGCTGCAGCGCGATTCCTCCCCGGCGACCGAGGCGGCGATGAAGTATTTTATCCTGGGCGCGCTGGCTTCGGGTCTTTTGCTCTATGGCATGTCCATGATTTACGGCGCGACCGGCAGTCTCGATCTCGGCAACATCGCTGCTGCAATTCAGCAGGGCACGGGTAGCAGAACTGTCCTGATATTCGGGCTGGTTTTCATCGTTGCCGGCCTGGCATTCAAGCTCGGCGCGGTCCCATTCCATATGTGGGTGCCCGATGTCTATCAGGGCTCGCCGACCGCAGTGACGCTGTTTATCGGCTCCGCGCCAAAAATAGCGGCCTTTGCCTTCATCATGCGCCTCCTGGTCGAAGGATTGCCGGGCATGATGCACGACTGGCAGGGAATGCTGATCGTCATGGCGGTGCTGTCTATGGCGATCGGCAACATTACCGCTATTGCGCAAACCAACATCAAGCGCATGCTGGCCTACTCCACCATCTCCCATATGGGCTTTCTGCTGCTGGGCTTCATTTCCGGCAGCCTGAACGGCTACAGCGCTTCCATGTTCTATGTGCTGGCCTACGTGCTGATGAATCTCGGCAGTTTCGGCATGATACTGCTGCTGTCGCGCCAGGGCTTCGAGGCGGAGAACATCGATGATTTCAAGGGGCTGAATCAGCGCAAGCCCTGGTATGCATTCCTGATGCTGCTGGTGATGTTCTCCATGGCCGGCGTGCCGCCCACGGTAGGCTTTTACGCCAAATTGTCCGTGCTGCAGGCTGCGCTGCAGGCAGGTTTCCTCTGGGTGGTTGTATTTGCGGTGCTGATGTCGGTGATCGGTGCCTACTATTACCTGCGCATCGTAAAGGTGATGTATTTCGATGCGCCCCAGGATCAAACGCCGATCGCCGCCCAACCTGACATCAGCATGCTCTTGAGCGTGAACGGAATGGCGGTGCTGGCGCTCGGCATCCTGCCGCAGCCATTGATGGCGCTGTGCGCCTATAGCATTCAGCATTCGCTGTTATGACCCAGGCCTTGGTTCTGCTGCTGTTGATGTTCATTGCAGCAAATACCCCTTTCCTGCTCGAGCGCAGACTGTTCATCCTGCCGTCTCCCGGCGGGGTTAAAAACGTTGGTTGGCGCCTGCTGGAAATGGTGCTGCTGTATTTCATCGTGGGCGGCCTGGCTTATCTGGTGGAGAAAAACCTCGGGCCGGTCCAGCAGCAGCATTGGGAGTTCTATGCCACGACAGTGTGCCTGTTCCTGGTGTTTGCATTCCCCGGCTTTGTTTACCGCTATCTGTGGCGGAGACACGGCGCCTGATCAGACCGCCTTGCTATATTCAGCCTTTGCGGCACGCGCAGCTAGAGCATCTTCCCCGGAATAAGCCATTCCCGACCACAGCATTTTGTAGGCGATTTCTTCGTTCCCGTTATCGCAGATTTCCAGCACTTTCTCGAACAGGGGTTGAAAGGTGCTGCTGCGGTGCGACGCTTCATGTTGCTCGAAAGACTGCCAGAAGGTGACGATCAGCGCCTCCTTGTTCTTCAGCGGGCTTTGCACAGCTTGTCCGACAGAGCTGCCCTCGTTGGAAATCATGCCGCTGTTTAACACGACAAAGCCGCCGACAAAGCCGGTGTCGGAATGGTAGGTTTTGACGTTTTCGCACAGGGTGGCTACGCGTTCCTCTAGATCGTCTACGGTATATCCCGGTTTGAGAATAACGCGGTTGACGGTGACGACGCCATCAGAAGAAAATCCGTTAATTAAGCTGGACATCATGCCCTCCTTTTTAGAATATCGATACATACTAATGAATAAATGGAATTAATAGCCGGATAATCGCCGTCTATGGGTATTACCATACTAATATAGTCGGGATATGTCAACAATTAATGTTGGGAGTTTGAATGAATGCGCCAGATTTGACAGAAAAGCAGTTGTCCAGCACCAGCGTCTACGACGGTCGCCTGTTGCATGTCAAGGAGGACCAGGTATTGCTGCCCAATGGCAATACCGCCACACGCGAATATATCGTCCATCCCGGTGCGGTTGTCGTCGTGCCGCTGCTGGAGAATGGCGATGTGCTGATGGTGCGCCAGTTTCGCTATCCCTTGCAGCGCGATTTCCTCGAATTGCCGGCGGGCAAGATCGATGCGGACGAGGATGTGCTTGCATGCGGACAGCGCGAATTGCTGGAGGAAACCGGTTATGCCGCAAAAGCATGGCAATTCCTGACGACGATACACCCCTGCATCGGCTATTCGGATGAAAGAATACTCATCTATCTGGCGCGGGATCTGACCGAGCATGCGCATCAGCGCGACGAAGACGAATTTCTTGAAAATATCCGGCTTCCGTACGATACGGCGATGGAATGGGTTCGTAACGGACGCATCAGCGATGTAAAAACAATGGTCGGCCTGTTCTGGGCGGAGAAAATTGTCGAAAAGAGGTGGGTGCCATAGAATGGGGAATGCCGAGGCGGAGAATCCGGGCGGCGATAACTATGACCAGAACCAACGAAGCCTATTCCCGTGTCGTCATCGACGCCCAGCTTGCAGATCAAGGCTGGAACACGCAAGACCAGAACAGCGTCCGCTATGAAGTGTTCGTCGAGGATGGCACGCGCGCCGACTACGTGCTGTGCGACCGTCATGGCCGCTCGATGGCCGTCATCGAGGCGAAACGCTTCTCGGTGAGTCCGGGCGATGCCGCCGAACAGGCCAAGGGCTATGCCCGCTTGATTGGCGTTCCCTACATCTTCCTTACCAACGGCAACGAAGTGCAGTTCTGGGAATGGGAGCGTGAAGCCTTCCCCCATCCGGTCAAGACCTTCTTCAAGCAGGACGACCTCGAACGCCGTTTCGCCACCCGCCTGCTGCGCCGCGATCCGCTCACCGTCAACATAGATACCCGCATCGTCGAGCGCGACTACCAGATCGAGTGTGTCGACACCCTCTGCCGTGAGATCGGCCAGGGACGGCGCAAGCTCCTGGTCGAAATGGCCACCGGCACCGGCAAGACCCGCACCGCCGCCGCCTTCATCAAGCGGCTGTTCGAGGCCAACGCCATCACCCGCGTGCTGTTCCTGGTGGACCGCATCCCGCTCGCCAAGCAGACCGAGGACGCCTTTGCCGAGCACCTGCCCGATTATCCCGCCTATGTGCTGCGCGCCGGGCGGCGGTTCCAGGACGAAAAGCAAATCACCATCACCACGCTGCAATCCATGGTGAACATCTACGCCGACTATTCGCCGGGCTACTTCGATCTTGTCATCAGCGACGAGTGCCACCGCAGCATCTACGGCCAATGGAAAAAAGTGCTGTTGCACTTCGATGGTGCGCAGGTCGGCCTCACCGCCACGCCCTGCGTGGCCGAGGGCGACTTCGGCGACGAGGAAGACACGCTGTTCGTGCGCGACACCCTGCGCTTCTTCGAGGTCGAGAAACCCTCCTTCTCCTACAAGCTCAAAGACGCGATCCGCGAGGGCTATCTCGCGCCGTATCAGATTTACAAGGCCATCACCGTCAAGACCGCTGCCGATGGCGGCTTCGAGGTCAAGCGTGACGAGCTGGACTGGTCAGGGATGGACACCGACACACGCGTCGAATTCGAGAAACTGTTTCAGGGCGTAGACATCCTGGTGGTCGATCCTTCCGCACTGGAACGCCGCTTCACCATTCCAGAACGCAACCGCGCCATCGTGCGCGAGTTCCGCCAGGTGCTGGACAACGGCTTCATCGACAGCAAGGGCGTGCAAAGGAAACCCCTGTTCGGCAAGACCATCGTCTTCGCCGTCAACAAGCGGCACGCCGAGACCCTGGCGCAGCTCTTCGACGCCCAGTTTGCCGACCTGAAACCCTCGCCCGAGATCCGCTATGCGGACTATGTGGTATCCGGCATGGGCAGCGACGACACCCTTGACGGCTTGAGCAAGATACGCCGCTTCAAGAAAGAGCCGTTTCCCAAGATTCTCGTTTCGGTGAACATGCTCGACACCGGCTTCGACTGTCCCGAGGTGGTCAGCCTGATCTTCGCCCGCTTCACCCGCTCCACCATTCTCTACCAGCAGATGCGCGGGCGGGGCACGCGCAAGGCGACAGGCAAACCCGTCTTCACCATGTTCGACTTCACCGGCGTGTGCGACTACCACGGCGACGACGACCCGATGGCCGAGGGCGGCGTGGTCGCCGAACCCAAGAAAAAGAAGAGATACGAGCCGCGCCGCCTGCTGGCGCTGGACATCGACGACCACATCGACCCGACGACGCGCGAGTGGATCAGCGTCGATGAGAACGGCAACATGGTTTTCCCCGAAGCGTCCGAGATCAAGGCCGCCGAGCTGGGCACGCGCTTCGAGGCATGGCTGCTGGCGCGGGAAGACATCAACCCCGGCGAGGAAAGCTGGCTGCGCATGATCGGCAGCCAGTTGCGCGCCAATGCCGGAAGCATGGACGAATTCAGCACCGGCCACTTCGCTTTCCATCCGTTTTCGCAGTTGGGCGGCTACCCGCAGGCGTTGCGTGTTTTCGGCGGCGAGGAACGCCTCGAAGCCCTGATCGACAGCCTGAACGCCGCCGTCTTCGGCCATGAAAAATCGGAGTCGCCGGATACTTCAAGCCGTGATAACAGGCGCGGGTTGATGCAATGACCTTCTGGGTTTACATCCTTCGCTGTGCTGATGGTTCTTACTACACAGGGCACACCGACAACCTTGAAAAACGCATGGGTGAACATCAAACCGGCGCATGCGGTGGATACACGGCGGAACGTTTGCCGGTCGAGCTTGCGTGGTCTCAGGAATGCGCCACCCGCGAAGAAGCCCTGGCTGCGGAATTGCAGATCAAGGGCTGGAGCCGGAAAAAGAAGGAAGCCATGATGCGGGGCGATTGGGGCGAGGTGAATCGTCTCGGACGTGGTAAACATCGTCACCAACGGATCGTCGTTGGTGCTTCGACTTCGGCGGCCACGGCCCCTACGCTTCATGCTTCGACTTCGGCGGCTTTGCCGCCTACGCT
>JAJYXP010000006.1:24629-25108 GCA_021801705.1 Pseudomonadota bacterium
CCTACGCTTCATGCTTCGACTTCGGCGGCTTTGCCGCCTACGCTCAGCACGAACGGGGAGGGTGCCGTTCACTGTAAACGCAGCGAAGATGATTCCGTTCGCCCTGAGCCCTTCGACCCCCAATTCCGTTCGTCCTGAGCGTAGCGCAGCGGAGTCGAAGGACAAAATACATGAGGAAACCACCATGCCCCTGACCCCCGACATGCGGCGGTCTATCGACCAGATACGCGACTACCTCTTCGGTGGAGGCTATCCCGACCCGGTAAGCAACGCCGAACAACTGTCATTCCTGTTCTTCTTCTACCTGATCGAGGGCATCGACACCGAGAACAAGCTCAAAGCCAAGGTGCTGAAGCTGCCCTACGAAAGCCTGTTCGAGGGCGACTGGAAACTCCGCAATCCGCTCAATGCCACCGTTCGCCCTGAGCCCTTCGACCCCAATCCCGTTCGTCCTGAGCGTAGCGCAGCGAAGTCGAAGG
>JAJYXP010000006.1:25208-27149 GCA_021801705.1 Pseudomonadota bacterium
GAGCTGGGCCAGTTCCGCACGCCGCGCCACATCATCCGCGCCATCGTCGAAATCATCGACCCCAAGGTGGGCGAAACCATCTACGACCCGGCAGCGGGCACGGCGGGCTTTCTGGTGGCGGCCTACAACCACATCCGCCTCGCCAACTCCTCGCCCGGCGCGATTCACGACGACGAGGTGGACGGCAAGATGCAGAGGCGCGGCCTGGGAGACAAACTCTCGGCGGCGCAGGTTTCCGCACTGCAAACCGCCACCTTCTTCGGCAACGATGTTGACCCGAAAATGGTGCGGCTCGCCACCATGAACCTGACCCTGCGCGGACTGGCGAATGTCCGCATCCTGCTGCGCAATGTGCTGACTACCACCCTGGACAACGAACGCAAGGCGGAATTGGGATTGCCCGCCGAGGGTTTCCATGTGGTGCTGGCCAATCCGCCATTTGCCGGGCGGGTGGACAAGGATAGGGTCGTCGAGGAAGTGAAGGTCGGCACCTCCACTGCCACCGAGTTGCTGTTCCTCAAATACATGATGGACAGCCTGCGGCCCGGCGGACGCTGCGGCGTGATCGTGCCCGAGGGCGTGCTGTTCGGCTCCACTACCGCGCACAAGGAATTGCGGCGGCAACTGATCGAGAACAACCGTGTCGAGGCGGTGCTGTCCCTGCCCGGCGGGGTGTTCCAGCCCTACTCCGGGGTGAAGACTTCGGTGCTGTTTTTCAGCAAACCCAAAACCCCCGTTCGCCCTGAGCGTAGCGAAGCGAAGCCTGTCCTGAGTTCTGTCGAAGGGTCGAAGGGCATACAAGGCACCGAGAAAGTGCTGTTCCTCCATGCCGACAACGACGGTTACAAACTGGACGCCAACCACGACACACCCATCGAAGCCGACGACCTGCCGGGGCTGATCGACGCCTACAAAATGCGGGAGGAGCGCTGGGCGGAATGGCAGAGTTGGCTTCATGCTTCGACTTCGGCGGCTTTGCCGCCTACGCTCAGCACGAACGGGGGGAGTGAGCCCTTCGGCTCCAACTCCGTTCACCCTGATCCCTTCGGCCCCAATTCCGTTCGTCCTGAGCGTAGCGTAGCGGAGTCGAAGGAAAACGGAATTGGCGCTCAGGACAGGCTCAGCGCCGCAGGCGCAGAGTCGAAGAGCAGCGCGTGGCCCCACAAATACTGGTTTGCCGATGCGGCGACGCTGCGGGCCAACGACTTCAACCTTTCCGCCGGGCGTTATCGGCCTATGTCCCAAGCCGCCGTCGAGCACCGCGACCCGCGCGAACTGCTGGACGAACTGGCGGCGATTGAGGCGGAGATTGTGGAAGAGGTGGAGGCGTTGCGGGCGGTGTTGGCGGAGGCCTCGGCGTGAGCCATCAATATCCGCTGGTGCCGCTTGGGGATGTGTGTCGTTTTGTAGGCGGCGGCACCCCCTCGAGAAAAAAACCTGAATACTTTGCGGGTGATATCCCATGGGCGACCGTCAAGGATTTTAAGCACTTCAGAATTGCCGACACGGAAGAACACATCTCCGAGATTGCTGTTGCCGACTCAGCAACCAACATAGTCGAAGCGGGAACCGTGCTTCTCGTCAGCCGAGTGGGCTTGGGCAAGGTGGCGATTGCGGAGCGCAAACTCGCCATCAATCAGGACATCAAAGGATTAACCCCAGCCCCGCACATCCTTTCTGAATACCTGTTCTGGTTCTTGTTGTCGCGAGCTGACGAAATCAAACGTATGGGAGCAGGAGCTACGGTCAAGGGCATCACATTGCCGGACATCAAAGCGATTCAAATCCCCGTGCCACCCCTCTCCGAGCAACGCCGCATCGTCGATATTCTCTCCCGCGCCGAGGGCATCGTGCGGCTGCGGCGCGAGGCACAGCGAAAAGCCGCCGAGCTGGTGCCGGGGATTTTTCTCGATATGTTCGGCGACCCGGCGGCGAATCCGA
>JAJYXP010000006.1:27249-29186 GCA_021801705.1 Pseudomonadota bacterium
CATCCAATCCCAACAATCCGCAGCCACCGCCAAGGCCGAAGCCGCTTTCGCCGCTCTGCTGGCACAGGTATTCTCCGGCAACGCAACACGACAAGGACTAAGCGCATGAACCCCGGCCAGTCGCTCACCGAAGCCGAGCTCGACGAACTCGACGCTTTCCTTCTTTCCGAGGAGATGCCGGAAGAATGCATGGACATCTCCACCCTCGACGGCTTTCTCGCGGCCATCGTCCTTAACCCCGATCTGATCATGCCCAGCCAGTGGCTGCCGTGGGTGTGGGATATGGAAAACGGCGAGGAATCGGCCGAGTTCGCCACGATGGCGCAGGCGAACCGCATCATGGGTTTCATCATGCGCCACTACGACACGGTGCAACGCTCGATCAACGAGGGCTGGTTCGACCCGCTGCTGTTCGAGCTGGCACAGACGGATGGCAGCGAATTTCTCGACGCGGAAGGCTGGTGCGCGGGCTTTATGCTCGGGGTGTCAATGTTTCTCGACCCGTGGTGGCGCCCGGTGCTGGAAAAGCATACCGAGCTGATCGCGCCGATGGTGCTGCTGGGCACGGAGAAAGGCTGGGAAGTCCTCGAAGCCAGCGGCGACAACAAGCGCGCCACGCAGGAAGCCTACGAGGCGATTCCGGCGGCGGTCGCTGCGCTCCACGCCTATTTTCAGCCCCAGCGCGAGCAGGCTGCACATGCTCGCGTCGCGGGCGCTGGGCGTCCCGGGCCCGGCGTACTTGGCACAGTGTTGCCGTTTCGGCGCGACGAGGAGAAAGTGGGTCGCAACGATCCATGTCCGTGCGGCTCCGGCAAGAAGTTCAAGAAATGTTGCGGGGCGGAAACGCTGCACTGAGCAACCCCACAAATTGCCGCTCATGTTTCGATACGGCCTTCGGCCTATTCAACGCGAATGGCTGATATGTGGAATCACCATCCGGGTGAACTCCGTTCGTCCTGAGTGGCGCGGCGTCTTGCGCGTATTTAAGGATACCGGCCAGCGACTGAGCGGATCATTTGCAATGAACGCCCCTCTTGAATTTTCTGCACCAGCCCCTATTCAGTATAAGGTTTTTGCAATTGGAGAAAAAACAACATGACCGTAGAAGCACACAAGGAAACGCTGGGTTTCCAGACCGAAGTCAGGCAGCTACTGAAGCTGATGATCCACTCCCTCTACAGCAACAAGGAAATATTCCTGCGCGAGCTGATTTCCAATGCATCGGACGCCGCCGACAAGCTGCGCTTCGAGGCGCTTGCCGACGATGCGCTGTTCGAGGAGGATGCCGACCTCAAAATCCGTGTTTCATTCGACAAGGACGCGCGCACCCTGACCATCTCCGATAACGGCATCGGCATGTCGCGCCAGGAGGTGATCGAGCACATCGGTACAATCGCCAAGTCCGGCACGCGCCAGTTCTTCGAATCCCTGACCGGCGACCAGGCCAAGCACAGCAATCTGATCGGCCAGTTCGGCGTTGGTTTCTATTCCTCTTTTATCGTGGCTGACAAGGTCACGGTGCTGACGCGCCGCGCCGGCCTGGGCGCGGAGCACGGCGTGCGCTGGGAGTCGGCCGGTGAGGGCGACTACACACTGGAAACGGTGGAGAAGGCGGCGCGCGGCACCGAGGTTATCCTGCATTTGCGCGAGGGTGAGGACGATCTGCTCGACAGTTGGCGCATCAAGGGCATTATCAAGAAGTACTCCGACCATATCACCCTGCCTATCGTCATGAAGAAGGAAGAATGGGGCGCCGAAAAGCAGGCGCAGCGCATTACCGGCGAGGAAGAGGCCGTCAACCAGGCGAGCGCGTTGTGGGCGCGTGCCAAGAGCGATATCAGCCCGGAGCAGTACGAGGAATTCTACAAGCACGTGGCACATGATTTCGAGGCGCCCCTGGCTTACACCCACAGCAAGGTGGAGGGCAAGCAGGAATA
>JAJYXP010000006.1:29286-38374 GCA_021801705.1 Pseudomonadota bacterium
CAGGACGTGCCGCTGACCAAGCCGAATCTGGAAATCAACCCGCACCACCCGATCGTGCAGAAGCTGAAAGGGGAGGCGGGCGGCGAGCGCTTCGGCGACTGGAGCCACATCCTGTTCGACCAGGCGCTTTTGGTCGAGGGCGGGCAACTGGAAGATCCGGCCGGCTTCGTGCAGCGCCTCAACGGATTGCTGCTGGCAATGGCGGAAAAATAGCGCGCATACCCATGTAGGAAGAATGGCCGGAGCGGGCGCAGGGCGTCCGCTCCGGTTTTTTTTTATGCGAGGGTATTTTTTTCCGGAGCTTCCCGCGGCGGGGCGATGTCGCCGACGTGCAGCCCGAATGCGCCTTGCCGGCGGTCTTCAAAGTAGTGCTCCAGGGTGTTGCGTACGCTCAGGAACGCCAGTTCTTCCCAGGGAATCTCTTCTTCGCTGAACAAGGCCACTTCGAGGCTCTCCTGGCCGGGCATGAAACTCTCGTCCAGCATGCGCCCGCGAAAGAACATGTGCACCTGGCTGATGTGCGGCACGTTGTAGAGCGCATACAGGGTGAGGATTTCGACCCGGGCGTGCGCTTCCTCGGCAGTTTCCCGCGCCGCCGCCTGGAGGGTGGTTTCGCTGTTCTCCATGAAGCCTGCGGGCAGGGTCCAGAACCCATAACGCGGTTCGATGGCGCGACGGCAAAGCAGTATCCGGTTTCCCCACTCGGGAATCGTGCCCACCACCATTTTGGGATTCTCGTAATGTATGGTGCCGCACACATTGCAAATATGGCGCGGAAAATGATCGCCGGGAGGTGTCCCTAAGCCGACCTTTGCGCCGCACTGGCTGCAGTAGTTCATCATGGCTCCGAATGTCCCGGCATGTCTTGCCGCCCGCGGAGAGGTCTGCGGAGCTGGCTGCTAAAATTGGCGTGTCTGCGCAAGATATACCCTACATTATAATGATATAGTCGTGGCGCAAGGAATGCGCTCTCCCTGTTTCGCCATGAGTTGCCGCCTTTTTTGTAAACTTTTCCCGATTCCTGCCGCTATACATCCCAGGTCACCGGGATGCTTCTGTACGGAAATTTCGAATAAAGCATGAAAAAAACATTGCGGCTTGTGCTGGCGGCGGCATTTCTTGGCTTCCCTGCCGGAGCGGGGGCTGCCGTCTGGTCGGCGGTATTGTCCAACGAGAAAATGCGGGCCGAGATCGACCTGGCGAGTTTCATGCGCCAGGGAGATATCGTGACGGCCTGGGATCGGGAAGTTTATTTTATGCCGGAACAGGCGCGTCCGGGCGACTTCTATTTCAAGTCGTCAAAATCCCTGGTCCGCTACAGTTGCGATGCGCGTACTTCGGACCTGCTGATGCGCGTTTATTACGACGAGGACGGCGGCGAGATCAAAACCATTACTGCCAGTTACTATGGCCGGCCGAATTACGTGGTTCCCGATACCGATAACGAGAAAAAATTCGAGTATGCCTGCAAATACCGGAAACCCGTTGAGAAGAAGACTGCCTCCTTAGCCGGGAAGAAGGGCAAGAAGTCGAAAAAGACCGGCAAAACCGCGGAGTTATCCAGCAAAGATGTTTCCAGTAAGGTCGGCAGCAAGGCCAAACTTACAGAAAAAGGAAGTCTTCCCAAGCCTCCTCCCAGATCCTTGCCGATCCACAAACCTTCCGGAATCCTTCCCTAGTAGTCAGTCACGGTGAAAAGCATGGATGAGTTGAACCGTCACACCGGCGAAAGCCGGTGTCCAGGTTGTTGATTTTTCTGGATTCCGGCTTTCGCCGGAATGACGAGATTGTCCACCGGTTTCAATATGACTGACTACTAGCCATTTGCAGCAAGCTGCAAGGGATTGGCTCCGGAGATTTCGGGTTGTGTGGGGAAAGAAAACCATTACTAAGTCTATTATTTAAGCTACAAAAGCTCTGAAACGCATTTGGCCGGATCAGGCCTGAAAGCAGGTTATATGGCGCCCCAGAGACGAATCGAACGTCCGACCTACCCCTTAGGAGGGGGTTGCTCTATCCACTGAGCTACTGGGGCGAGTGCGATATTTTACGCTAAAATTCCCGGACGGATAAAATCGATTGCGGCAGCAGCCTGGCACCGAAACGGAAAGGCTATATCCGGCTGCGCGATATCCCGCCTGAACTGATCGTTTCTTAATCACGGCAAAGTCGAGACGGCAGCGCTGACCGAGCAGGTGGCGATCGATCTTGCTGCGTGAGCGGGTGTCCGAGCCGGATGCCAATTTGCGCCGTTTTGCCATTGGGATTACCCGCCCGCGCGGCGTATGGGCCAAACGCATTGCACAACTGCTCGCGGAACCCTGGCATGGCTTGCCGTTACTGGAAGCGTGCCGCCGCGATGAAAGCCGCTATGTGCAGGACTCGGTGGCGAACTGGCTGAATGACGTCGCGAAAAGCGAGCCGGAGGGGGTCGCGGTTGTATGCATGAGATGGCTCCGGCATTACCCGGACGACAAGGCGTGCTACTATATAACACGCCGTGCGCAGAGGAATTTGGCGCGCCGGTAGGAAAAGCCAAGAGAATCAATGCAAAAAACGGGATGCCTATGTCCTGTGACATAATTAGGGTTTTTTGGCGCCGGGTTTATTACAAGGAGTTTGAATATGGCTGCCCTTACTGTTGATGAAACAGCACAACTCAAGCAGATCCTGCAAAAACGCCGTCATTGGCTGCTGGAAGAGATTCGCGATGAGCTGGCCCGGTCAGGCGAGCAGCATTATATCGATCTGGCTGGCCGCGTGACCGATCTGGGCGATGCATCGGTAGCGGATATGCTGGCCGATTTGGATGCCGCCATGGTCGACCGTCAAATTACCGAGGTGCGCGACATAGAGGCGACGCTTAAGCGCATCGATGCGAGTGGGTATGGATATTGTTCCGGCTGTGGCGCAGACATCCCGTTCGCACGCCTGCTGGCTTATCCCACCGCTATGCGTTGTGTCTCATGCCAGTCCACACATGAGCATACCTATGCTCATAATGAAAATCCCACTCTTTAGATATCCTGGTGACGGGTTGGAACAAATCAGGTTGGTAACGCTACTCGCTGAAAAGGCCAAGGCTGGCAGCCTGTGGGTTTTCATCGTGTTGCCTGTGCTGGCTGTCGCGCTCCTGACGGAAGCTGTCGTTGTACTCGCTAACCTGCTCTCTAATAATGATGCGCCAGCCGATTACCTGGCAGCCAGCCTGATTATTGCCATTGTTGTCGCGACTGCGATCGTATCCTTCCTCTACTACCTGATCGGCGAGTTGCGGAAAACCGAAAGGGAGCTGTCGGAAAAGTCGCTCCGCATGGAAAGTATCCTCAATCACCATAAAGAGGCGGAGCAGAACCTGGCCCAGGCCACCAGCTACGATATGCTGACGGGCCTGCCGAACCGCGCCCTGTTCCTTGATCGTCTCGGGCATGCGATAAGCCATGCCGCGCACAGCGGTCAGATGATGGCGGTGATGTTGATCGACATCGATAATTTCAAGACCATCAACGACACACTTGGACATTCTCTCGGCGATATCCTGCTGCAGGAAATAGCCGAACGGCTGCGGCACCTTGTGCCGGATGATGATACGCTGGCGCGGCTGGGCGGAGATGAGTTTGCAATTATCCTGGAAGAGATGTCAGAGATCGAGGAAGCCGCGCTGGTGTCGCAAAAGGTCATTGATATTTTCGGCCGCCCCTTTATGCAAACCAGCCAGGAGATTTATGTGACGCCCAGCATGGGCGTTACCATATATCCCTTGGACGGCCGCGACAGCGACAATCTGCTCAGGAACGCGGATACCGCAATGTACCGGGCCAAGGAATACGGGCGTAATAATTTCCGCTTCTACACGACGGATATGAATGCCCTCGCGGTGGAACGCTTTGCCATGGAAGGCGCGCTGCGACGGGCAATGGAGCGTGAAGAGTTTTTGCTCTATTATCAGCCCCAACTGGACATCAGGAGCGGTCTGGTGGTCGGTGTGGAAGCGCTGCTGCGCTGGCAGCATCCCGAACGGGGCATGGTGCCGCCGGGCGACTTCATCCCGCTATTGGAAGAAAACCATTTGATCATCCCTGTCGGCGAGTGGGTGCTACGTACCGCCTGCGCTCAGAGCATGGCATGGAGTGATGAGGGTCTGCCCCCTCTGCGCATGGCGGTGAATTTATCCGCACACCAGTTCCATCAGGAAAATCTGGCGGAAATGATCGATGGTATTCTGCGGGAAACCGGGATTGACCCCAGGCTGCTGGAGCTCGAGCTGACCGAGGGCTTGCTGATGGAAAACACCAGCGAGACCAGCGCAGTGCTGGCGCAGCTCAAGATGCAGGGATTGCAAATCGCGATCGATGATTTCGGCACCGGTTATTCCTCGCTGAGCTACCTCAAGCGTTTTCCGATTGACCGGCTCAAGATCGATCGCTCCTTCGTGAGGGACATCTCGACTGATCCCAACGATGCGGCGATTGCCGTGGCCGTCATCAACCTGGCGCGCAGCCTGGGCCTGAGCGTGATTGCGGAAGGCGTCGAAACCAGGGAGCAGTTGGCATTCCTGGACGTGCAGAAATGCGACGAATATCAGGGATTCTATTTCAGCCGCCCCATACCTGCGGAAGAAATCGCCCAACTGCTAAAATCGTATGAACCTACAAAAAGCGGTGAGGTCTGAGGAGTGAAACCGGCAACGGTGCTGCCCTTGCCTTTTCTCCTCACACCTTCCTCCTTTCTCTTTACTGAATCAACCTAAAAACCGTAATTAACCACGAATGACACGAATATTCACGAATGAACACAAATAGTTAACAAGAAATATCGTCTCACCCAACAGGTGAATCGGGTGAATTTCGTTAATTCTTTGATTATTCGTGAACATTCGTGTTCTATTCGTGTAAATTCGTGGTTAATCGCTTTTTTTCAGGATCAATATGCCCGTCATCACCCTTGAAAAAATTTCCCTCGCCTATGGCCACCATCCGCTGCTTGCGCAGGCGGATTTCCTGCTCGACCCCGGCGAGCGGGTGGGCCTGATCGGACGCAATGGCGGCGGCAAATCGAGCCTGCTGAAAATCATCGCCGGAGCGGCAATGCCCGACGACGGCAAGGTGTGGCGCGCACCGGGGCTGAATCTGGCCTATGTGCCCCAGGAGCCGCAGCTCGACCCCGGCCATACCGTATTTGAAGCGGTGGCGGAGGGCCTGGTCGGGCTGAGCCAGTTGCTGATCGATTACCATGCCGTTTCCCATGCCATGGGGGAGGAGGGCGCGGATACCGAAGCGCTGCTCGACCGCATGCAGATATTGCAGGGCGAACTGGAAGCGCGCGACGGATGGCGGCAGCAAAGCCGCATCGACGCGGTAATGAGCCGCCTCTCCCTGCCTGAAGATACGCGTATTTCCGCCCTTTCCGGCGGCTGGAAGAAGCGCGTCGCGCTGGCCCGTGCGCTGGTTGCCGAGCCGGATGTGCTGGTATTGGACGAGCCCACCAACCATCTCGACCTGGCCGCCATCGAATGGCTGGAGGAGCTGCTCAAGTCATTCGGCGGCAGCGTGCTGTTCGTCACCCACGACCGGCGCTTTCTCGACAACGTCGCCACCCGCATCATCGAACTGGACCGGGGGCGGCTGGCGAGCTTCCCCGGCAATTTCTCCGCCTTCCAGCGCAGGAAGCAGGAGATGCTGGCGGCCGAAGCAATCCAGAACGAAAAATTCGACAAGGTGCTGGCGCAGGAAGAAGTGTGGATACGCCAGGGCGTCGAAGCGCGCCGCACCCGCAACGAAGGCCGGGTACGGCGGCTGGAGCAGTTGCGCCGCGAGCATACGGCGCGCATCAATCAGATGGGCAAGGCCCGGCTCGAACTCGACGCGGGCGAGCGCTCCGGCAAGCTGGTGGCTGAACTGGAGCATGTCTCCAAAGCCTTCGGCGGCAAGCCCGTGATCCGTGATTTTTCCACCCGCATCATGCGCGGCGACCGCATCGGCCTGATCGGGCCGAATGGAGCGGGAAAAACCACGCTGCTCAAGCTCATTCTGGGCGACTTGCCGCCCGACTCGGGCACGGTGCGTAGCGGCACCAAGCTCGCCGTGGCCTATTTCGACCAGTTGCGCGAACAGCTCGACGAGGAAGCGACGCTGGCCGACACCATCAGCCAGGGCAACGACTTCATCGAAATCGGCGGGGCGAAAAAACACGTCATCAGCTATCTTGGGGATTTTCTGTTCCCGCCGCAGCGCGCGCGTGCGAAGGTCAAGTCCTTGAGCGGCGGCGAGCGCAATCGCCTGTTGCTGGCGCGGCTGTTCACCCGCCCCGCCAATGTGCTGGTGCTGGATGAGCCCACCAACGATCTTGATATCGAAACACTGGAACTGCTGGAAGAGCTGTTGCTGGATTATGCCGGCACGCTTTTTCTGGTGAGCCACGACCGTACGTTTCTCGACAATGTGGTGACCTCGGTCATCGCCTTTGAAGGCGACGGCAGGCTGGCCGAATATGCCGGCGGCTATGAGGACTGGCTGCGCTGCAAGGCGCGCGCCGAAACCGAAGCGGAAAAGAAGTCTTCCGAGCCCGCCAGGCCCAGGCCGGCACAAGAAAAAACGGCGGCAAAGCCCAAACTTTCCTTCAAGGAGCAGCGCGAGATCGAGGCGTTGCCGGGGCAGGTCGAGGCGCTGGAGAAAGAGCAGCACACAATAGGCGAACAACTGGCAGACGGCGAACTCTACCGCACCAATCCGGATGAGGTGAAACGCCTGCAGGCGCGCAACGCGGAGATCGAGGATGAGCTGCTGGTGGCGCTGGCACGTTGGGAGGAACTGGAAGGAAAACTGGCTTGATTGATTCAGCTCGTTGCCAGTCACGGGAAATTATTGTCACATGGTGCATTCGCCTTATTCCTGATTCGCGACCTCCTCCTTGACCTCCCACATGCAAACACGGTTGCGACCATTGGATTTTGCGCAAAGAAGGGCATGGTCGGCCATCACTATGGCGTCCTGGATGGACATCTCCGTATGCATGGCAGCCACCCCAAAGGAAGCGGTTATGCGTACTGTGCTTCCGTCCTGAAGATGGATGGCATGTTGTTCAAACTCGGAGCGGAGACGGTTCAGGATGATCTCAGCTTCTTCTGCCTGGGTATTCGGCAGGCTGATCAGGAATTCTTCTCCGCCGTAGCGGAAGATGGAATCATATTTGCGCAACCGCTGGCTGATGAACTGTACCGAGGCCTGCAGCACCTGATCGCCGGCGGGGTGGCCGTAGATATCGTTGACGGTCTTGAAGTGGTCGATGTCCATCATGCAGAGACAGCAGGTATTGCCGGTCCGGTTCATGCGTTCCATCTCTTCGGCAAGTTTTGACTGCATGGATTGCCTGTTCCAGACGCCGGTCAGGTGATCGATGACGCAAATTCTTTGCACGATTTCGAATTGCAGGGATTGGACTTCCCATTCGAAACTGATTGCATCGTCCATGAATCGTTCGTATTCATCGAGCCTGATTTTTTGCCCGGTCATTTTTCTCCGCAGCAGAATACGGGCATCATCATGCATGGCCTTGTGGAGTTCGCCGATTTTCTGGAAAACGGGGGCTACGCGCAATTCAGGGTGGTTGCAGTTCTGGTAATACCAGCGGCCGAATTTGCAGCGGCAATGGGCGTCCTCCGCCAGATCGGCAGGTTCCGGGGGCTCGTCGCATATCAGGGGGCGATGCAGCTTCTTCAGCCAGGCCATGTGGTTCAGGATGCCGGTATCCAGATCCTTCAACACCCGCAGGCCATCTTGATGGGTGGTTGTGCCATGGCTGGTCGATGCTCTCACGATGATTTCCCCCGAATTTATTCTTTGTTTTTATATATGAAGATCTGTAATTCTTAAATAAGGCGCTGTTGTTAACGGCTGCAAAATGCGGATATGGTAACAGAATGAGCCGGACTATGATTCAGACGGCGAGCAGATAGACCGCGCCGCCGCCAGCCGCCACGAGCGTCAGCAGGTGGAACCAGCCCCACAGCACGTATTTCCTGGCCAGGCTCTCTTCCGGCAGGTTGGAAATCAGAAGCAGCCGGCCATCCCGGGGTTTGCGCAGCAGATGTACGCCGTCCCTGAGACGGATCTCGCCGTGCTGCCTGGCCACCTCGCGTTTGGCTGCGAGCAATGCCAGTTCCCACTCCTTGGGGTCTATCCGGCCATTCTTGTCGAGATCGAAGCGCGCCAGCAGGCGCGCAGAGTCGCGCTTCCACTCGGTGAGCAAGGCGTTGAGATCACCCTTGAAATCAAGGTCGCTGTTGGCGCCACCCAAGGTGGTGAATTCGCCCAGGACATAGAGCGTGTCGAGAGGCGAGAGCACGTATTCGGTGTAGCGGTAGCCGCCCTTGGTCCATACCTGCTTGTGGCTGGTGAGGATTTCGGCCTGATCGGGATCGACATAACACTGGCCGCTGCCGTCGTCGAGCAGGATGGTTTCGTCGCTTGCCCCCCGATCCACGATTTCATAGCCTTTGCCGTCGTTGCGCTCCTGCTCGACGGTGTAGCGGTACCACACGCATGGCAGAAGGGTGAGTTTGCTCCGCAGCGGGGCGTCCGACGACTCTTGGGCGCGGCCTGTCAGCTCGACGTAGCCTTGAGCGGCCGAGGCGATCCGGGACGTGGGGGTGTCGAGAATCAGGCGGCTGCGGCGGTGGTTGCCGGTCCAGGCGAAAAAGCCGATGGCGCCGATCAGCCCCAGCACGACGAGCCACGCAGCTATCGAGCCGATTTGAAAACCGGCGAAAAGCAGCACCAGATGCCCGCCCGAGGTGAGCAGGTTGACATAGTGCTGCCTCAGGCTGTCGAACATTTAGAGCTTGTCCGTGCAGCTCTGGTTGTCAGTCAACTTGAAACGGCTGTACGTTTTTTGTAGGTGCGAATTCATTCGCACATTTGGCCGAATGAATTCGGCCCTACAGGAAAAACACGCAAATTCGACATGACTGACTACTAGCCTGAATGTTGCATAAACTTTCAACCGTGTAATTTCCCCGCCCCGTTAGAAAGTTTTTCGATTTTCAGGCAACAGCCCCCTACCCCCACTGGCGGGGTTAATCGTGAAGTCG
>JAJYXP010000042.1 GCA_021801705.1 Pseudomonadota bacterium
TGCCAGATTCGATCGCCACGTTACGGTTTCGCCTGGCGCGCGTCATTGCTCGGACTTTGCCACAGTGTCCCTGCTGTGGCAGCGCGTCTTTCAGCGCAATGAGTATTTAATAACACAGTAGAACTAGTAGCCTGCCGGACTTGAAGAATCGAAGCGAAACGGGTCAAGCGGGCAAGCCGCCCAGGCGGATTTGCAGCCGGTTTCCTTTAAGTCCGACTACTAGCCTGAATGTTGCATAAACTTCCTACTGCTGCAATTACATCGCCACGTTGCAGTTTTTTTTGATTTTCAGGCGAAAGACCCCCAACCCCCACTGGCGGGGTGAAGCATAAAGTTGTTATTGATAAAGGTGGGTGGCATCGTCTCGTGAGCCAAACGTGACGGGTCATGGAGAAGCCAGCATGGAGCGCATCCTGCTGTTTGCTGGATAGAGACGCTGGCAGATCTGGGCCAGCAACGCTTTAACCGGGCAGGCACTGGGCAGGTGCAGCAGCACCCGGTCTTTGTACTGTTTAACCCGCACGGCAATCTTGAACAGCGAGAGGATGACCGTCTTGGGCTGAGCGGTCGCCAGCGCGGTGCCTTTCAGGCCCAAGTGACGCAGTTGCTGGTGCAAGACATAAGCGCCCGCCGTTAGCAGCAGGCGGGCGAAGTTGGCGAGGAAAGACGAGGCCGATGTCCGGTCGGATTTCAGATCGCACTTCACTTGCTTGATCCAATTCTCCGCCTGCCCGCGTGCGCAATACTCCTGCTGGTAGAGCGCGCGGGGCGACGGCCCACGCAGCGAGGTCACCACGAAGCGTTCGTTGTCCTTGTCCGGCACTCCGCCGCTGCCCGGCAGGACTTCGGCCTTGAGCACCACCCGGAAGGCTTGCGGCCATGACTTGGCCGCATACTCGAACTCACCGAACAGACGCACCGCCACAACAGCAGGCCCCAAGCCTTGAGTGGCAAGAGACCGATGCAGATCGAGGTGTCCGCGCGCATTCTTCATCAAACCCTCAGCCTTGCGCGACAGGACGGCGTTACCGGCCAGGCCGAAGATGAAATCAGCATTGCCATCGGCAATAATCAACGCCATCAACTCGGGGTTGGCGAAGTGACCATCCCCGCGCAGCATAATATGGGTCTGTGGCCAGTGCTGCCGCAACAGACCCAGTACGCGCTTCATGATCATGGCGTTCTCCGCCCCGGTCGGGCGCTTGCCAGGGCGCAGTACGGCAGTCACCAAGGCGCCGGAGTTAGCCTCGAACACCAGCAAGGGCAGGTAGCAATGGTGGCCATAATGGTGGTTGTAAAAAGAAAGCGCTTGTTGTCCATAGGTGGCATCGTCGGTATGGTCGAGATCCAGGGTGATGCTGGCCGGGGCACAACGGTAGCCGGCGATGAACTGCTCGACCAGGGCACGGGCCATCCGGTAGATGTCGCTGCGGCGTAGCGCCCCCTCCAAGCGGGAGTGAGTCGCACCACAGGCCAGCAGATTGTCGCTATCCAGCGGTGCTCGTTCCGCTGCCAGCTTGAACAGCGGGTCGCGACGCAAGGTGTTGGCATCATTGCCGTCCTCATAACCCGAGGCGATCTGAAATACGCGCTGAGTCAGCAAATCACGCAGGGGGTGTTTGATGTAGCCGGCGTGACGGGAATCGGCAATGGCTGCGGTCAGGCGATCAATCAGGCCAATACGGCGATCCACGGCGGAAAGCAGTAATGCGCCCAAGTCAGAGGATATCTCCCCGCCTGCGAAGTCGGCGCGAACCGTGTAGCCCGCAGCGGGAGGAAATCGGAGTTGTTCTGGGGTAGAATTGGCAACGGGGCGAGTACAAGTAGTCATTTTTTACGAATTTGTTTTTAGAGAACTCAAATTATATCAAATGGTTACTTTGTTATTCGCCCTTTTTATGCAAAATTCAGGCTAGTTCTGGTTTTCAACTTCCAGCGCCCAAAGCATGGCTTCGATATGGACGGCATTCACTTTTAGCGCATCCAGCCCACATTCGGCCGCAAGCGCCGTAATTCTTTCCTGATTGGCCTGCTCGCAGGCAATGGCGAGCTCCAGAAAGGGGGCATATTTACCCTGCTCATGCAACAGCGCATTGACCAGTTCATCCGGCAGATTGAGTTGTGCCAAGGCATGTCCCATCGGCATTCTGAGCAGCACGTCCAACAGCGAGAAAAAGCCGACGATGAACAGCTTGTCCTGCTCGTCGGGTGAGCATGCCTCACGCCAGAACATTTCCGTCAAACGTCCGCGCACCAGCGCATTCTCCATCAGCGCCCAATCCCTGGCACTGACCGTTCCGGAACCGAACAAGAGCAGCGTAAGCCAGCGATAGAGTTTTTGTTGGCCAAGCACGGCGATGGCATGCTCAAGAGTCGTTATTTTTGTTACCAATCCGCCGCCAGGCGAGTTGATGTAACGCAGCAATTTATAGGTCAGCATCGGATCCAGCTTGAAGGTTTTGGCCAGCGCCTCGACGCTGGCATCCTTTTGAACCAGGTTCAGCAACTCGACTACTCTGAGTTGGCTGGCACTGATCTTGGACTGTTCCTGTTCATCTACCCGTGTCAGGAAAGAACCCTGTAAATAGTCGAACTGCAAATTATGGCAGACATCATACGATTCGAGTGAGTCGACATTTTTCGCAACCAGTTGCACGTCAGGAAAGTGGCCGGAGAGGAAATCAACCATCTGGTTCAACTGCTGCAAGTCATTTGAGGAAACGTCGATGACCGCATAATCGGCCAACTGCAAGAAAGCCTCCATCCCGGGTACAGGCTGAAAGTCCTCCAGTCCAATCCGGAATCCCGCCACCTTCAAGGCGTTCAGGCGGACGTAAGCTTCCTCGCGCTCGATCAACTCCGACGAGGAGCGGATAACCAGCACCATCCCTTGGGCTGGCAGAATTTCCAGCATATTTTTGCCTAGCGATGCAGCGCAAAGGCCGACGAATGCCATCCGGTTCGCCAGAAGGCGGCCGATTCCCATGCTAATGATGTTTCTGATCAAAACCTCGTCATAAAGGCGAAAAACCGCACGAGTTTCAGGATGAACCTTTTTGCGCAGCATGAATTCATAGCCGGCCACATGCCCGCTACGATCAAGCACGGATTCGCGGCAAACAAAAGATTGTTCTGTTTCCGCCGGTGAGGTTTTTTCTTCGGTTAGAGGCTCTGCCGCACCGGCAGAATCGTGACCGGAAGCAATGGCATGCTGTTCATATGGAATGACCGCTTCCGTGTTTTTCGGGGGGGCAAATTCGTCAAGCAAAGCCGCATTCCGGTGTTTGACGGATGACCGAGTTCCCATCCTTGCGCAGGGCTCAGCGGCGTGATCTCCGCCCCAGCCTAATAGTTTCTTCAGGAATCTGATCAGCATCGCTCTCTAAGGTGGCTCTGGCAGTCTGGACACACAATCCGCGGATTTTTGATGGTAAATTGCATGCGGAACCATTTACACTATAGCAGCAATCAATTCTTGACTAATTTCCGTTTTAAGGCTTAAATAGCGCGCTCAAGTTTTAGCCGGTTTTCTTTGTATCCGGCCTGAAACTGTTTTCGCTTAAAACCTTGGCCAAGTAGCTCAGTCGGTAGAGCAGAGGATTGAAAATCCTTGTGTCGGTGGTTCGATTCCGCCCTTGGCCACCAGATTTCCGCGAATGAAGCGAGCGAAAATCCCCAAAGGGGGTTTGTCCCCTTGGCCGCCATGCCATGCGCGCTTCATTGGGCCGGTTCCTCCCCTTGTTGCCAACCTCGCGGCGAAAAGTGCACAATTGATCCATGCAGTTATTCACTCTCGGCATCAACCACCAAAGTGCGCCCCTGGCGGTGCGCGAACAGGTCGCCTTCCACGCTGAAACGCTGGAACAGGCGCTGCACGATCTCGTCGATCACCGTCAGGTGAAAGAGGCCGCCATCCTTTCCACCTGCAACCGTACCGAGATCTATTGCAATACCGACAACCCGCTGCAGACGGTGGAGTGGCTGGCGGATTACCACCACATCAAAAAGCAGGCGATCGAGCCGCACCTTTACACCCTGCCGCAGGACGAAGCGGTCAAGCACGCTTTCCGCGTCGCCAGCGGCCTGGATTCGATGGTGCTGGGCGAAACCCAGATTCTCGGTCAGATGAAGCAGGCAGTCACCACCGCCGAGCGCGCGGGCACGCTGGGCACTCTGCTGCACAAGCTGTTCCAGCGCACTTTTTCGGTTGCCAAGGAAGTGCGCACCCAGACCGAGATCGGCGCCAACAGCGTTTCCATGGCGGCCGCCTCGGTGCGCCTGGCGGAGCGCATTTTTCCCTCCATCAGCGAGCAAAACGTGCTGTTCATCGGCGCAGGGGAGATGATAGAGCTGTGCGCCAACCATTTTGCAGCGCATCACCCCAGGCATATCACCGTCGCCAACCGCACCGTCGAGCGCGCCCAGGCGCTGGCCCACCGTCTGGGCGGCAGCGCCATCACCTTGAACGAGCTGCCGGATCACCTCGCTGCCCAGGACATTATCATCACCTCCACCGCCAGCCCGCTGCCTATCCTGGGCAAGGGCCTGGTGGAGCGCGTCATCAAGCAGCGCAAGCACCGGCCGATGTTCATGGTGGATCTGGCCGTGCCGCGCGATATCGAAGCCGAGGTCGGCGAGCTGGACGACGTCTTTCTTTACTCCGTGGACGATCTGGCGCAGGTCATCGAGGCCGGCATCGGCAATCGCCAGTTGGCCGCCGAGGAAGCGGAGGCGATTATCGAGGTCCAGGTGAATGATTTCATGCACTGGATGGAAACGCGCAGCGTCGTGCCCACCATCCGGGCCCTGCGCGACCATGCCGAGCGGATGCGGCGAAACGAGCTGGAACACGCCCAGCGCCTGCTTGCCAGGGGCGAGGACCCGCGCGAGGTGATCGCGCAAATCAGCCGGGCGCTGACCAACAAGTTTCTGCATAGCCCCAGCCACGCCCTCACCCATGCCACCGGCGAAGACCTCGCCCAGCTTGAGGCGCTGCTGCGCCGTCTGTACAACATCCACACGGAATGAAATTCAGCCGCGGATTACCAAAAGTAGGCGCCTCTAGGCGACACGGATCAAATTTTCCATGCTGTTTCTATCCGTGTAATCCGTGGCTTAGTCTTTAAATAAAACATGAAACCATCCATCCAATCCAAGCTCGACCGGCTCGCCGAGCGCCTGGTCGAGCTGACCCAACTGCTGAGCAGCGGCGACGCCACGGCGGACATGGAGAACTATCGCCGCATTACCCGCGAGCACGCCGAGATCACGCCGGTGGTCGAGCTTTATCACAGCTTCCAGCTCGCCGAGCAGGATCTGAAAACCGCGCAGGACATGCTGTCCGATCCGGAAATGAAGGAATTCGCCGAGGAAGAGGCGCAAAACGCCAGGGAGCGGCTGGCGCAGATCGAACTCGACCTGCAGAAGCGCCTGCTGCCGAAAGACCCCAACGACGAGCGCAATATCTTTCTCGAAGTCCGTGCCGGTACGGGCGGCGATGAATCGGCCCTGTTCGCGGGCGACCTGTTCCGCATGTACACGCGCTACGCCGAGCGTCAGCGCTGGCAGGTTGAAGTGCTGTCGGAAAGCCCCGGCGAGATGGGCGGCTACAAGGAAGTCATAGCCAAGATCATCGGCCAGGGGGCTTATTCCAGGCTCAAGTTCGAATCGGGCGGTCACCGCGTCCAGCGCGTGCCGGCCACCGAAACCCAGGGCCGCATCCATACCTCGGCCTGCACCGTCGCCGTCATGCCGGAAGCGGACGAGGTCGCCGAGGTCGTGCTCAACCCCGCCGACCTGAGGATCGACACCTTCCGCGCCTCCGGCGCCGGCGGCCAGCACATCAACAAGACCGACTCGGCGATCCGCATCACCCACCTGCCCACCGGCATCGTGGTGGAATGCCAGGACGACCGCTCGCAGCACAAGAACAAGGCGCAGGCGATGTCGGTGCTGGCGGCACGCATCATGGACATACAACTACGCGAGCGCCAGTCCAAGGAAGCCGCGACACGCAAATCCCTGATCGGCAGCGGCGACCGCTCCGAGCGCATCCGCACCTACAACTTTCCGCAGGGCCGGGTTACCGACCACCGCATCAACCTGACCCTGTACAAGATCGAGCAGATCATGGACGGCGACCTGGACGACCTGGTCGGCGCGCTGATGTCGGAGCATCAGGCGGAGATGCTGGCATCCCTGAGCGAAGGCAACTGAGGCTGGCCGCCACTGCAATGGCCGCCGCCCTGAAAGCAGGGTAGGGTGGGCACGTCTTTGTGCCCACGCGGATTCGATATTTTAGAGTAAGCAACCATGTCACGTTATCGCCGAGCATCGGCTGCGGGCTCAAGCTATTTCTTTACGGTGGTCGCTTACCGGCGGCAGCCGATTCTATGTGACGAAACGATTCGTGACGCATTGCGCGGCGCCATCGAAACGGTGCGTGTGGCGCGTCCTTTCGTCATTGATGCATGGGTTTTGTTGCCTGACCATTTGCATTGCGTGTGGACATTGCCTGAAGGCGATGCCGATTTTTCCGCCCGCTGGATGCTCATCAAGCGAGCGGTTTCCTTGGTCTGTAGAGAAGAATATCGTCGTGCCGACTGGGTGACGGCATCAAAACTCAAACATCGCGAATCGACCCTCTGGCAACGGCGATTCTGGGAACATCAAATTCGCGATGAAAATGATTTTGCCCGCCATGTCGATTACGTTCACTTCAACCCGGTTAAACACGGGCACGTACAACATGCCGTTGATTGGCCTTATTCGACCTTTCACCTCTATGTGCGCGATGGAGCATATGCGCATGATTGGGCTGGGGAGATGGAAAGTGCGGTGCTGGAATATGATTGATGCTGCCCGCGTGGGCACAAAGGCGTGCCCACCCTACCTGGATCTGGACGACACACTGCGGCAAGGCGCCGAGGCGCTGGGTGCGACGCTGAATCTCGACCCGAGAGAAGCCCGCCTCGAAGCGCAAATCCTGCTCTGCCGCGTCCTCGGCCAAACGCGTTCCTATCTCGTCAGCCATGACCGCGATCCGCTTTCCCCGCGCCAGGCCGCCGATTTTAATGCGCTGCTCGAACGGCGGCTCAAGGGCGAACCGATCGCCTACATCCTTGGTGAACGCGAATTTCACAGCCTCCGTTTCAAGGTCACCCCGGACGTGCTTATCCCACGCCCGGAAACCGAGCTGCTGGCGGAACTGGCGCTGGCCCGCCTGCCCTCGGACCGGCCCTGCCGGGTGCTGGACTTGGGCACGGGCAGCGGCGCGCTGGCCATCACCCTGGCGCTCCATCGCTCCCACTGCGAGGTGCTGGCAGTGGACCAATCCGCCGCCGCGCTGGAAATCGCGCGGGAAAATGCGCGCACGCTCGGGGCCGGCAAGCTCCGTTTCATGCAAAGCGACTGGTACGGCGCGCTGGCAGAAGAGAAATTCGATCTCATCGTTTCCAACCCGCCCTATATCGCCGCCGCCGACCCGCATCTCGCGCGGGGCGATGTACGCTTCGAGCCTGATGAAGCGCTGGTATCGGGTGTAGACGGGTTGGACGCCATCCGCGTCATCGTCCGAGGCGCGCCGGCCCACCTCAACGCCGCCGGCTGGCTGCTGTTCGAACATGGCTACGACCAGGCCGCCGCCTGCCGCGAGCTGCTGAGGCAAGCCGGATTTTCGCTGGTTTCTTCAAGCAGGGATCTGTCCGGAATCGAGCGCGTCACCTGCGGCCAGATCAGCGCCGTTTAAACTTGTATTTTTTATACATCTTAGTAAAATAGTCGGGCATTGTTACCCGATCAATTTCAACCCAGATTATCCATTAGGACGCGAGATGATGGCGAGGCGGGTTGCGAGACAGTTTCGTTGCTTGCGAGGAGTCCATGGTCGTTCCATGGACGACGAACAAGCGGCGAAAATGGCCGCAAACCGGCCGCCAGCACTCGCGTAGGCGCAAAGCGCCGCCTAATGGATAATCTGGGTTTAATTCAGGAGCCGAAATGTCCCATAATTGCGCCAACATCATCTCCCCCGACATGAGCTACCCCTTCGATGCCCGCGGCGTCGCCAAGCGCTTCCGCCATGCCGCCATCTTCGGCGCGCTGGATTCCCTTCATCCCGGCGAAAGCATGCGCTTCGTCAACGACCACGACCCGCTGCCCCTGCTGGCACAATTGACGGAGCGCTACGGCGACACTGTCGAAATCAGCTACGTCGCCCGCGAACCGGGCCAGATCGTGATCGATTTCTCGCGCAAATGAATCTATAAAAAGCAGCTTAGCCACGGATTAACACGGATACACACGGATTATCAATGAGTTACATTTCTCGTCCTGCATACGATCTTTCACGGGCTTCAGCCCGTAGAAAGTCGGAGTGCTCTTGTAGTGCGCACCTTTCGGGTGAATGGCGAGTTTGCTACAACACATTGTTTTATCTGTGTTAATCTGTGTCCATCCGTGGCTAATGGTGGTTTTTTAGACGAGGCCGAGCATGCTGGTCGCACTGATATTGACGGCGCTGGCGAGTTTCGCCGGCGCCGTTGCCCTGTCCTGGACGCACGCCTTCCTTCCCTCGGCACACATCCATCTTGCCCTGGCGGCCGGCGTCATGCCCCTGATTCTCGGCGCGATGACCCACTTCGTCCCGGTACTGACCCGCAGCCCCACGCCGCATAAAGGAATATGGCTGATCCCGGCACTGGTCCTGGCCGCGGGTGTACTGGCATTTTTTTCCTTCGCCGTGCCCAGCGAGGCCTATTACTTTGCCGCACTGCTCGCGCTCGCCGCTACCATGGTATTCGCAGGCTGGAGCATACGGCGCGCCGCCAACCCGCTGGGCAAGCCCCATCCCAGCCTGTACTGGTACCTTGCCGCGCTGGCCTGCCTGATGCTGGCGCTGGCGGCGGTGCTCGCCATGGCGCTATGGCCGGAGCAACGCCTGGCGTTGAAGCGCTTGCACTTGCACCTCAACACACTGGGGTTCATCGGGCTGACAGCAGTCGCCACCCTCCAGGTACTGCTGCCCACCGTCGCCGGGCGCTATGACCCGCAGGCAGCATCCAGGTTGCAGTCGGACCTGAAATGGGCTTTGGGCGGCACGCTGCTGGTCGCAACCGGTGCCGCCTGGTTTAAACCCCTGGCTTGGCTGGGCGCGATGATCTGGGCCATTCCGCTAATTCATCTGGGCCGGCCCTGGTTCGCCCTCTACCGCGGAAATATATTCCGGCGCCACGGCGCTGCGCCTTCGCTCGCCGCGGCGCTGGCCGGTTTTGCCGCCGCCCTGCTGGGCGGCGTATTGCATGGCGCGGGCTTGCTCGGCACGACAAACACCGCCCACGCCTTCATTCTCGCCTTCCTGTTTCCTTTGGTAACCGGTGCGGTCACCCAGTTGCTGCCGGTCTGGGCGCGCCCCGGGCCGCAAACCGCGTGGCACGGGCAACTCCTGCGGCAGCTCGGCTGGGGCGGCGGCATCCGTGCCGCCCTGTTCCTTGCCGGCGGCCTGCTCCTCGCCGTGGGCTGGCGCGGCGGCCTGTGGCTGGCAATCGCGGCGCTCGCCGCCTTCCTGCTGCAACTGGCGGCAGCGGCCAAAACATTGCTTGATCGGGACGGCTGATTGGGGCATACGACCTTTCATCCGCAGGTAGTTTCTGCGGATAGAAAGTCGGAGTCCTTTAGGGCATACGACCTTTCATCCGCTGGCAGTTTCCCCTACACGCCCCTTCGGGTCGCATACCCTCGGCCAAATCACCCGAGGGCAGGGACAAGAGCGGATAGCAAAGTCGGAGTCCTTTAGGGTAAAATCGCGGGTTAGCCTCCCCGTGCCGGTTACGAACGGTCCGTTTAGCCTTAACCGAAGGAAGATTTAAAGATGTTGCACACTGATTTGCCCTTATTCAAACTCAAGGGCAAGGAATTGCTCCCCATCATGCAGGGCGGCATGGGCGTCGGCGTCTCGGCACATGGCCTGGCCGGCGCCGTGGCCAAAGAGGGTGCGGTGGGCACCATTGCCAGCATCGACCTGCGCCGCCATCATCCCGACCTGATGGAGCAGTCCACCCAGCCGAAATCCAGGCAGGCCATGGACCAGGCCAACCTGACCGCGCTCGACCGCGAAATCAAGCGCGCCAGGGAAATCGCGGGCGGCAACGGCGTGATCGCCGTCAACATCATGAAAGCGGTCACCGAGCACCCCCAACTGGTGCGCCAGGCCTGCCAGAGCGGCGCCGATGCGATCGTGATGGGCGCGGGCCTGCCGTTCGACCTGCCGGAAATGGCGGACGGGTTTCCCCATGTCGCGCTGATCCCCATCCTGTCCGACGTGCGCGGCATCAACGTGGTGCTGAAAAAATGGATGCGCAAGCAAAAATTGCCCGACGCCATCGTCATCGAGCATCCGCGCTATGCCGGCGGCCACCTCGGCGCCCCCAAACCGGAAGACATCGCCGACCCGCGTTTTGACTTCCCCGGCGTGCTGGAAGGCGTATTCAAGCTGTTCAAGGAATTCGGCATCGAGAGCGAACGCATTCCCCTGATCCCGGCCGGCGGCGTCAACACCTATGAGAAAATACGCGGCCTGCTGTCGCTCGGCGCCGGCGCGGTTCAAATCGGCACGCCCTTCGCCGTGAGCGCGGAAGGGGATGCCCATCCCAATTTCAAGAAAGTGCTGGCCGAGGCCAAGCCCGAGGACATCGTCACCTTCATGAGCGCCGCCGGTCTGCCCGCGCGTGCGGTACTGACGCCCTGGCTGCGGAATTATTTAAGGCGCGAGATCAAGCTGAAATCCTATGCCGATCCCCTCCGCGCCAAATGCGCCGCGGTGCTCGACTGTCTTTCGGATTGCGGCCTGCGCGACGGCGTCGCCAAGATGGGTCAGTTCTGCATCGACTCCCAGCTTGCCGCCGCGTTGCGCGGCGACATCAACAAGGGGCTATTCTTCCGCGGCTCGGAAAGCCTGCCGTTCGGCTCCGCCATCCGCCCGGTGCGGGAAATACTGGAATATTTCCTGACTGGCCGAAAATCGGTGTTTTCGGCCTGATCAAAATCGTTTTACCACAAAGGGCGCAAGGGTACGCAAAGGGATAAATCAACTTGCGTGAAACGTAATGTAGGCCAATAAGCCTGTCCTGAGCGCAGTCGAAGGGCGAAGCGCATTGCACCGGTGTTTTCATTTGGCGCAATAATGATTGCGCCTACGCGGGCTGCCATGGTTTGTTCTTCCCCGCGTCCTCTGTGTCCCTTGTTCCCTCTGGGTATCTGCGGTTCGGTTTTTTCTATAACCCATACACTTCCCCCACTCCCGTACCACTGATGCGATCGTAATAGCGGGCGCGGTAAAGCAGGCGGCGATGGGTCTCGTCGTCGGCAAAGCCTTCGCGGTCGTGCAGCACATTGTTGCATAGCAGGCCCATGCCCGGCTCCAGCCTGCCGCGGTAGATATAGGGCAGATCGCTGTCGAGCAGCTTCTCCAGAAACGCCACCGCCGCCAGGGTTTCGGCATCCTGCTTCCAGATGATGCTGCGGGTGCGGGCCGTGTATCTCATGTGCAGGTCGCCGCTTTCCGGGTTGACGGAAAACACCGGTCCGGCCTCGTCCGGGCGCGCCACGCCATCCTCCTCGATCCGTGCCGGGATGGTCATGGCGTCCGGCTGCATCAGGGCGCGGATAAAGCCGGGATTCTCGTCGCGCATCAGCAAATAGGCGATTTCGTGATCCATGAGCGCATTTCCTCCGCCCGATGCCGCGCTCCCCACACAATGCAGCAGCATCCCGCGTATCTGCCGCTGCGGCGGATTATAGTAGCCATCGGTATGCCATTTGATCGGGCGGTTGGTATAAGGAATGTAAGCCTTGTGCGGCTCGGAGCTCACCACGGTGAGCGAAGTCAGGCCATCGTCATCCGCCAGCATGTTGCTGTCCAGCCGTTCCAGGCCGAAACGCCGGGCGAGGCGGAGCGCAATCTCCTTGTCCGGGTCGCTGCCGGTCTTGCCGGCGTAGATCGCCATATTGGTCTTGCGGCAGGATTGCAAAAGCGCATCGTATTCGGCCTGGGTCGGGCTGCGCGGATCATGGACCTCGACGATCAGTTGCTCGATGCGGGTCGGATAGTTTTCCAGCTTGCGGCTGCGCCACGCCTGATAGGCGCTTTCATGGTCGAGTAAAAAAGGGCTTTGCATGTTCATTCCTGTTCATTAACGTGAACGTCGCGAAGCGACACCTTATCACTCTCCCCCTCTGGGGGAGAGGTAGGAGAGAGGGAACGGACGCGGCAGCGGCAGTCGCGAAGTTCATCATTGCGCGGCCGCCATGTCCGTTAAGTCGGCTGCGAACCAGCCTGTGGCGCTAGTTTAGCGCTCTGCCGGTAGATACGGAAGGCGGACAGCAGATTGATTTCCAGCAATATCATGGACGCCCCGAACAGCAGCGCCGCCGGATAAATAAGCGGCGGCCAAAATGCCGACAGGAGCAGCGCCGGCACCGCCGCGAAGTGCAGCCGCATCTGCCGGCGCATGCCCTTTTCCGGCATGATCTCTTTCATGTTCGGCACCTTGGCCACCCCCATCAACTGGCCTTGCAGATGAAACCAGATCAGGAAAGGCACGATCTTGTACAACATACCGTTCACCACCGACACCGCAAAACCGGCAATGAACAGGAACGCCAGCGCAAAGCTGTAGACCTGTAGCCGTGCCGGTTCCGGCAGCACCTGCCCGGCAGCGCCCAGCAGCAACGCCAGCGCCAGCAGCAAACATGCCATGCCGAAACGCCAGAACAGTAGCGTGACGTCCGTCACCTTGCGCCGGCGCTGCCACTGCAGGCGCAGGGTGGTGGCTGCAAACGCGCCGAAACCCGCCGCGGCAAGCACGCCCGCGGTCAGCGCCGCCCGCTCCTGCGCCGCCGCATCTTGCATCAGGAGTGTGGCGGACCACAGCAGCAAGAGGGTAAACAATGACATGCCAAGCCAGCGTGTCAGCGGCCTGGGGTAAACGGGGGTCAACTGGAACATCGGCACCACCTGGTAGGCAACGCTGATCACCAGCAGCCCGACCCATCCCAGCAGTCCCCACGCCAGATGAAGGTTGGCCAGCCGCACCCGGCCGGTCAGCCACCATTCCCAGCCGTAATTGCTGGCCAGCGTCAATCCGAGCGCAACGGTCACCGCCAGCGCGGCCACCGCCAAATGCATGCCAAGCACGACCGGATTGAGGGATGGCGCCCGCTTGAGGCTAGCCCCCACCGCCACCACAAATATCAGGAAACCGGCGCCGAGCAAGGCCATGCCCAGGCGCATCGGCCACTGCGCCGCAAAAAGAAAGCCGCCCGCCAGCGACAACACGCCCGGCAGCAGAAGCAGGTACAGCGCTCGCGCCACCCCGACCGGACGTGCCACCGGTGCGCCCGCCACCACCGGCAGCATTTGCATCATGGCGCCGACCATGGCGAAGCCGAGAAAACCCACGCTCATCAGGTGCGCCAGTGCCAGCGCCGACGGCTGCCAGCGGCTGCCGATCAGCGCCGGACCATACCAGAGCGCGAGCAAGGCCGCCAGCAGCGCGAATAGCGGCGCGCTCAGGAAGAAACGGAACGGTACTGAAATGGGCGGCGCCTGGTCGAAGGACAGGCCGGGTTCCAGGCTCATCGGTTTGCGGCAACAGGGGACGCCCCGGCATCCCCCTTGCGCCAGATCAGGATCTCGATACGGTCTTCGGCTTGCGCCTCGGCCAGGTAGCGGAAGCCCCGTTTATCGAGCAGCGGATACAGCAGACAGGGCTCGCGGTCGTGAACCATGCGCAGACGTTCGCCCGGTTGCAGCGCGGCTGCGGCTTCCAGGGCTTTTTCCAGCGGTTCGGGGGGTGCCAGTCCGCGGACGTCGAGCGCAAACTCTTTGTTCATCGCGGCCTACGCCTCCACGGCGTGCATCCGTTTCAATACGTCCCCCAGCTCCGGGGCCAAGGCCCGGTCGGCCATAGGGTAGAGGATCTGCTCTTCCTTGATATTGTGCTGTTGCGTCATGATCAGCAGCGTCTCCGCCTGGCCCAGGTAGCCGTCCTTGTCCTGCCGTTGCAGCGCGTCTTCCATCGCGTCGAGCAGTTCGTTCATCTGCGCATGCTCCGCCCGCATCACCTGGGTCGGCCCCATGCTCATGCCGGTACGCTGCTCGAATGCGGGGAACAGCACCTCTTCCTCTATTTTGAAATGCCGGCGCATGGCACGGAGAAAAGCCTGAAAATCCGCGGCAATTGCGGCCCAATCCTTGCCTGAAGCGGCGGCTTCGGCTTGAGAAAACAATTCGTCGCAACGCTGGTGGTCGCCGGACAGATAGCTGCTGATGGTTTCCATGAAAATCTCCTGTTCTATTTGTGCGGCAAAGCAACTGCAGAAAGCGGTGTCCATTTTTGTTGAAGCGCGCCTCGTCTTCCTTGATTCAAATCAAGGTTTGATTCGACATCTTCCTCTAAATTGCAGTTCTGTTGCGCAGGGTGGCCAGGTTTTCCGTTGTTCCGCCCGGTCTGTCCGGCAAGAACGGTCTTTAATGCCGGACAAGCGCCGCGTTAAAATATGTATAATACATATATGTATTCGCCGGCAAAGAAGCAAAAAGAAAGTTTCTTGGATTAATTTTAGGAGAGAGACATGAGCCAAGCATTTACCAAGTCAATGGCGCGAAATATTTTCTTCGGGGGGACGGTGTTTTTCTTCCTCCTCCTTGTCGCCCTGACCGTCGACACCATGCAGGTCCTGCCGAAGCGCGACCATCGTGAAAACATCACGCCCGCAGTGGAACGCGGCAAGATGGTCTGGGAAAAGAACAACTGTATCGGTTGCCACACCCTGCTCGGAGAAGGCGCCTACTTTGCCCCGGAACTCGGCAACGTCTACCAGCGCCGCGGCGGCGAATTCATCAAGGTCTGGATGCAGGCCATGCCGACCAAAGCCCCAGGCCGCCGCCAAATGCCGCAATTCAACCTGACCCCGCAGGAACTGGACGACCTGGTTGCATTCCTGAAATGGACCGGCGAAATCAACACCGCCAAATGGCCGCCGAATATCGAAGGTTGATCCGCGCTTATCCAATTTCTTCAGGAGGAAAAAACATGCAATACCAATCCCAGGCGGTAGCGAAACCCTACTTTATCGCTGCCATCGGCCTGTTCGCCGGACAAGTCCTGTTCGGCCTGATCATGGGCCTGCAATACGTGATCGGAGACTTCCTGTTTCCGGCCATTCCCTTCAACGTCGCCCGCATGGTGCACACCAACCTGCTGATCGTGTGGCTGCTGTTCGGCTTCATGGGCGCGGCCTACTACCTGATTCCGGAAGAAGCCGAGACCGAGCTGTTCAGCCCCAGGCTGGCGCTGCTCATGTTCTGGGTCTTCCTGGCCGCCGGCGCGCTGACCATCGTCGGCTACCTGGCGGTACCCTACGCCGCCCTGGCCAAGATGACCTTCAACGACCTGTGGCCGACGATGGGGCGCGAGTTCCTGGAGCAGCCGCTACTCACCAAACTCGGCATCGTGGTGGTGGCGCTGGTGTTCCTCTTCAACATCAGCATGACCGTGCTGAAGGGCCGCAAGACCTCGATCAGCCTGGTTCTGCTGATGGGCTTGTGGGGCCTGGCCATATTCTTCCTGTTCTCCTTCTACAACCCATCCAACCTGGTGCTGGACAAGTACTTCTGGTGGTGGACCGTGCATCTCTGGGTGGAAGGCGTGTGGGAACTGATCCTCGGCGCGCTGCTGGCCTTCGTGCTGATCAAGGTGACCGGCGTCGACCGTGAAATCATCGAGAAATGGCTGTACCTGATCATCGCCATGACCCTGATCACCGGCATCGTCGGCACCGGCCATCACTATTTCTGGATCGGCACGCCGGAGTACTGGCAGTGGTTCGGTTCGGTGTTCTCCGCGCTGGAACCGATTCCCTTCTTCATGATGACCGTGTTCGCGTTCAACATGGTGAACCGCCGCCGCCGCGAGCATCCCAACAGGGCCGCCACGCTGTGGGCGCTGGGCACCGGCGTGATGTCCTTCCTCGGCGCCGGCGTGTGGGGCTTCCTGCACACCCTGGCTCCGGTCAACTTCTATACCCACGGCACCCAGATCACGTCCGCCCACGGCCACATGTCGTTCTACGGCGCGTATGTGATGGTGGTATTGACCATGATCTCCTACGCCATGCCGATGATGCGCGGCCGCGCCGCCAACAGCGACAAGGCGCAGGTGATGGAAATGTGGTCGTTCTGGCTGATGACCGTGTCCATGGTGTTCATCACCCTGTTCCTGACCGCCGCCGGCATCCTGCAGGTATGGCTGCAGCGCGTGTCCACCACGCCGCTCGGCTTCATGGCGGCGCAGGATCAGGTGACCCTGTTCTACTGGTTGCGCGAGATCAGCGGCCTGGTGTTCCTCGTCGGCCTGGTTCTCTACATCACCCACTTTTTTGTCGGGGGCGAAAGCAGGAAAGCTGCTTGAGATTTGAAAGGGAGGAGTTCGCCCCTCCCCTGATCGCTAGTGCAGTGCTTTTGAATTATTGGAACTTATTCGCTGAGCCTCGTAGGTCGGGCTTTAGCCCGACATGTCGGTCTGAAGGCCGACCTACAACACCCGATGCCACGCGGCGATAAGCTCCAAACAGAATGAAGCATTACACTAGCAATTTCTTCGTCGCGCGCACCGTCGGCGCGATCAGGCAGGGATACGCCCGCGAATGAGCAAACCGGCCAGGCGGCCGCAACCTTTCCTTCTATCCTCTGCCAAACCGGGAACCCGAACATGAGCAAGGCACCATTCTACAAACCGCACAGCAACGAAGTCGAGCTGTTCGAACACGCCTACCGCAACCGGCTTCCGCTCCTGATCAAAGGGCCGACCGGTTGTGGCAAGACGCGCTTCGTGACGCACATGGCGGCGAAGCTGGGGCGGCCGCTTTATACCGTGGCCTGTCACGACGACCTGACCGCGGCCGACCTGGTGGGGCGGCACCTGATCGGCGACGGCGTGACCTACTGGAGCGACGGTCCGCTGTCGCGCGCCGTGCGCGAGGGCGGCATCTGCTACCTGGACGAAGTGGTGGAAGCGCGCAAGGACACCACGGTGGTGCTGCACCCGCTGTCGGACGACCGGCGCATCCTGCCGATCGAACGCACCGGGGAAATACTGCAGGCGCCGCCGGAGTTCATGCTGGTGGTGTCCTACAATCCCGGCTACCAGAATTTTTTGAAGGGGATGAAGCCGAGCACGCGCCAGCGCTTCGTGTCCCTGCGCTTCGACTTCCCGGAAAGCGCGCTGGAACAGGAGATCCTGATCGGCGAAACCGGCGTCGACGCCATGCTGGCGAAGCGCCTGGTGAACCTCGCCAATGCCCTGCGCGCCCTCAAGGAGCACGACCTGGAAGAGGCCGCCAGCACGCGCCTGCTGGTCTATGCCGCGACCCTGATCGGCAGCGGCTTCGATCCGGTCGAGGCCTGCCGTGCGGCGATGGTGGAAACCCTGACCGACGACGTGGAAACCGCAGGCGCCTTGATGGAGATCGTCCATGCCAGCTTCGGAAGATAGCGCGCAAGCGGCGATGGCGGGGCAGAAATATGTCTATCCGCTGGTAGGTAGGCCGTGCAAAGATGAAAATCGTTAACCGCAAAGGACGCAAAGTCTCGCAAAGGAATTCATGCCTTGATTTCCCTCGCGCACCTTTGCGTCCTTTGCGGTAAATTGTTTGCGTTAGCGCCATGCAACACGCCCAACAAAAGCGCCTATGGTTCCAGGCCGGGTTCTTCATCCTGTTCCTGCTGGCGCCGGTATTCGACTTGTTCCGTTTCGACCTCAACGTCAAACATTTCTTTTTTCTCGGCATGCCTTGGACGCTGGGGCTGGACGATTTCCTCGCGCACCGCATCGACGCCGCCCAGGCGGCAATCAACATCATCCTGCGTGGCGGACTGCCGATCCTGGGCGTGATCGGCAGCGGCATCTGGATCTCCTGGAAATACGGCCGCCTCTACTGCGGCTGGCTGTGTCCCCATTTCTCGGTGGTGGAAACCATCAACGGCATGCTGCGCCGCGCGACAGCCAGGCAGAGCATCTGGGACAGGCATCCCCTGCCGGAACGCAATGCCGACGGCAGCATCACCAGGGCCAACCCCTGGTACTGGCTGGTGGTGGTGCCGCTGGCGCTGGCTTTCGCCTTCACCTGGGCGGTCGCGCTGCTGACCTATTTGCTGCCGCCCGTCGAGATTTACGGCAACCTGTGGCACGGCGAATTGACCGGCAATCAAGGCCGCTTCATCGGCGTCGGCACGCTGCTGTTCTTCATCGAGTTCATGTTTGCGCGCCACCTGTTCTGCCGCTTCGGCTGTGCCGTCGGGCTGTTCCAGTCGCTGGCCTGGATGGGCAACCGCACCGCGCTGGTGATCGGATTCGACCGCAAGCGCGCCAAAACCTGTGCCGGCTGCAATGCCGCCTGCGATAACGTCTGCCCGATGCGCATCAAACCCCGCGCCATCAAGCGCCACATGTTCGCCTGCACCCAGTGCGGCCGGTGCGCCGAAGCGTGCAGCCAGGTTCAGGCCGGAACCCCCCGAGGCACGCTGCTGAAATGGGTGGATCATGAATGCGCCCTCGACAAATCCGCGCGCGATTTCGGTCATCACGAAAGCATCCCGCCCCACTGCTTCGAGGCTAACCCCGGGCCGAAAATAAAAACAATCGCGTCTTTAGCCGTGAAAGAGCCCTACAATCGCCTCTCGTTGAAGGGGCCCTCATGAAACGTCACCCCGCCTTGCTATCCCTTTCCCGCGAACATCATGGCGCACTTGTCCTGGCGCTTGCATGCCGGCGTGCGGCGAACTCGGGCAATGCAGAAAAAATCCGCGAAACCCGTGACCGTGCCGTTCGTGAATTCGACGCCGATCTGGCGCCGCATTTTCGCCGGGAGGAAACCGCGCTGCTTCCGCTGCTGCAACAAGCCGGGCAAACGGCACTGGTTCGACGCACGCTGGATGAGCACGCAAGCTTGCGTGCGCTGGCGGAGTCCTTGCGCCAGCACGATGCTGCCGTGCTGGAAGCTTTTGGCCAGGCCCTGTCCGACCACGTCCGCTTCGAGGAACAGGCGCTGTTCCCCGCCGCGGAACGGGCGGTGCCGAGCGGGCTGCTTGAAGCAGCCTTGGCGAGCCAGGATGAATTGGCTAAAACAGACAATCTATTGAGGGATAATTGAATTCATTAAGGAGATAAACGTGTTTGCCAGATGGAAAAAAATTGCAGCAATTCTGACTACCGCCGCACTGCTGAGCGTGGGCGTGGAGATGGCTTGGGCCCACGACCATGCCCATGACGAAGGCGGCGCGGCGCAGCTCACCCTCAACAACGGCAAGAAATGGACCACCGATGACAAGCTGCGCCTGGGCATGAACCGCATCCGCGACGCGCTGGCAGCGGAACTTCCGGCAATCCGGGCCGGCAAAATCGCAGCGGAACAGTACCGGCAACTGGCACGGAAGGTGAATGACCAGATTGCGTTCATGGTGCAGAACTGCAAGCTGGATCGGGACGCGGATGCCATGCTCCATCTCGTACTGGCCGACATCACGGCCGGCGCGGACGCCATGATGGGGCAGGGCGGCAGCAAGGCCCGCAAGGGAGCGGAGAAGATCGCCCGCGCCCTGGACAACTACGGCACCTATTTTTACCATCCCGGCTGGCATGGCGTGAAGCCGGCCCATTAATAACGAAGAACCCGGCAAGCGGACATGGAAGAAACAGTCGGCGCACTCTGGCACAAGCTGATCACCCGCGCGGCGGAGAAGCGCTATCCGCAGGAAGCGGTGACGCTAGCAGGCATCGGCAAAACCGCCGGCATCTTCTTCCGCGCGCTGGGCGGCGACAGCGGCCTCAGCGTCAAGGCAGCCAGCGCGACCGGGCACGGCGCGCGCCGCAGCCTGCTGCAACGCATTGCCGGCAGCGGCGAGAAAGCCGGGTTGAGCTGGCTGGACGAGGATGCCCTGCGCCTGCCCGCCGCACTCGACATCCTGCCGCAAAAATCCCTCAATCGCGACCTCTACCTGTGGCTGATCGCCCTGGCGGCGGTGGAAGAGCCGCGCGGCGCTTCCTGGGTGGTGCGCAGCCAGCAGGCGACCTTGACGGTGATGGAACGCTTCCCCGGCATGCGTTCGCGCTACGACCGCTTGCTGCAAGCCGTTCTGGCGCTGCGCCCCGACCCCGGCCAACTGCCCGGCGACGAAGCCGCCATGGAACTGGCAATCCGCGCGGCGCTCAGCAAGCCCGGCAGCATCGACAAGCTGCCGCGTGCCGGCCGGCCGCCCTACCCGGTGCACCTGTGGCTGCACCCGAATCCGCCGCGCCCCATGCCGGCGCAGGCTTCCGCACCTCTTGCCGGAGAGCCGCCGCAGGAAGGCGACGGAAAAAGCAGGAAAAGCAAGGACGCGCACAGCCGTCAGGCCGAGCGGGTGGACATGCCGGACAACAGGAACCCCTTCATGCTGTTCTTCCGCGCCGAAAGCATTTTCAGCTGGGCCGAGTATGTCAAGGTCGACCGTGCGACCGAGGAGGATGAAGACGACGGCGCCGACCAGGCCGCCGACGACCTCAACCAGATCAGCGTGGCGCAGGACGGCAAGCGCGCCGCCTCGCGCCTGCGCTTCGACCTCGACCTGCCCTCTGCGGCGCAGGACGACCATCCGCTCGGCAGCGGCATCCTGCTGCCGGAATGGCATTACAGGAAACAGCTATTGCAGCCCGACCACTGCCGATTGCAGCCGATGATCGCGCGCGCGGCCCCGCCCTGCGCGCTGCCGCACCATCTCGCCGCCACCGCACGCCGCATCCGCAACCAGTTCGAGGCGTTGACGCCGGCGCGGGTATGGGTCAGGGGCCAGTTCGACGGCACCGAACCCGATCTCGACGCCTGCGTGCAGTTCACCGCCGACCGCATGACCGGCCATGCGGCGGAACGCGGCCTGTACCGCGCCCACCACTACCGCGACCGCGATCTGGCCTGCCTGATGCTGGCCGACCTGTCGCTTTCCACCGACGCCTGGGTGAGCGACTCGGCCCGCGTCATCGACGTCATTCGCGACAGCCTGTTCCTTTTTGCCGAAGCGCTTTCCGCCACCGGCGACCGCTTCAGCCTGTATGGCTTTTCTTCCCTGAAGCGCGACAACGTGCGCTTTCATGTCCTCAAGGAATTCGGCGAGAAGTACAACGCCGCCATCCGCGGCCGCATCAATGCCATCAAGCCCGGCTACTACACCCGCATGGGCGCCGCCATCCGCCATGCGAGCAAGTTTCTGGCGAAGCAGCCGGCGACGCAGCGGATTTTGTTCCTGCTCACCGACGGCAAACCCAACGACCTCGACCAGTATGAAGGCCGCTACGGCATCGAGGATACCCGCATCGCCCTGGCCGAAGCGCGCCAGATGGGGCTGCGCCCGTTCTGCGTCACCGTAGACGAAAAGGCCGGCAGCTACCTGCCCTACTTGTTCGGCATCGGCGGTTATGTTGTAATCAGGAAACCGTCGGAACTGCCGAAACAACTGCCGCTGCTGTACGCACAACTGACGCGCTGACGTAGTGCTTCGTAAATTGCGGTACATGCATCACTGGGCGCGCCTCCCTCATCCCCAGCCCTTCTCCCGCGAGGAGAAGGGAGTTCAAAGCCCCTCGCCCTCCGGGAGAGGGGTGGGGGTGAGGGGAACCCGCTTGCAGTGCTCTGCGGCTTAAGTTCCAAACAGAATGAAACACTACTAGTCAGTCACGGTGAAAAGCACGGATGAGTTGAACCGTCACACCGGCGAAAGCCGGTGTCCAGGTTGTTGATTTTTCTGGATTCCGGCTTTCGCCGGAATGACGAGATTGTCCACCGGTTTCAATATGACTGACTACTACACTAACGTGCCCGGCTGAACCCGGCGCGACGACCAACCGGCTGGGATTTCCATGCACTTAACGCGCTACACCGACTATTCCCTGAGAGTACTGATCTACCTCGGCACGCACCAGGACAAACTCGCCACCATCAGCGAAATCGCCACTTATCACAGCATCTCGCGCAACCACCTGATGAAGGTGGTGCACCAGCTCGGCACCAACGGCTATATCGCTACCCTGCGCGGCAAGGGAGGCGGCATCAAACTGGCGCGCCCGCCGGAGAAAATCGTAGTGGGTGACGTGGTGCGCAGCATGGAAGAAACCATGAACATCGTAGAATGCTTCGAACCCGGCGCCAGCGCCTGCGTCCTCGCCCGCGACTGCCAACTGAAAGCCGCCCTGAGCGAAGCGATGCACAGTTTTCTCGTCACCCTGGACCTTTACACCCTGGCCGACCTGGTCGGCGAACAGCAGAAATAAAAAACGGATTCCCGATTGATCCTGAAAAAAGCGATTAACCACGAATTTACACGAATAGAACACGAATGTTCACGAATAATCAAAGAATTAACGAAATTCACCCGATTCACCTGTTGGGTGAGCCGATATTTGTTGTTAACTATTTGTGTTCATTCGTGAACATTCGTGTCATTCGTGGTTAATTACGGTTTTTAGGTTGATTCGGCGCGTTAGACGGCATCTGACCAAGGCAACACCATGACCAATGTGCAAAACATCCCGCGCACATGTGCAGTGTGCGGAAAAAAATTTCCGGCACGGGAAATAGTGTCGGGAGCGGCAGTCCGTGACGTCATCACGGAGCAAATCCTTCGCGATCATCCGCAATGGTCTGCGGATGCGTTTATCTGCCGGCCCGATCTGGCACGATACAGCACGGATTACGTCGAATCGCTGCTCGAATCCGAAAAGGGGGAGCTCAGCTCCCTGGAAAAAGAAGTTCTGGAGAGCCTGCGGCAGCATGAACTCCTCGCCATGAACGTCGATGTCGAGTCGGAAAAAATATGGACCCTGGGCGAGAGACTGGCCGACCGGCTGGCGGATTTTGCGGGCAGTTGGACTTTTCTGATTTGTTTCGGCGTGTTCATGGCAGCCTGGATAATCATGAATTCCATGGTCCTCTACTGGCATCCGCTTGACCCGTTTCCATACATCCTGCTCAACTTGATGCTCTCCTGCCTGGCGGCCATACAGGCGCCGATCATCATGATGAGCCAGAACCGCCAGGAAGCGAGAGACCGGTTGCGGTCACAGCACGATTACCAGGTCAACCTGAAGGCGGAACTCGAGATCCGCCATCTGAATGAGAAGCTCGACCACCTTCTGACCCACCAGTGGGAGCGTCTGGTTCAGATTCAGCAGGTACAGATTCAGATGCTCTCTCAATTGGAGAAGCGATGATGCCCGGCTTGTCGCGTTACTTCGTCTGAACAAACACAGCCAATGCTATCGTGGAGAAACCTGAAGTGATGACCGAGGATCGTCTGGTGGATATCGAAATCAAGCTCACCCAGCAGGAAGATGCTGTCGAGGAGTTGAACAAGGCTGTCTACCGCCAGCAAAAAAAGATAGACCAGTTGGAGGCGCTTTGCGAAGGGCTCGCCAAACACATCCGGGCGCTCTCTGAAACCGTGACCGCAGGCAATGCCCCGAACGAGAAACCGCCTCATTATTAGGGGATGGCCGACAAGAAAAAAGCAAAGGGTAGCTAGGCGAATCAGCATGCCAGCATTATGTAGGCGCATTGGTGGGGCGGGCAACCGTCCGGAATGGCCAGTTCCAGACATTCACGGATCGCTGGCCAAGACTGATTAGGCGGGTGAAGGGTTACTCAACCGTTTGAGTTGTGCGTCTTGGCCGAAAGGAACCGTTGCAATCTCCCAGCAAGAAGCACCTTGTCGTTGATTTCGCATTCCCAAACAACGAATACTTTCCAGCCCATCGCGTGAAGGGCAGCTATGTTTTCAGCATCGCGCTGCCGGTTGCGCTCAATCTTCGGAATCCAGTAATCCCGGTTGGATTTTGGCTTGCGAATGCCTTCCGCACAGTCATGCCCATGCCAAAAACAACCGTGAACAAAAACGGCCAATTTACGACCAATCCATACGAGATCAGGCTTTCCAGGCAAGTCTTTCCTGTGGATACGGTAGCCTGGAAAGCCAATTTCCCGGCAAAGCTTGCGTACTGCCAACTCGGGCGCTGTATCTTTGCCCCGAATCTGCCGCATATTTGCTGAACGGCGGTCAGGGGCTAGCTTGTCCATCGCTACTTATTTTTGGCGGCCACTTCCTCAGCCGCCTGTTTTGGGAACTTTGCAATGAGCCATTTCAGCGCTTCAAGCTGGTCTACCGAGGTCGCCCGGCGAATTTGGATCAAAAGCTGCTTCAGGTCAGGACGAATCAGCGTGGCATTTTGCGCACCTTCGTTGCAGATTGAGCAAATGGCCCGAAGGTTGGAAGGATCGTCGCTCCCGCCTTTGCTCTTGTCGATGATGTGTCCAATGTGAAGCCGTGTTTTCCGTGTTGGATCGTAAGGATGGGGCTCCCCGGCGACAGCGCCGCACATTTGGCATGTAAAGCCATTGCGGTCAAGAACAATGGCGCGGGTTTCTTTTGAAATCGCACGTTCGAAGGCAGGCTGTGGTTTCGGAGTTTCCAGCAAATACTGGCCTGGTTTCAATTCACTGCGGTCATTGTGTGTGAGGATCAAATATCCTTCTTCTGTGCGTAGCTCACGAATACGGCGCGCCCATTCTGACTGATTATCTGCAACGACTCGCAACTCTTCGGAATCCATGACGCGGCCAATGTTTGCCAGAAAGTGCGCGCGGAGTTTTCCGCGCGCACCACCCCTTTGAGTTTTTTCTTTTGCCATTGCTACGCTCGTTTAAGTTTTGGTTTTGCGGCGGCATTCAGTGCTGCTTGAATTTGCGTACCAACGGCACAGGCAACGGGAGGGGGAAATGCATTGCCAATTTGACGATATGCGGCAGTTTTTTTGCCGCTGAATTGCCAGTGATCGGGAAACCCTTGGATGCGTGCGGTCATGCGAACTGTTAGGCGTGGCATACCGATAAAGTCTTTTTCTGGCGCGGCATCGGCGATACCCATGCCATCTACGCCAATTGAAGCCCACGCCTTTTTTGCTCTGGTTGGGCCAAGGTCAGGGCCACCATGTTTTTTACTACCACCAACCAATGTAGGGGCTATATCACATGCGCTTTCTCGCCATTGCTTTGCGCCGTGCCAGCCGTTTGTGGCCATGAGATCGAAAAGCGCCTCGCCTACCGTTGGCGGCGGGGTGATAAGTGCTAACGGCCAATTGAAATATTCTGCGGCACTTTTCTTTAGCGCTACGAAGACCACTCGTGGGCGCAACTGAGGAACGCCAAAATCGCTTGCGTTAAGCAAGCGCCATTCAGCAACATAGCCAAGTTTTTTTAAGTCGGTGATTATTTTTGCGCGGTACTCATCAAAAACAGAATCAAGCAGCCCGCGCACATTTTCGAGCATTACGGCTTGAGGCTTGCACTCAGACACCAATCGAATTGCTTCTGGGAAGAGGTCGCGCTCATCTTCGTTGCCAAGTTGCTTTCCTGCCTTTGAAAAAGGCGGACAAGGTACGCCACCTGCCAGAAGTTCAATACCTTTCCATTTTTCGGCTGAGTAGTGGCGGAGATCGCCTTCTGTGACATTCCAATGAGTGCGATTGATTCGGAGGGTTTGGCAAGCTGCTGCTTCAAGTTCTACAAGACTAACGTGATCAAAACCTGCTTGCTCTAGGCCGAGGGCTTGACCACCTGCGCCAGCGCATATTTCTAACGATGAAAGCCCCATTACTCCCTCCAGATGCAGTTTATGGCGGACGTGTGCCACCTGTGTATACATAACATACTCATTTTATATTTATAAGCGCCGCATGGCTATGCGGCGGTGGTTTGACGCCAAACGCAATTAGACGGACTGGTGCGATTCGGTCTATCTTTTTGATTATTCAACGTATATTTCGATCTCTGTCCGCCTAGTAATAAGTGAAAAAGTTGAAACAGATCCCTCGCCTATTCGTTTTGCATTATGCGCCAGCTTTTTCATATCAACTATAGAAGCAAACATCATGGGGTCGGACAACTTGAACTGCATGGTCGCTTTTACTGTTGAACGGACGTTCGGAAAGCAAGCCATGACCGGCTGTTCAGGATCGATACCGCCTCTTCCGCTTATTTCCACACAAGCTTCCGGATACCCTGTTCTACCCCGGTTCCCTCAAACCAGCCCGGCAGGCTGCCAGTCGCCTTGTCACGGTGAGGGGGCATAGGGTATAGTGCGATTGCCGTAAAATCTTGCGGGAGAGCGTGCGTTAGATCGCACCGCCGAAGGCGCAAACACCCGTAACCGCTCAGGTATCAGGAACCGCAAGGAAAAGGCAACTCTGGAGAGCGTTGGCTCGGGCCGACCACCGAAGGGGCACGCGATGGTCAATGAAAAATGTTTCCTCGCAATCTCTCAGGTACACAGGACAGAGGGGTGAAGCCGTATATCCGGCTTCACCCCTTTATTATTTCCGGGCCCATAACATGCTGAAACAAACTCCGCTCAATCAAACACACCGCGACATGGGTGCCCGCATGGTCGATTTCGGCGGCTGGGACATGCCGGTGAACTACGGCTCGCAAATCGAGGAGCACCACCAGGTAAGGCGCGCTGCCGGCATGTTCGACGTTTGCCACATGCTGGTGGTGGACGTCACCGGCGCCGGCATCCGCGAATTCCTGCGCTACCTGCTCGCCAACAACGTCGACAAGCTGAAGGAGCCGGGCAAGGCGCTCTATTCCTGCATGTTGAATCCTGCGGGCGGCGTGATCGACGACCTGATCGTGTATTTCATGACCGATGACTGGTTCCGCATCGTGGTCAACGCCGGCACGGCGGAAAAGGATGTGGCGTGGATGGAGCGGCAGCGCGCCGCCCGCGCCCCGCAGTTGAGCATCAAGCCGCGGCGCGACCTGGCGATGATTGCGGTGCAGGGTCCCCAGGCGCGGGAGAAGGTGTGGCAGGCGATTCCCGGCGCGCGTGCCGCGAGCGAATCCCTCAAGCCGTTCCAGGCGGCCGGGTTTGCCCAGTATTTCATCGGCCGCACCGGCTATACCGGCGAGGATGGCTTCGAGATCATGCTGCCGCAGCAGGAAGCGGCCGCCTTGTGGAAAACCCTGCACGGACTGGGCGTCGCGCCGATCGGCCTGGGCGCGCGCGATACGCTGCGCCTGGAGGCGGGGATGAATCTCTACGGCCAGGACATGGATGAAAACGTCAACCCGCTCGAAGCCGGTCTGGCGTGGACGGTGGACCTGGCCAGCCCGCGCGATTTCATCGGCAAGCAGGCGCTACTGGCAAAGCCGGCAGCCATGCAGATGCTCGGTCTGGTCCTGCTCGACAAGGGCGTGCTGCGCGGCCACCAGAAAGTGGTTACCCCCCACGGCCCCGGCGAGATCACCAGCGGCAGTTTTTCTCCCACCCTGAACCAGTCCATCGCCTTCGCCCGTCTGCCGCTGGCGGTGGCGGTGGGCGATACGGTACAGGTGGAGATTCGCGATAAGCTGCTGAACGCGAAGGTGGTGAAACTGCCGTTCGCACGCAACGGCAAGGCTCTAATTTAAACCGCAAAGGACGCGAAGGCTCGCAAAGGAAAAACAAATTATTTCTTTGCATTACCTTGCGCCCTTCGCGTCCTTTGCGGTGAAAAAGAATTCAACTTAGGAGAAAAACATGAGCATCCCCGCCAACCTGAAATACACCAAATCCCACGAATGGGCTAAGCTGGAAGCGGACGGCCTGGTTGCCGTCGGCATTACCCACCATGCCCAGGAGTTGCTGGGAGACATGGTGTATGTGGAAAGCCCCGCTGTCGGCCGCCAGCTTGCCGCCGGCGAGGAATGCGCGGTGGTCGAGTCGGTCAAGGCCGCCTCCGATGTCTACGCGCCGGTGGCCGGTGTAGTGGTCGCGGTCAACGCCGAGGTGACGGACACCCCGGAAAAAGTCAACCAGGACGCCTACGCCGCATGGATGTTCAAGATCAAGCCGGTCAATCCCGCCGACCTGGACGGGCTGCTCGACGCCGCCGCCTACCAGGCGCTGGTGGAGAGCGAAGCGCACTGATTTTCACCGCAAGGGACGCAAAGGTACGCGAGGTAATGCATCTTCTTTGCCCTTCCTTTGCGAACCTTCGCGTCCTTTGCGGTAAATTGTTTTAAAGGTAATTTATGCCATTCATTCCCCACACCGAAGAAGATGTCCGCACCATGCTGGAGGCGATCGGCGCGTCCTCGGTCGAAGACCTGTTCGACGAGATTCCGGCCGCGCTGCGCGCCGACCGGCTGGAGAACGTGCCGCCGGCCCTGAACGAAATGTCGGCCGCTCGCCTGATGCAGGAACGGGCGGAACAGGACGGGCGCTACCTGAATTTCATCGGGGCGGGCGCCTACGAGCACCATATCCCGGCAGCGGTGTGGCAAATTGCCGGCCGCGGCGAATTTTACTCGGCCTACACGCCCTATCAGGCGGAGGCGAGCCAGGGCACGCTGCAACTGCTGTACGAATTCCAGACCATGATGGCGTCGCTGACCGGCATGGACGTTTCCAACGCCAGCCTGTATGACGGCGCTTCCGCCCTGGGCGAGGCGGTGCTGATGGCGGTGCGCGCGCACAAGTCGTCGCGCCGCATCCTGGTGCCGGCCAGTGTGCATCCTTTGTGGCGGCAGGTGACCGAAGCGCTGGTAAAAAACCAGGGCATCGAGCTGGTGCCGGTGCCCTACCGTACCGGCGGCGGCGACACCGTGCCGGAAGCGTTGAAATCTTTTGAAGGCGGCGATTTCGCCGCGCTCGTGATCCAGCAGCCCAATTTTTTCGGCGTGCTGGAAGAAGTCGACGCCTTGACCGATTGGGCGCATGCCCAGGGCATGCTGGTAATCGGCGCGGTCAATCCGGTTTCCCTCGGTTTGCTCAAGGCTCCCGGCCAGTGGGGCGGCAAGGGCGCCGACATCGCCGTGGGCGAGGGCCAGCCGCTGGGCGCGCCGCTCTCCTCGGGCGGCCCGTATTTCGGCTTTCTGTGCTGCAAGCAGGCGCTGGCACGCCAGGTGCCGGGGCGCATTGTCGGCCGCACCGTGGATATGGATGGCAAGCCCGGCTTCTGTCTCACCCTGCAGGCCAGGGAGCAGCACATCCGCCGCGCCAAGGCGACATCCAACATCTGCACCAATCAGGGACTGATGGTGACGGCGGCGGTGATTCATCTCGCCCTGCTCGGCCAGGACGGGCTGGAGCGCGTGGCGGCAGCCTGCCATGCCAACACCCGTTCGCTGGCGCAGCAGGCGGCCATGATCGCGGGAGTGGAGCGGCTGTTTTCGGAGCCGTTCTTCCACGAGGTGGTGCTCACCTTCGAGGTGCCCGTTGCCGACGTGTTGCGCGCCATGGAGGCGCAGGGCATGATAGGCGGCCTGGACCTGACGCCCTATTACCCGGAACTGGGCAATGCCCTGCTGGTGTGCGCCACGGAAACCAAAACCCCGGCAGATATCCGGAAATTCCTCGAGCACCTCGAACGGATCGTTTCCCGCCGTAGCGCCGGGCCCTCCTGCACCCGCCTTAAACCGTCTGCCACCAGCAAGTGGTAGTTTAGTAGTTTATTTAGCCCAGAAAAAGGAGACGCGATCATGGCAACCGTTACGTTGGAAGGCAGTCCTCTCGAAGTCCTCGGCCATTTCCCCCGGCCGGGCGAATCGGTGCACAGCTTCATGCTGGTGGACACCAGCATGAATGATGTCTCGCTGAGCCAGTTCGCGGGCAAGCGCAAGGTTCTGAGCATCGTGCCCAGCATCGACACGCCGGTGTGCGCCGCGTCCACGCGCCAGTTCAACGCAGAGGCGAGCCGCTTGAGCAATACCGTGGTGCTGGTGATTTCCGCCGACCTGCCGTTTGCCCAGGCGCGCTTTTGCGGCGCGGAAGGCCTGGACAAGGTGATCATGCTTTCCACCTTGCGCGGACGCGATTTTTCCAAGGATTACGGCGTGCTGATCAAGACCTATCCGCTCGCCGGACTGTGCGCCCGGGCGGTGATCGTGCTCGACGAGAACGACAGGGTGATATATTCGCAACTGGTGCCGGAAATTACCGAGGAACCCGATTACGACGCCGCGCTGGCTGCGCTGAAAGGATAGCCTGGACATGCTGATTTTCGAACTTTCCCGCCCCGGCCGCAAAAACCCGGCCCAGGTACCCTCGGTCCAGGCGGATCTGAGCGATATTCCGGCGCAGTTGCGGCGCGCCCGGCGGCCATTGTTGCCGGAAGTCTCCGAGATGGACGCGGTGCGCCATTACACCCGGTTGTCGCAGAAGAATTTTTCGATCGACACCCACTTTTACCCGCTCGGCTCCTGCACCATGAAGTACAACCCGCGCGGCGCCCACCAGACGGCGATGCTGCCGCAATTCCTCGGGCGCCATCCGCTGGCGCCGGAGGCCACCGGCCAGGGCGTGCTCGCCTGCCTGTATGAGCTGCAGGAGATGCTCCAGGATGTGACCGGCATGGCCGGGGTTTCTCTCACCCCCATGGCCGGGGCGCAGGGCGAGTTCGCCGGTGTGGCGATGATCCGCGCCTACCACGTTTCCCGCGGCGACACGGCCCGCACCGAAATGCTGGTGCCCGACGCGGCGCACGGCACCAATCCCGCCTCGGCGGTGATGTGCGGCTACACGGTGCGGGAAATCCCCACCGACCGCGACGGCAATGTCGATCTGGCGGCGCTCAAGGCCGTCGTGGGGCCGCAGACTGCGGGCCTGATGCTGACCAACCCCTCCACGCTGGGCGTGTTTGAGCAGAACATCCAGGCCATGCAACAGATCGTGCATGAAGCCGGCGGGCTGCTCTACTACGACGGCGCCAACCTCAACGCCATCCTGGGGCGCGTCAAGCCGGGGGACATGGGTTTCGACGTGATCCACATCAATCTGCACAAGACCTTTTCCACCCCGCACGGCGGCGGCGGGCCCGGCTCGGGACCGGTGGGCGTGAGCGAGCGCCTGCTGCCTTTTTTGCCGGTGCCCATGGTGGCGAACGAGAACGGGCGCTACCGGTTGGTGACGGAAAAAGACCTGCCGCAAAGCATAGGCCGCCTTTCCGCCTTCATGGGCAATACCGGCATTCTGCTGCGCGCCTATGCATACGCCCGCATGCTGGGCGGCGAGGGCATGCGGCGCGTGGCGGATTTCGCCACGCTCAATGCCAACTACCTGATGGCGGAACTGAAAAAGGCCGGTTTCGAGATCGCCTTTGCGCAGCGCCGTGCCAGCCACGAGTTCATCGTCACCCTCAAGGGACTGAAGGAGAAAACCGGGGTGAGCGCGATGGACGTGGCCAAGCGCCTGCTGGACAAGGGCTTCCATGCACCCACCACCTACTTCCCGATGCTGGTGCCGGAATGCCTGCTGATCGAACCGACCGAGACCGAATCGAAGCAGACCCTGGATGCCTTCGTATCCGCCTTGAAGGAAATCCTGGCCGAAGCCCATGCCAACCCGGAGCTGGTCAAGGCCGCGCCCCACACCATGCCGGTGCGCCGTCTGGACGACGTGAAAGCGGCGCGCGAACTTGATTTGGTGTGGAAACCCTAGTAGTAGGTCGGGCTTCAGCCCGACATGTCGGGTTAAAACCCGACCTACGATGGCGATATTTCATGTTGAATTTGCGTGATTTTCCTGTAGGGCCGAATTCATTCGGCCAAATGTGCGAATGAATTCGCACCTACAAAGAACGTACGGTCGTTTTAAGTTGACTGATAACTAGCCGTCATCAAACCGTCACATAAGCACCCTAATATGGCGACCTGATTATGGAAAGCCCGTACAAAGGAAAAACGGGCCTGAGGCGCCTGTGGAATGCCTTGCACTATTCCCTGGCGGGTTTCAGAGCCGCGTACAAGAACGAGGATGCTTTCCGGCAGGAGGCCCTGCTCGCGGCGGTGCTGATCCCCTCCGCGCTGTTTTCGCCTGCGGCAGCGACGGGCAAGGCAATGATGATCGCCAGCGTGGTGCTGGTGCTGATCGTCGAATTGCTCAACTCGGCCGTGGAGGCCACGGTTGACCGGATCTCCCTGGATGACCATCTGCTGGCGAAGCGCGCCAAGGACATCGGCAGCGCCGCCGTGCTGCTGAGCCTGGTCAACCTGGCTGTGATTTGGTTGCTGGTGCTGCTGGGCTGAACGATTTGTAACAAAAACTTCAAAATTCCTTCATCAAAATTTCTTCTTGCCGCGGCAAATTGGCGGCATGGAAGAAAACATTTATTACCCCCTCCGGCAGTTTCCCTCAAGCGCACGATCGCTGCGCGTGGCGGTGGTGACGGAAACCTACCCGCCGGAGATCAACGGCGTGGCCCTGACCATAGAACACATGGTCGCAGGCCTGCGCCAGCGCCAGCACCAGGTCCAGTTGATCCGGCCACGGCAGGGGCCGGACGATGCGCCTGCGGCGGAACCCGGTCTGCAACAGTTTTTGCTGCCCGGGCTGGCCATTCCCCGCTATCAGAACCTGCAAATGGGATTGCCGTCCGGGTCTGCATTGAGGCGCATCTGGAGCGCGACACGGCCTGACGTGGTGCATATCGTCACCGAGGGGCCGCTCGGCTGGTCCGCCCTGGCCGTGGCGCGCAAGCTTGAAATCCCGGTTACCAGCGACTTCCACACCAACTTCCACAGTTACACCAAACACTATGGTATCGGTTGGCTGAAAAAGCCGATCGGCGCCTATTTGCGCAGCTTTCACAACCGGGCGCTGCTCACCCTGGTGCCGGATGAGGGCTTGCGCCGCGAACTTGAAGGACAGGGCTACCAGAATCTGAGCATAGTCGGCCGGGGCGTGGACATCGGCTTGTTCGACCCGGCGCGCCGCAGCGTGGAGTTGCGGCGCACATGGGGCGCGTCCAAGGACGAGCTGGTTGTGCTTTATGTCGGCCGCATCGCACCCGAGAAAAACCTCGATGCGGTGGTCCAGGCCTACGACGCAATGCGTGAGAAACATCCCCAAGCGAAGCTGGTGTGGGTGGGTGACGGCCCGCAACGGGATATTCTGCAGGCCAGAAATCCCGGCCACATCTTCGCCGGCATGCGCACCGGGGAGGATCTGGCGGCTCATTTCGCCTCGGCCGACGTGTTCCTCTTTCCAAGCCTGACCGAGACCTTCGGCAATGTAACCCTGGAGGCGATGGCCAGCGGACTGGCCGTGGTGGCCTACGATTACGCCGCTGCCGCGGAACATATCCGCCAGGGTGAAAACGGCCTGGTGGCGGAATTCGGCAACATTTCCCGCTTTTGCGAGCAGGCGGCGAGCCTGGCGGCCCGGCCGGAACTGATTCCGCATCTTGGAAAAAACGCGCGTCTAAGTGCAAAAAACCTGGCATGGGATCACATCTGCGACAAGTTCGAAAAATTGTTGCTGGAAATCGCAGGGGAAGGGGGGCGGCATGGACAACAAAACCGTTTCATTCCTGGGGCAAATCCAAACCTGGGATCTGGCGCTGTGCCTCCGGTTTAACCGCGCCAACAGCAGAAAATGGGTCGGCCTTTTTTTCGGGGCGGCAAGCCGGCTGGGGGACGGCCTGTTCTGGTACGGGCTGATGCTGTTATTGCTGTTGTGGGACAGGGAGCGGGCGGCGCTTCCCGTGCTGCACATGGGCGCTGTGGGGCTATCCTGTACTCTTTTGTATAAATGGCTCAAGGCCAAAACCCTGCGTCCCCGCCCTTACGAATTCTACCGGGGCATCGTGCTCAGCGTGCCGCCGCTCGACAAATTCAGCTTTCCCTCCGGGCATACCCTGCATGCGGTTGCATTTACCATCGTGGCGCTGGCTTATTATCCGCTTCTCGCTTTTATCCTGGTGCCGTTTACTTTGCTGGCCGCCGTTTCGCGCCTGGTTCTGGGGCTGCACTATCCCACCGATGTGCTGGCCGGGGCGCTGATCGGCGCAACGGTCGCTTCCCTGTCATTCGGGCTGTAACCCCGGCCTTCCTGTCCAAACATGCTGTGCGTGCAACGGCACGCCTGTCATGAAGATGTAACAATGCTCAACAACAATCCTGCCGACGAAGAGCGCTGAGGGCGTTGCCGCGAGCACTTCGGATGCGCCTTTGAGGCGACACATTGAAAACCATAATGATTATTGGACAAAATCGTGACACTACAAAAACAGCTTAATTTGATGACGGTGGTAACCATTTCCGGTTTGCTTGCTGTCATCCTTTTCGTGGAGGTGAACTTGGGCCGGCTTCAACAAGAGTTCGGCGTTTACCAGTCGCAACAAAGCATGGATAAAAGCCTGATCGAAATCAAGGCGACCGCCCTTTCGATTGCCAGGGCAGACCCGATTCTGCTGGAAACCGGGCAAAAGCTCGTGCAAACGGATACGCATATTCAGGCGCTGGGGAAACTGGTTCTGGGGCTGTCCACAGATGAAGCGGAAAGGCAAAAAATCGGCCAGATACTCAACGCATGGAACGAGTATGGCCGAGGCTTCGCCGGGGCAATTAAAATCGCCTCCGAGAGCCCGGCGGATGCCTTGCAGATCCCGGATGCCATTTACAAGTCGGAGCTCGAGCCGATGGTGGTTAACCTTGACGGGCTGGTCGCTGACAATAAAGCCAAGGAGAGTTTATCCCGGCAGCGGATCAAGGCGAACATGGAGCGTATTTTATGGGTAGTGCTGGTGCCTTTGGTGCTGGCCGGGATCGTGGTGACGGGATTCCAGATTAAATTCACGCGCGGCCTGAAAAGGCGGGTGGAAGGAATAACCGAGGTGGTTGCCCATCTGCATCAGGGAGATTTGAGCCGTCGGCTGCCGGCCGCAAATAACGACGAAATAGGCCATATGGCAAAAACCATAAACAATTTTGTCGCCCGTTTCGAAGGCATATTACGCAATGTGCATGTTTCCGCCGATCAGACCAAGCAAACGGCTCACGGCATCAGCGACATGACATCGGCTGTCACCTCCAATGCCAAGGCCCAGTCGGACAAAGTCTTCCAGGTCAGTACCGCAGTCGATGAAATGGGCGGCGCCATTGGGGAGATTGCCGCCAATGCGGCTAGGGCGGCAAGCGCGGCCAATCAAACGCTGGATTTGGTCCAGGCCGGAACCGAAACCGGACGGCAAACGATTTCCGCCCTCAGCCGCATCGATGAAACCGTCGGTTTGTCGGCGACAACGATCGGTGAACTGGATACGGCGATAAGCCGGATTGGCAGCGTGAGCAACACGATCCGGGATATTGCCGAACAAACCAATCTGCTTGCCCTGAACGCGGCCATCGAAGCCGCGCGTGCCGGCGATCAGGGGCGCGGCTTTGCGGTGGTGGCCGACGAGGTGAGAAAGCTCTCGGAACGCACTTCCGCTTCCACTGCCGATATCGCCAAGATCGTGCAGACTATCCAGGCCGGCACCAATGAGACAAAAGAGTCGATGACCCGGGCCCGGGAAGAGGTCAACCTGGGGGTGCGCTATGGCGAGAAAATGGGCCAGGTGTTGCAGGATATCGACCGGTCGGTGAATATCGTCACCACCATGATGCGTCAGATCGCGGTCGCGACGGAGGCGCAATCGGCGGTGGGCACGGAGATCGCGGCCAACATCGAGACGGTGGCCAACATCACCGCATCCACAGCCAATGACATCGGCCAGGCGCGCAACGCCATGATGAACCTGGCCAGCACTTCAAAAGTACTTTATGACGCAGTCAGCCAGTTCAATTTGGCCGGTAGCTCCGCACACTATGAAGCTGTTTAAAAATTTCAGATAGTTGCAAGAGGGGCGCGTGATTTTTTAAAACAGCTTCTAACGAATGATGAGTTGGCGGCGTTTTTCTTTGCCTTGAGGCCTTGATCCAAGCCGATGCCAAGCCCCGATTTGGCTTGCCGGAAGCTGTTATAATCCGGCGATCACATTTTACGGGATTCATCGATGCATACGCTAATCTGCGGTTCCTTGGCTTACGACACCATCATGGTGTTCCATGACCATTTCAAGAACCATATCCTGCCCGAGCAGATCCACATCCTGAATGTGGCCTTCCTGGTGCCGGACATGCGGCGCGAATACGGCGGTTGTGCCGGGAACATTGCCTATAATCTGAAAATGATAGGCGGCGAGCCGTTGATCATGGCCACGGTCGGGGATGATTTCCAGCCCTATCACGAGCGTCTGGAACGGCTCGGCCTGGCGCAGGACCATGTTCGCCGGGTTGCGGATACCTTCACCGCGCAGGCCTTCATTACCACGGACGTGGCCGACAACCAGATTACCGCTTTTCATCCCGGCGCCATGAGCCATGCCCATCAAAACCGTGTGGGCGATGCGCGGGATGTCGCGCTCGGCATCGTCGCGCCGGACGGACGGGAGGGCATGTTGCAGCACGCGCGCGAGTTTCACGAGGCCGGCGTCCCGTTCGTGTTCGATCCTGGTCAGGGCCTGCCGATGTTCAATGGCGAGGAGCTGTTGCAGTTCGTCGAATTGGCGGATTATGTCGCACTCAACGATTACGAGGCGCAATTGCTGCAGGAGCGCACCGGGAAAAAAATCGAGCAGTTGGCAAAACTTGTCAAGGCGCTGGTTGTCACACGAGGAGGGCAGGGTTCGGACATCTATGCCGATGGTCAACGCCACGAAATTCCCTGCGTTAAAGTAGAAAACGTGGTTGATCCAACCGGCTGCGGCGATGCCTACCGCGCCGGTCTCCTGTATGGCATTGCGCGCGGCATGGATTGGCAGATCACCGGGCGGCTGGCTTCGCTGATGGGGGCGGTCAAGATCGCCAGCCGTGGCGGGCAGAACCACACACTCGCGCGCGAAGAGCTTCATTCGCGCTTCAAGGAACACTTTGGCATGAACTTTGGGGGTTAAATGATGAACATCAAGTTTCTGAAATTGGTTGCGGCATTATCCGTGTCTGTGGTGGTTCTTGGCGGGTGCGCGTCGAGCATGTCGGGCGGCGCCTATAGCCGCACGCAGGCGCGCCAGGCGCAGGAAGTCCAGATGGGCGTGGTGGAAAGCGTGCGCCACGTCAAGATCGAGGGCACCAAGAGCCCTGTCGGCGCGGGCGCTGGCGCGGTGATCGGCGGCATCGCCGGCAGCAATATCGGTGAGGGTAAGGGCAGCACCGTAGGCACGATACTCGGTGCCGTGGCCGGCGGAGTGGCGGGCGCCGCAATCGAGGAAGGCGTGATGAGCAAGGATGGCCTGGAAATTACCGTCAAACTGGATAGCGGCCGCATGATCGCCGTGACCCAGGAGGCCGACGAACAGTTCAGGCTCGGCGATCGGGTGAGGGTACTGACCGGCGGCGGAGTGACGCGCGTCAGCCACTAAGGGCGCTGATTAAATAACAAATCGTCATTCCGGCGAAGGCCGGAATCTAGAAAATTCAAAGCACTGGACACCGGCTTTCGCCGGTGCGACGAATAAATCGGCGGTTCCCTAATCTGACTGTGTCAATAAATGTTTAAACGTGCCGATAACCAAAGCATCTTCCTTACTGAGGGTGATGTCATGGAAATCGAAGACGAACTGGAACGTTATCTTGATCGACTGGCGGGTGTG
>JAJYXP010000004.1 GCA_021801705.1 Pseudomonadota bacterium
TTGCCAGCAACGACTTCACGATTAACCCCGCCAGTGGGGGTAGGGGGCTGTTGCCTGAAAATCGAAAAACTTTCTAACGGGGCGGGGAAATTACACGGTTGAAAGTTTATGCAACATTCAGGCTAGAAACTGTGCGAGTTGTTTTTCGGTTGCAATCGAATTATTTCGGAACCGAAGCTGGCGACTTGTCGCCCAACTCGCAAAACATCCGGTGCAATGCGCTTCGCCCTTCGACTGTGCTCAGGACAGGCTTATTGGCACTACATTACGCCTTAAGCGAGTTTAAAATTTCTCGTGCCGGAACAATAACCCGCTTAAGCCGATGCTTTGGCGACGGTTGCCGCAAAAATATCAAGGATAGGCTGAATCTGCGCGCGCTTGAGCTTGAGCGCCGCCTGGTTCACCACCAAGCGCGAGCTGATCTGCATTATTTCCTCCACCGCCACCAGGTTGTTGGCCTTGAGCGTGCCGCCGCTGCTCACCAGGTCGACGATGGCGTCGGCCAGGCCGACCAGCGGCGCCAGTTCCATCGAACCGTACAGCTTGATCAGGTCGACATGCACGCCCTTCTTGGCGAAGTGCTCGCGCGCGGTTTGCAGGTACTTGGTCGCCACCTTGAGGCGCGCGCCCTGACGCACCGCACTCTCGTAGTCGAAGCCGGTCGGCACCGCCACCATCATGCGGCAGCGCGCGATCCGCAGGTCCAGCGGCTGATAAAGCCCGGCGCCGCCATGCTCGTTGAGCACGTCCTTGCCGGCGATGCCCATGTCGGCCGCGCCGTATTGCACATAGGTCGGCACGTCGGAGGCGCGCACCACGATCAGGCGGATATCCGGCCGGCTGGTGGCCAGAATCAACTTGCGCGAAGACTCCGGGTCGTCGAGCGGAATGATGCCGGCTGCCTTCAGCAGCGGCGCGGTTTCCTCGAAAATGCGGCCCTTGGAAAGGGCGATGGTGATGCCGGAGTTCAATTCAAATCCCTTAAAAAATCATTAACCGCCAAGGACGCAAAGGAAAACCTAGCACAGCATCCTGGCCAAGACATTCGCATTTGCCCTCGACCAGGCTAAGATTTTGATTTACCTCGCGCACCTTTGCGTCCCTGGCGGTAAAAATCAATGCACCCGCTTGATCCGCGCTCCGAGCTGCGACAGCTTCTCCTCGATGCATTCGTAGCCGCGGTCGATGTGGTAAATACGCTCGACGGTGGTTTCGCCCTGAGCGATCAGGCCGGCCACAACCAGGCTCGCCGAGGCGCGCAGGTCGGTCGCCATGACGGTCGCGCCGCTTAAGGCGGGCAGGCCCCGCACTACGGCGGTATTGCCCTCGACTTCGATGACCGCGCCGAGGCGGCGCAATTCCTGCACGTGCATGAAGCGGTTCTCGAAAATGGTTTCCGTCACCGTCGCGGCCCCCTCCGCCACTGCGTTCAGCGCCATGAACTGCGCCTGCATGTCGGTGGGAAAAGCCGGATAGGGCGCGGTGCGCACGTTCACGGACTTGAGCGGCCCGGCCATTTCCAGACTGATGCTATCCGCGCTGCATTCGATCGCTGCGCCGGCTTCGCGCAGCTTCTCGATCACGGCATCGAGAATATCGTGGCGCGTATCCTTGAGCCTGATTTTGCCGCCGGTGGCGGCCGCCGCGACCAGGAATGTGCCGGCCTCGATGCGGTCCGGCATGACCCGGTAGGCGGCACCATGGAGACGCTCGACGCCGTGTACGGTGATTATGTCGCCACCCGCACCCTCGATTTTTGCCCCCATGGCAATCAGGCAGTTTGCCAGATCGACGACTTCCGGTTCGCGGGCGGCGTTTTCCAGCACCGTTGTGCCTTCGGCCAGGGTCGCCGCCATCAGCAGGTTCTCGGTGCCGGTGACGGTGACCAGATCCATGAATATCCGTGCGCCCTTGAGGCGCTTGGCGCGCGCCTCGATGTAGCCGTGCTCGATCTCGATTTCGGCACCCATCGCCTGCAGGCCCTTGATGTGCAGATCGACCGGACGCGAACCGATGGCGCAGCCGCCCGGCAGCGAGACCCGCGCCCGGCCGAAGCGCGCCAGCATCGGCCCCAGCACCAGAATCGAGGCGCGCATGGTCTTCACCAGCTCGTAGGGGGCCACCAGGTTATTCAGCTTGCGCGCGGCAATTTCCACTTCCATGCGGTCATTGACCGATACTTCCGCGCCCATCTGGTTGAGCAGTTCGAGGGTCGTGGTGACATCGCGCAAATGGGGCACGTTGCTTACCTGGAGCGGGCCTTCCGTCAGGAGGGCGGCGCACAGAATCGGCAGGGCGGCGTTCTTCGCACCGGAAATGCGAATTTCCCCGGTCAGGGGAATGCCGCCCTGGATGACAAGCTTGTCCATTTTTTACGCCTTTGCGCTTTCTATCAGCTTCTGCAGCTCGCCCTTCTCGTACATCTCTTTCATGATGTCGGAGCCGCCGATCAATTCCCCCTTGATGTATAGCTGGGGGAAGGTCGGCCAGTTGGCGTAATATTTGAGGTTCTCGTAGACGCCAGCGTCCGCCAGCACGTTAATGGCGACATAGTCTGTCACGCCGCATGCCTTGAGGACCTGGGCCGCCAGGCCGGAAAAACCGCACTGCGGAAACTGCGGCGTGCCTTTCATGTAAAGCACGACGGGGTTCCCGGTGACGGTTTGTCTGATTGTTTCCAGTACGTTCTGATCCATATCCACTCCAGGTTAAATTAGCTTCGACCATTGTTCCGGCGTAAAGGTTTTCATCGACAGGGCATGAATTTCCTCATGCATCCTGTCGCCCAGGGCTTTATACACGAGCTGGTGCTGCTGCAGCGTGCCCTTGCCCGCAAAAGCCGGGCTGACGATCACGGCCTCGAAGTGGCGGCCGTCACCGTGCACCTCTATATGGGTACACTCCAGGCCTTGTTCAATATAAGTTTTGACGTTTTCAGGTGTGGGCATGTCAATTCCGTAGTTTATAGCCGCTCTTGAGCAGAGCCAAAGTCGCCAATGATAATGCCAAAAAGCAGGTGCCGACAATCGATAAACCCAGCGCCGGGGAAACGTCGGATACGCCGAAGAAACCGTAACGGAATCCGTCGATCAGGTAAAAAAACGGGTTGTAGCGTGACAGAGCCTGCCAGAAGGGCGGCAGTGAATGGATGGAGTAAAACACGCCGGAAAGGAAAGTCAGCGGCATGATGACAAAGTTTTGCACCGCCGCCATCTGGTCATAACTGCCGGCCCACAGTGCGGTAATGATGCCGGCTGCACCCAGCATGGCGCAGCCGGCGAGCGCAAATAGCGCCATCCACAAAGGGTGTGCCAGCGTCAGCGGCACGAACCACAATCCGGCCAGCCCGACGCCCAAGCCCACGACCAGGCCCCGCACCACCGCCGCTGCCACATAGGCGGCAAAAAACTCCCAGTAAGCCAGCGGCGGCAGCAGCAGGAATACGATGTTGCCCGCCATCTTGGACTGGATCAGGCTGGACGAGCTGTTGGCGAAGGCGTTTTGCAGCATCGCCATCATCACCAGTCCGGGAATCAGGAAAGAAGCGTAGCCGACACCCGGATACACCTGCACATGCGCTTCCAGCACATGGGAAAAAATCAGCAGATAGAGCAGCGTCGTCACCAGCGGCGACAGAATGGTCTGCAGGCTGACTTTCCAGAAGCGCAGTATTTCCTTGTAGAACAGGGTCCACAGCCCGCTCATGCCGCTTTACCTTTAAAACGGCGATAACCACGAATGACACGAATTTTCACGAATGAACACAAATAGTGAAAGACAACCCTCGGCCCATCAAACAGGTGAATCAAACTAGCCATATTTATCCGCTGATTATTCGTGAACATTCGTGTTTCATTCGTGTAAATTCGTGGTTAATGGCTTTTTATAGGTTTACCCATAATCCGCAGGAACACCGCTTCCAGGTCAGGCTTGGACACCTCGACATCATCAATGTTGATATTCGCTGCGCGCAACGCCGCCATCACCGTTTCCAGTTCGCCGCACTGGCGCAGCGACAGCCGGAAATCATTTCCTTCCGCGGATGACAGCATCGGCCGCAGCATCTCTGGCAAACGGCCGGGATTCAACCTCAGGCGGACCTCGGTCGCCCCATGGTTGCGCAGCAGATTTTCCGTGCTGTCCAGCGCGATGACCTGCCCCTGTTTCAACATGGCGATGCGGCTGCACAGGGTTTCGGCCTCTTCCAGATAATGGGTGGTCAGCACGATGGTATGGCCGTCGCGATTCAGGCGGCGGATAAACGCCCACAAGCTCTGGCGCAGCTCCACGTCCACCCCGGCGGTCGGTTCGTCGAGCACGATCACCGGCGGCTTGTGCACCAGCGCCTGCGCCACCAGCACGCGCCGTTTCATGCCGCCGGAGAGCTTGCGGGTGGGACTTTCGGCCTTATCCGTCAAACCCAGGTTGTGGAGCAGTTCATCGATCCAGTCATCGTTGCGGCGCAAGCCGAAATAGCCGGACTGGAAGCGCAGCATTTCGCGCACGGTAAAAAAGGCGTCGTAAACCAGTTCCTGCGGCACCACACCGAGCACACGCCGCGCGTTGCGGTAGTCGTCAACCACATCGTGGCCCATGACTGCGCAACGTCCTTGCGTCGCGCGGGACAGCCCGGCCAGAATGTTGATCAGGGTGGTTTTGCCCGCGCCGTTGGGGCCGAGCAGCGCGAAAAACTCGCCCGGCTCCACCCGCAGGCTCACGCCGCGCAAAGCATGCAGGCTGGCGAAGCGCTTGTGCACTTCGCGAATCTCGATCGCGGGGGTCACGGAAGGCAAAGTTTGCTGAAAAAGACACTAGCCACGGATTAACACAGATTTACACGGATAACCATCGTAGTTACGTCCCAATCCGTGAACATCCGTGGTTAGAAATGTTGGGAGTTATTCAGCTTCGGCCGGGGCTGAATCAAATCAAGCACTCCGTACAGGCTCGCAAGGCTCGTCAAATTTGCGGGGAGGTTGACGAAGCTGAGTGCGCGTTGACTGCGCTGTGCCGCGCGCAGCCATTCCAGCACCAGGCTGATGGCGGAGGAGTCCACCTCTTCCAGTTGCGACAAGTCAACCACCAGGCCGTCGCGATCGAACAGCTTGAGTCCCTCCGCCAGCACGGCGTTGGCGTTGGCTAGGGTAATCCGGCCCTGGATGCGGTAGTTGTCGCCGTCATGTACGATCATGTCTGACATGGGGCAATTTAGCCTTTGGACGGTGCAGGGCCTTCGGCCGTACGATTCTTGTCGGCCAGCGTCTTGATCAGCCCATCGATGCCGGACTGGCGAATCTCGCTGTTGAACGAGCTGCGATAATTGGTCACCAGACTGACGTTATCCACCACCACATCGTAGACTTTCCACCCCTCCGCGTTCTTCTGCATGCTGTAGTCGATGGGGATGGGGGGCTGTCCGCCAGGCTGGGTGACGACGGTTCTTACGGTTACGTCGGTATCGCCGGGCTGCATCTTAAGCGGGCGATAATCAATGGTATGCCCCTTATAGGCGGCAAGCGAGCTGGAGTAAGTGCGCACCAGCAGGGTGCGGAACTCCTTCACCAGCGTCTCCTGCTGCGCAGGGCTCGCCTGGCGCCACCCCTTCCCTACCGCAAGCTGGGTCATGCGCCTGAAATCGAAAAGAGGCAGAATCTTGGCGTCCACCAGGTCGTGGATTTTCTTTTTGTCCCCCGCCTGGATGTCCTTGTCCTTCTTGACTATCGCAAGCACGTCCTGGGATGTCTCCCTGATCAGCACGTCCGGCGCAACTTCCGCTGCCGCGGCGACTGCCGCGCCGGCAAAAAATACTGCCGTCAGGAAACGATATAAGGATTTCTTCATGATTTTCTCCAAATAATTCATTGTGCCGGGGCCTTCTTGTCTCCGCCCTCGCCCGCCTTGTTGAAGAGGACCTGGCCGATCAACCGTTCCAGCACCACTGCCGACTGAGTCAGTTTGAATTTGTCCCCGTTCCTGAGGTTGGCCTCATCGCCGCCGGCATCAAGACCGATGTATTGCTCTCCCAGCAGACCGGAAGTCAGGATGGCGGCGCTGCTGTCCCTGGGAAACAGGTAGCGCTTGCTGATGCGCATTTCCACCAGGGCCAGGAAGGTCTTGTTGTCGAACTGGATATCCGACACCCGGCCGACCACGACGCCGGCGCTTTTTACCGGCGCCTTGACCTTGAGTCCGCCGATATTGTCGAATTCGCCGTACACCTTGTAGGTTTCAGACCCGTCGTAGCCGCCCAGGTTCCCCACCTTGAAAGCCAGAATAAGCAGCGCGATGAGTCCGCCCACCACGAATACGCCCACCCATAAATCCAGTGTCGTCCGCTCCATAAACCTAAACTCCCCGAAACATGAATGCCGTTAAAATAAAATCCAGCCCCAGCACAACCAGCGCCGATGTCACCACGGTACGGGTGGTGGCGTGGGACACGCCTTCCGCCGTGGGCGGAGCGTCGTAACCCTCAAACAGCGCAATCGCGGTGACCGCGATACCGAAGGTCACGCTCTTGATCACGCCGTTCACGATATCCTGGCGGAAATCCACCGCCGCCTGCATCTGCGACCAGAACGATCCTTCGTCCACGCCGATAAAAACCACCCCGACCAGATAGCCGCCGAACACGCCGATGGCGGAAAACATCGCCGCCAGCAGCGGCATCGAGATCACCCCGCCCCAGAAGCGCGGCGCTACCACGCGGGAAATCGGGTCCACCGCCATCATCTCCATCGCCGAGATCTGCTCGGTCGCCTTCATCAGGCCGATCTCGGCGGTGATGGCGGAACCGGCGCGGCTGGCGAATAGCAGGGCGGCCAGCACCGGCCCCAGCTCGCGCACCAGCGACAGCGCCACCAGGGAGCCCAGCGCCGACTCGGAACCGTACTTCTGCAGCGTTTCGTAGCCCTGCAGGCCCAGCACCATGCCGACGAACAGGCCGGAAACAAGGATGATGATCAGCGACATCACGCCGCTGAAATAAATCTCGCGTATGGTGAGATGGATGCGGCGGAAGCTCGCGCCGGAACTGACCAGCGTCAGCAGAAAAAAACGGCTGGCATAGCCAAGGCGCCACACGCCGTTCACCACGGTATGGCCGATGCTGCGCAGGCCGAATCCGACTTTTCTATGCGGCATGAGCAGTCTCCAGCAGCAAATCCTTGCGATAGGGAGGGCTGGGATAGTGAAAGGACACCGGGCCGTCGATTTCGCCCCACACGAACTGGTGCACGAACGGTAAGCTGGAAGCCTTGATCTCGTCGGCGGTGCCCTCCGCCACAACCACCCCCTCCGCCATGAAATAAATGTAATCGACGATTTTCAGCGACTCCTGGATATCATGCGTGACCACGATCGAGGTTGCCCCCAGGGCATCGTTCAAGTGCCGGATCAGGTTGCCGATCACCGACAGCGAAATCGGGTCGAGCCCGGCAAACGGCTCATCATACATCATCAGCATCGGGTCCAGCGATATCGCCCGCGCCAGCGCCACGCGCCGCGCCATGCCGCCGGACAGTTCGGACGGCATCAGGTTCTGCGCGCCGCGCAGTCCCACGGCATGGAGTTTCATCAGCACCAGGTCGCGTATCATGCTTTCCGGCAGATCGGTATGCTCGCGCATCTGGAACGCGACATTCTCATAGACGCTAAGATCGGTAAACAAGGCGCCGAACTGGAACAGCATACCCATCTTGCGGCGCATCCGGTACAGCCCCTCCTGGTCCAGATCCCGCACTTCCTGGCCGGCCACCTTGACGCTGCCGGTCGCGGATCTGGATTTGAGCGCGCCTCCGATCAGGCGCAGCGTGGTGGTCTTGCCGCAACCGGAAAGCCCCATGATGGCGACGATCTTGCCCCGCGGGATCTTCATGTTGATCCCTTTAAGGATCGGGCGCTTGTTGTAGGCGAAGCTCAGATCGCTGATTTCAACCAGGTTTTCGGCGGGCACGAGAATATGTTCTTGTTGTGAAAGGGCGTATTCTAAACCAGGTATGTAACGGCAACAATCATAAGCCCATGATCTCCAGCAGCGTCTTCACCTGCTTCATCGTTTCCAGGTCATGGTCGCGGACAATGACGTAGACCGCCTCCTGGGTTGCGGCGAACGCCTGCAAGTCCTTGGCCAGTTTCTTCAGGTCCGGGCTTCCCTCCAGCCAGATCACGCGCCCGCCGGTCTCAGCCTGGTTGCCCAGGATCAAGCCTATGCGCGGCGCCAGCACCTCCAGCCGAATCTTGTCGCTGTCCCGCAGCCCGGCCGGATCGGCTTCCAGCACAAAACGGAACGCCTCTCTCGTGTCCGCCACCCAGCCGGCCAGGGTTTGCAGATCGCGACCCGCCCATTCCTCATGGGCCAGATATACACAGGAAAAGGCCGTATTGTAAAAAGCCAGCCGCCACTCCGGCGGCAAGTCATCGGGATAAAAATGCCCCGCCCACCCGGGATGCTCCCATCCCGCGCTTCCCACATACGATCTTTCACGGGCTTCAGCCCGTAGAAAGTCGGAGTCCCCTTGTGGGGCATACGATCTTTCACGGGCTTCCCCTACACTCCCCTGCGGGTCGCATAGGACAAGAGCCCGGCCGCAAGCGGCACTCCGATCCGCTATGGGTCGTAGAGCCGACCCATGCGGAGTCGTATGTAGCAAGTCGGAGTCCCCTTGTGGGGCATGAAACTGGTCAGTTTGCGATTTTTCCATCGGCTGGAATTATAGCAATTCGTCATTCTTCAGGCTTGCCATGCAACCGCCGGCACTTCGATTTCAGCGCCTCACCAAGCATTACGGATCTGCCCGGGTGCCGCGTGACATCGACCTTGAAATCGCTGGAGCAGGCCTACCTGAAATGTATGGGTTAACGCGAACATCGCGAAGCGATACTCTGTTCCCCTCGCCCGCTTGCGGGATAACCAGCGACTTGGCTATCGTCTTTTGATAGCCTAGTAGTCAGTCATATTGAAACCGGTGGACAATCTCGTCATTCCGGCGAAAGCCGGAATCCAGAAAAATCAACAACCTGGACACCGGCTTTCGCCGGTGTGACGGTTCAACTCATCCATGCTTTTCACCGTGACTGACTACTAGTCGAATGGCTAGTGGTTCCATCAGAGGGCAGGGGCGAGGGAACGGACACGGCAAGAAGCGACGTTCGTAATTTGGGGTGGCGTTTCTCGCCATGTCCGTTAGGTTTTTTTCTGTTCTACGGCAATAGTTTGTGGCAGAATCATTCGATATCTTATCGGGCCTTATATTTTAAGTAATGTATCTCGATCATTTCGGCCTCAACCAGCCCCCCTTCAAGATCACCCCCAACACCGGGTTTTTTTTCGCCGGCGGCAAGCGCGGCGCGATTCTGGACGCGCTGCTTTACACCATCATCCACGGCGAGGGCATCGTCAAGGTCACCGGCGAGATCGGCAGCGGCAAAACGATGCTGTGCCGGATGCTGGAGAGCATGCTGCCGGGGAATGTCGAGGCAATCTACCTGGCCAATCCCAGCCTGAACCGGGACGAGATTTTTCACGCCATCGGAGCCGAGCTCAATCTCGCCACCGAGGGGAAACGCGCGGGTGAAATCCTGCGCCTGATCCAGGACGACCTGATCGAAAGGCATGCCTCCGGCAAGCAGGTGGTGCTTCTGGTCGAAGAGGCCCAGGCCATGCCGCTCGACACACTGGAAGAAATCCGCCTGCTTTCCAACCTGGAAACCGCCCACCACAAGCTGCTGCAAATCGTGTTGTTCGGCCAGCCCGAACTGGACGAAAACCTGAGCCTGCCGCGCATGCGCCCGTTCAGGGAACGGATTGCCCACGGCTTCAAGGTGCCTCCGCTCGACCGGAAGGACATTCCGGAATACCTGATGTTCCGCATGCGCGCCGCCGGCTACCACGGGCCGGACACCTTCAGCGCCGGCGCAATCAAGCTGATCGTTTCCGCGTCCAAAGGAATCACCCGGCGCATCAACGTCCTCGCGGACAAGGCGCTGCTCGCGGCATTTTCCGAGAATATCCACAGTATCCTGCCCAGACACGTCAAGGCGGCGATCGGCGACAGTGAATTTTCGGCCCCGGTCAGCGCCCTGCCGCTTAGACGAATTGGTTTTGCCTTCGCCCTGGTCGGGATCGGGATGTTGCTAGGCGTCGGCTGGCAACATCTTGCCGGCGCACCGCGCAACGCCGACGCGCTCGCGCAGGTAGCCGCCACAAAGCCTGCACTTGCATCAGTACCCCCCATTCTCCCGGCTCAGCAGGACAAGCCGGTAGCCGCCCTGGCGCAACCGGACAGGCAAGAGACACCGGCCGCCAGTTTGCTGCAGCAGCGGCTGGCGGCCACCAGAAAATGGCTTGCCGATACGGAAGACGCCCAATACACGGTCCAATTAATGCTGAGCAATACGGATGCGGCGCCACAAATGGAGCGGATTCTCGACGAAATCAGCCGGAATATGGGTCTGCAGCAGATTTACGTCTATCCCGCCCGCATTATGGCCAAGCGCGAATTCGCCATCACCTTCGGTAGCTTCCCGTCGCGGGATCAGGCGCTGGCATCGATCGGCAAGCTGCCCGCCGGCTACCTGGCAAACCGTCCAACGCTTCGTACGATCAAGGGCATCCGGGATGAAATTGCAAAACAACCACGTTAACGTACCGGAAACTGATGTTCGCTCCCCCTTTCCTCCCCCCGCGGAGCGATCGTCCACAAGGGATGCGTTTAGCCTCGATTCCGGCGAGATGGACCGCCGCAAGGCGTTTCTCGAATTCACCGAAAAAGATGTCGCGCGGCTCAAGGAGTTGCACGAACGGCTTGATGGCGATGCCGGATTTTTCGTGGATGCCTTTTATGCCCACCTGCTTTCCTTCGGGGAACTCGGCGGCCTCCTCCGCGACGAAGCGACCGTGGAGCGGCTCAAGCGTACCCAGACCGCGTATTTCAACCGGCTGACGTCCGGCGACTACGGCGAGGCGTACATTCAAGACCGGCTGCGCGTCGGTGTTGCACACGAGCGCGTGGGGCTGGAGCCGAAGTGGTACATCGGCGCCTATTGCAAATACCTTGCGCTGATGCTCCCCAGAATCGCGCAAATCACGAATGACCGCGATCCCGGCATGGGGGAAACAGTGCTTGCGCTGCTGAAAATTTTATTCCTGGACATGGGTATCGCCATTGATGCCTATATCAATGCCCATCAGCAGTCCGTGCAGAGAAAAACCACGCAAATTTCCGCGTTGAACCAGATCGCCGTGGCGATTTCTTCGACGCTGGGGTGGCAAGAGCTGCTGGACAGGATCATGCGCTCGGGCATCGCGCTGACCGGATCGAAAGCCGCCTGCCTGGCTTTTTATGACGAGGACCAGCAATGTTTCGGGGAATGGCATACCCAGGGGCTGTCTGACCATTTCGTCAAGAACATGTCATTCCGCCCCAGCGGCCTCGCCGACAAGGCCCTGGCGAACGGGAACTACATACTCAGCAACGACCATCCCGGAGCCGAGCACAAGCTCAGCGAACTCACGCGCAAGGAGGGGATTCTCTGTTTCCTGTGCCTGCCTTTCATCAGCCAGACCCGTCCTCTCGGCGTGCTGTATCTGTATCGGGATGACCGCGATACTTTCCTGCCGGAAGAGATCGACCTCCTGGTCACATTTTCTCACCTGGCGGCCATCGCCGCCGAGAACACCCGGCTCCACATCAATACCATGAAGCTGGCGGCGACCGATGCCCTTACCGGCCTGTTGAACCGGCGGGAGCTCGAAGACCGCCTGAATGTTGAACAGCAGCGCGCACAGCGCTACGGCGAGGCCTTTTCGTTGCTGTTGCTGGATATCGACCATTTCAAGAAAGTCAACGATACCTACGGGCATGCGGCCGGTGACGCCGTGCTCAAGACATTAGCCGCCGTCCTGGCTCAACAGACGCGCGACATCGACAGCGTGGCGCGTTACGGCGGGGAGGAATTCGTCATCGTCCTTCCCGAGACGGACGGAGGCGGGGCCAAGGTCGTAGCCGAACGCATCCGCAAGGCCATTTCGAGCACGCCGTTTGCGCTGCCGGACGGACGCGTGATCGGCGTGACCGCGAGCATCGGCGTCGCCTGCTTCCCGCACAGCGCTGGAAACTACGGGGCCATGCTGGAGCGAGCCGATCGGGCGTTGTATCAGGCCAAGAACACCGGCAGGAACCAGGTTTATCTTTACCGGGAGCTGTTGCAGGCGGAACTGGAGCGGGACCCGGGCCGCATCGTGCAGTTGCTGAACGAGGGCAGCGAAAACGCCAAGCCGGTGGCCACTGCGGTGAACATGAAGACCACCCACCTGCGCGATCATGCTGACCTGGTCGAGCACTTCGCGCTCAGGCTGGGCAAGAAGCTCGAACTTCCCGCTGCGGACATGCACACGCTCGGACTCGCCGCCGTTTTGCACGATATCGGCTTCATTTCGATCCCGGAAAAGGTGCTCAACAAACGCGAGGCGTTCACACCAGACGAGTGGGAAGCGATCCAGCAACATCCCATGACCGGCGCCGCTCTGCTCGAACAGGTGCCGGCGTTGCGCGATGCCGCATTGGTGGTGCGTTTCCACCACGAGCAGCATGACGGCGGCGGTTACCCCGACAAATTGCGGGGAGAGGCTATCCCCTATCTGGCGCGCATTCTGTCAGTGGCCGACGCCTATTGCGCCATGACCAACGACCGGCCGCAACGCAGGGCGATGAAGCCCCGCGAGGCAAGGGCGATTCTCTGCGCGAACGCCGGCAGCCAGTTCGACGCCAATGTCGTCACGGCGTTTGTCGAGATGCTGGACGAAGAACGGTAGCCCGCAATGTGGGGGGCAATAGCGTGGCGTATTGCACCGGATATCTGGCCTGTTTCTCCGGTATTTTCCATTAGTATAGAAGCGGATAATGGAAGGTATTGGTTTAAGAATATTCGCTAATGGATTGATTTCAAATGTTCCCAGTGGTAGCCTTGCGCGCATGAACAAAGTCTCGATCGTCATCGCCGGTTGTCTTCTGCTGGCCGCTTGCGGCACGCAGCCGATCACGCCGTCCGCCGGCCATATCAAGGACGAACCCCGTAGCGCCGGCAACATTCCCAAACCGGTGCAGCTAAGCACGGTACTGCCACCGCCCAAAGCCGCGCCCAAGGTGGAAACCTACAGCGTGGTGGTAAACAGCGTGCCGGTGCAGGAACTGCTGTTTGCCCTGGCGCGCGACGCCAAGCTGAATGTCGACATCCACCCCGGCATCGACGGCACTGTCACGCTCAACGCGCTCAATCAGACCCTGCCGCAGTTGCTCACCCGCATTGCCAAGCAGGTGGACATGCGCTATGAGCTGGACGGCCCGAACCTGGTAGTGATGCCGGATGCGCCTTTCCTGCGAAATTACAAGGTGGATTACGTCAACGTTGCGCGCAACACCACCAGCAACGTCAACATCGCAACACAGATCGCCACTACCGGCGCTGGCGCCGGAGGGGTCAGCGGCGGGGCGGCCGGAGCGGGCAACAACAATTCCACCACCTCGGTTACGAACACTTCCAACAACCGTTTCTGGGAAACGCTGGTACAGAACATCAAGGACATCCTGCGGGAAACCGACAAAATCCTCCCCGAAGGCTCCTCCGAAACCACCACGGAACAGTCAGGCAGCCAGACCACCACCGGCACAGGCGCGCCGCCGCCTGCGACCGCCAGCCGCCGTGCCGCCGCCGCTTCCATCGCCACCAGCCCTAATCCCGCCGCCCTGACCAGTGCCGGCACCACCACGGTACGCCGCACCACCTTTCGCGAAGCCGCCTCCGTGATCGTCAACGCCGAAGCGGGGCTGATCGCGGTGCGCGCCACCGGTCGCCAGCATGACAAGATCCAGGAATTCCTCGACCAGGTGATGGGGAGCGCCAAGCGCCAGGTGCTGATCGAAGCGACCGTGGTGGAGGTGCAGCTCAACGACCAGTACCAGTCGGGTATCGATTGGAAAAGGATTGCGCTCGGCGCCGGTTTCACCTTCCGGCAGAACATGGCCGGCACGGACCTCGCCAACGTCGCCAATCCGCTGCCCGACCCGTCCCGCCAGGCGCTGATTTCGAGCATCATGGGCGACACCAACCTGACCGCCGCGATGCAGGACAACCTGATCGAGCAGATTGCACCCGGCTTCGCCGCCGCCGGTGGAAAAATTCCCTTTGCCGATACCGCCTTCGCCAGTCAGGGCAAGGGCATGACCATCGGCTACTCCAATGCCGGCAGCATTGCCGCCGCCGTCAAGCTGCTCAACACCTTCGGCAACGTCAAGGTGCTGTCGAGCCCGAAAATCAGCGCCCTGAACAACCAGACCGCGCTGCTCAAGGTGGTGGACAACCGCGTCTACTTCACCATCACGGCGCAAACAACGGCGAACCAGACATCCACCCAGACCACCTACACCTCCAACCTGAACACCGTGCCGGTAGGCTTCGTCATGAGCGTCACCCCCCAGATCGACGAAAACGACACCATCACCCTCAACGTCAGGCCGACCATATCCCGGATTTTGCGCTATGTTCCCGACCCGAATCCTGACTTGGCAAGGGTGCGCGTGATCAGCAGCATCCCTGAAATCCAGGTGCGTGAGATGGAATCCATCCTCAAGGTCAACAGTGGTCAAACCGCCATCATGGGCGGCCTGATGCAGGATCTGGTGAGCAAGTCCACCGACGGCGTCCCCGGACTGTCGAAAGTCCCCGGTTTGGGCAATGCCTTCAGCAACCGCGACGACACCACCACCAAAACCGAACTGGTGATTTTCCTGCGCCCGGCGGTGGTCAAGGATGCCAGCCTCGACGGTGATTTCAGGGCGTACCGCAGCTTCCTGCCCGACGAGAACACCCTCAGGGATGTGCGCGATGCCGGGCCCAACCCCCTGCTCGACATGCTCAAAGCGGAGGCGACAAAGCCATGAGCCTAAAAACCTCAGTTTCACCACAGAGGCGCAGAGAACACAGAGGAAAAACAAGCGGTTGCTTTGTTTATGGGTCTCACCCACCGGGTGATCGCCGTCGGATCGACAAGTTATTGATTCCTTGCCTTTCTCTGTGCCTCTGTGCCTCTGTGGTGAGGAATTTAGGATGAGCCTGTTGATGGAAGCGCTGAAGAAGGCCGAGCGCTCCAAACAGGCGCAAGGGAATATGCCCGACGCCGCGCCGGGGGAGCAGAATCCGCCGGATGTCCCTAAAGCGCCTGACGCCGAACTTTCCCCGCTGTCCGCGGAACAAACAGCCGCACAGTCGGCCGGCAAAAGCGAGTCTCCGCTGCTCAGTCTGACTCTCGATCAATCCGCCACGCCTGAGCTGACCCTTTCTCCCCACCCCTCTCTTTCCGGGCCAGCGCCTGATTCAGTCAGGGCCGCGGAGCCTCCTGCGGCAGGAAAGAGCAAGGAATCCACCGCTGCGCAGCAGAAAGCCCTAAAGGACTCCGGCTTTCTACGCGCTGAAGCGCGTGAAAGATCGTATGCCAAGGCGGTCTTTGCCGCCAAGCAGCCTGTGCGCAGCCGCACCGTGCTGCTTGCGGGCGTGGCTGCCGTCGCCCTGGCCGGCCTCGCCGGCTTCGGTTTCTACTACTGGCAAATCGTATCCGGCGGCACCTCCAGTCTGTCGCCCGAACCAGTCCGGCAGGCTTCCATGCCGGCGCCGGCTGCGCCCCGCGAAGAAGGAGCACTCGGGGCTCAGGATCCAGGACTCAGCACTCAGCACTCAGATGAACGCCTGTCGGCCCCGGCCAAAAGCGAAGCTGCGCCCCCTGGCACGAACTCCCCCAACCAGGCCGAAAAGGGGTTGGCAGGGATGGGCGGCTTGCCGCACAACTCGCAAACCCCCGTTGCGCCGATGCAGCCTTCCCCCCCCACGGCGCCCGCTTCCAACCCCGCCATCCAGATCCGGCAGAGCGCCGCTGCCAGCCAGATCAACCCTCTGCTTTCCAAAGCCTATCAATCCTTTCTCTCCGGTGATCTTGCCGTGGCGCAACAGCAATACCAGAAAGTGTTGCAACAGGAGCCGAACAGCCGCGATGCCCTGCTCGGCATGGCCGCGGTTGCGTTGAGCCGGAAGCAGTCCGGGCAGGCCGCGGCATATTACGGAAAGCTGCTGGAACTCGACCCGGACGATCCGGAGGCCATGGCCGGTCTGGTTGGCGTGCAGGGGCAAACCGACCCGGTGCAGAGCGAAAGCCGCCTGAAAAAAATTCTGGCGCAGAACCCCCGTGCCGGCGCCGCCCACTTTGCCCTGGGCAACCTTTACACCCGGCAGTCGCGCTGGGCCGAAGCCCAACAATCCTATTTCCGCGCCTACGGCAGTATGCCCGGCAACGCCGACTATGCCTTCAACCTCGCCGTCAGCCTCGACATCCTGAACCAGGGCAAACTGGCGCTGGAGTATTACCAGCGCGCCCTTGAGCTAGCCCAGTCCGGCCCGGCGGGCTTCGACAAAGCATCAGCTCAGAATCGCATCAAAGAACTGCTTGCGACTCCACACGAGCCCCAGCCCGTAGCGGAACGGAGTCCTTCAGAGCAGAAGCCGGCGGAAACGGGGTTGGCAGGGATGGGCGGCTTGCCGCCCAACTCGCAAAAGCCTCTTGCAGGGATGGGCGGCGGCTTGCCGCCCAACTCGCAAAACTAGCGCCATGGAGGGGCAACAGAAACTTCCCCTGGGCAAGCTGCTGGTCTTGAGGGGCGTCATCAGCGAAGACCAGTTGCGCATCGCCTTGCTGGAGCAAAAAGGTTCCAGCCTGCAACTGGGCAAACTGCTCGTCAATCTCGGCTTCGTCACCGAGGCCACGGTGCGCGAAGCGCTGAGCGAAAGCCTCAACCAGCAAAGCGCAGACATGTCCCGCATGGTGGTGGATCCAGCCTCGCTCAAGCTGATCCCCAAGGATATCGCCAAACGCTACTGCGTCTTCCCGCTGGAATTCGACCGGCACAACCGCACCCTGATGCTGGCCATGTCGGACACCAATAACATCGTCGCGCTCGACCAGATCAGCGCCATGCTCGGCAAGGATGTCGCGGTCTCCCCGGTGCTTGCCGGCGAGTCCGAAATCATGCGGGCGATCGACCAGTATTATGGTTTCGAGCTGTCGATTGATGGCATCCTGCACGAAATCGAAACCGGGGAAATCGATTTCAAAAGCCTGCAAACCGTCACCGACGAATACAGCCAGCCCTTGGTGCGGCTGGTCGCTTCACTATTGGCCGACGCGGTGCAGCAAGGCGCTTCGGACATCCACTTCGAGCCGGAGCAATTTTTTCTGCGCATCCGCTACCGCATCGACGGCGTGCTGCGCCAGATCCGCAGCCTGCACAAGACCTACTGGGCGGCCATGGCCGTACGTCTCAAGGTGATAAGCAACATGAATATCGCCGAAACGCGAGCGCCCCAGGACGGACGCATATCCATCACCTTCTCGGGGCGCGCCATCGATTTTCGCGTTTCCTCCCAGCCCACCGCCCACGGCGAGAACATCGTGCTGCGCATTCTCGACCGGCAAAAGGGTATCGTGGCGCTGGACGGCCTCGGCCTGACCGACGCCGAGCTGACCCTGCTCAAGCTCATGCTGGCGCGGCCGGACGGCCTCATCCTGGTCACCGGCCCGACCGGCAGCGGCAAGACCACCACGCTGTATTCCATTCTCAACCACATCAACACCGAAAGCGTCAACATCATGACGCTGGAAGACCCGGTCGAATATCCGATGAACATGATCCGCCAGACCTCGGTCAACGAGGCGGCCAAGATGGATTTTGCGAGCGGCATCCGGTCGATGATGCGGCAGGATCCGGATGTCATTCTGGTGGGCGAAATCCGCGACAGGGAGACGGCGGAAATGGCTTTCAGCGCGGCCATGACCGGGCACCAGGTGTATTCGACCCTGCACACCAATTCGGCGGTAGGCGTCATTCCGCGGCTGCTGGACATCGGCATCCTGCCCGACATCATGGCCGGCAACATCATCGGCGTGGTCGCCCAGCGTCTGTTGCGCAAGCTCTGCCCGCACTGCAAGCAGCCGTTCCAGCCGGATCAGCTCGAAGGCCGGCTGCTCGGGCTGGGAAGCGACGAGCCGAGCGCCACGATCTACCGTGCCGCCGGTTGCGAACTCTGCAACTACCAGGGTTACAGGGGCCGCATCGCGATCATGGAACTGCTCAAGCTGGACGCGGAGCTGGATGAACTGGTCGCGCGCCGCGCCCCGACGATTGAGATCAGGGCCATGGCTTTGTCCAAAGGGTTTCGTCCCCTGGCCGAGGATGGCGTCCGCCGGGTGCTGGATGGTGTCACCTCGCTCGACGAGGTGGCGCGGGTGGTGGACCTGACCGACAGGATCAGAAGCTACGCGCGCGATGGCCAGCACTGATGAGCCTGTTCGTCTATCAGGCCATGGACGCCAAAGGCAAGCTGATCCGCGGCAGCATGGACGCAACCAACCTGTCCGACCTGGAGCTGCGCCTCGACCGCATGGAGCTGGACCTGATCGATTGCAGGCCGGCGGCACAGCAAACCTTTTCGCTGCGAAAGCACACGGTCAAACGTCAGGACCTGATCAACTTCTGCTTCCACATGGAGCAATTGATTGCTGCCGGCGTGCCGATGCTGGAAGGCTTGGCCGACCTGCGCGACAGTGTCGATCACCCGCGCTTCCGCGAAATCGTCGCCGACCTGATCGAGCGCATCGAGAGCGGCTCGCAGTTGTCCGAGGCGCTGGCACACCATCCCGGCGTTTTTGGCAAAACCTTTGTCAGCCTGATCATGGCGGGCGAACAAAGCGGAAAAATCGCCGAGGTGTTCAGAAACCTGTCCGAAAGCCTCAAATGGCAGGACGAACTCGCCGCGCAGGCCAAGAAAATACTGATGTACCCGGCTTTTGTCGGCACCGTCGTGCTCGGGGTCACATTCTTCCTGATGGTCTACCTGGTGCCGCAGCTTGTCGGCTTCATCAAGAACATGGGCCAGGAACTCCCCTTCCACACCAAGGCGCTGATCTTCGTCTCCGGAATTTTCGTCAATTACTGGTACGTGATTCTTGCCATTCCGCCGCTGGTCTGGATGGGTGCCACCTTCCTGGTCAGGACGAACCCCCGCGCCCGCTACAAGGCTGACGAGTACAAGCTGCGCGTCTGGATGATCGGCCCGATCCTGCATAAAATCATCCTTGCCCGCTTCGCCACTTTTTTTGCGCTGATGTACGCCTCGGGCATCACGATTCTCGACTGCATCCGGCTGTCGGAAGAAATTGTCGGCAATGAGGTCATTGCGGGCGGTCTGCAGCGTGCCGGCCAGCTCATTGCGGAAGGGCAGAGCGTCACCGCCAGTTTTCAGAGTGTCGGCATGTTCCCGCCCCTGGTGGTGCGCATGCTCAAGGTCGGGGAGGCTACCGGCTCGCTGGATACGGCGCTGCGCAACGTGAGTTATTTTTACAACCGCGAGGTCCGGGAGCTGATCGAAAAAGTGCAAGCCATGATCGAACCCGTCATGACCGTCGTTCTGGGTATCATTCTGGGCTGGATCATGTTGTCCGTGCTCGGCCCGATCTACGATGCCATCAGCAAGATCAAGACCTGAAATGTCCCGCAAGCTTTTGCTCTTCCTCACCAACGACCAGCTCACCGCCTACCTGTGGGAGCGAGGCGGCCTTGCGGCCGCGAGTCCTGCATTCAGCAACGATGCGGCAGGCCATGAGGCGTTTTCCCGCTATCTTGCGGGCATGCGGAACATCCCGGTTTATTTGTTGGCCGATCTGATCGAGGAAGATTTCCAGCGCGAAAACCTGCCCCACGTAATGGGAAGGTCAAGGAAAAATTTGATCCAAAGGCGGCTCGGCCAGGTCTACCGCGACACCCCTTATCGCCAGGCCACGCCACAGGGGCGGGAGGAATACGGGCGCAAGGACGACCGCATGCTGTTCAGCGCGCTGACCAATGCAGATTTGCTGAAACCCTGGGTAGCCACGATACTGAAACCGAAAGCGCCGCTTGCCGGCATCTACTCGCCGGCGCTGCTGAGCCCAATCCTGGTCAAAAAACTCGGCCTGGTCAGCGGCCACCTGCTGCTGGTCACCCATCAATCCGGCGGCCTGCGCCAAAGCTATTTTCAGGGCGCATTCCTCAAGTTCAGCCGCCTCACCCCCCTGATAGGCCATGATCCGGTTACCTCTGCCGAAATCGTGGCGCAGGAAACGGCCAAAACCCAGCAATTCCTCGTCGGTACCCGCCTGCTGCCGCGCGGCGAAACGCTTAACGCCGCCATCCTTGCCGATATCGAAGATCAGCGCAAACTAAAAGCGGCCTGCCTGGACACCCCCGACCGGACATATCACTTTCTCGATCCGGCAAAGACCGTATCCCGGTTCCGCGCAAAAAGCCCCGCATCGCGCCTGAGCGACTCACTGTTCCTGTCCCTGCTGGGCCGCAACGTGCCCGCCGGTCATTATGCCCTTCCCGAACAGACCCTCTATTTCAGGCTGTGGCAGTTGCGGTATGCCCTGTATGTCCTGAGTGCCGCCACCGTGGCAGGTGGACTTGTGCTGGCGGGATCGAACAGTCTTGAGGCCGTGCAGGATTATCTGCAAACCCGGCAGATAGCGGTGGACGCCCAAGCCGTGCAGGCGCAGTACCGGATTTTCATCCGCGGCATGCCGCCCACGGCGGCCAGCCCGCAGGACATGAAGGCGGCGGTGGAGATCGAACAGATGATCTCCCGCAACGCCCCCCCACCCTCGCTGCTGCTCGGCATCGTCAGTCAGGCGCTGGATGCGCTGCCGCAAATCCGGATTGCCCAATTGCAATGGCAGGTAGCCGAAAAATCCGAAGCCACGTACAATCCGGCAAATATGCAGCAGCCCTCCGGAATCCCGCCCCCACAGCTAGCCGCAGGCGGTGCGGAACCCGCCCCCTCCGCCCAGTTGTTCGGCATCCCGCAAAAACCTTACCAGATACTCCTGGTCGAGGGAGAGGTCATGCCCTTCCGGAATGACTACCGCACCGCGCTGGAAAGTGTCCGGAGTCTCGCCGCCGAACTCGGCAAGAACAAACAACTGCGGGTGGAAATCACCCGCCAGCCGCTCGACATCCGCCCGGCATCCACGCTGGAAGGCAAGGCGGGCCTTGATCCCGCCGCCGCCAAGGCACTGTTCAGCCTCAAGCTGACATTAGGGCCTGTTAATGAATAAATGGTCCCATTTATTCATTAACAGGCCCTTAGAGCCGGGAACCTGACCATGGCCCAGAGCAAACCCTTTCTCAAGCAGGAACCGGTGGCGCATCGGTCATTCATGAAAGACGATTTTCCGCTCGTCCGCAAGGCGTTCCTCACGCTCGGGATAAGCCTTTTGCTAAGTGCCGCATTCATCGGCATCAGCCGGGCCATCCTGCTCAAGCAGCAGGACGCCATGAACCGGGCGCAGGCACTGCGCAACGACGCCAGCAACAAACTCCGCCAGGCCGAAACCGACAAGCGGGAAATCCAGGATTACCAGGCCAAATATATGCAGTTGCGCGAGCGCGGATTCGTCGGGGAGGAAAGACGCCTGGACTGGGTGGAACACATCAGGCACATTCAGGAAAGCCGGAAGTTCCTGCCAATCGCCTATGCGTTCTCCGCACAACAACCCATTCAAACCGACCCCGGCGTATTGACCGGCAGCCTGGAACTGCGCGGCAGCAAAATGAAATTGCAGGCGGATCTGCTGCATGAGCTGGATCTGCTCAATTTCATGGATGATTTGAAAATAAAAGGGCTTTATACTGTTCAAGCCTGCACGCTCAAACGAACCGGCACGCCTGCCCTGAGCTCAGTCGAAGGGGCAGCAGAAACGCCGCGGTCGCCCCGTCTTGCCGCCGAGTGCACCATGTACTGGCTGACCCTCGGCGAGCGGACAGGCTCCTAGCCAGGCAACCGGTAAAAGCGGAGTGATATGGCACGCCTGACCGTTCTGCTGACAGCCCTTTTCCTGCTCGGCCACACTGCCTGCGCCGGTGCGGAGCCCCTCGGCCGCCTGTTCTTCAGCCCCGGCGAGCGCGCCAGACTCGACCAGATGCGCAACGGGAACGCCAGTGCCAGCGCCCCGGCCGGACAACAGTCCCCGATCGAACAAATCACGCTCAACGGCATCGTCCGGCGCAGCAGCGGCAAAACCACGGCCTGGATCAACCAGTTGCCGCAAAACGAAAACGAAACGCCCCAGGGCGTGGCGGCACAAGGACAGGCCGCCAAACCATCCGCCCTCCTGCTGCTGCCCTCGGGCAAGCAGGTTCAGTTAAAGGCCGGGCAAACATTCGATGCCGTCAAGGGGAAAATTCGCGAGGGGTATCAGGGGCCAGAGGACTGAAGTCAGGGGACAAAAAACAGATGAAACCCTCAGCACTCAGCACTCTTCCCGCACCCCGCAGCGAACGCGGCGCCGCCTTGCTCATCATCCTCATCCTCATCGGGATCGGCGCGGCGTTCCTGCTGGTCGGTGCGCTCAACAAGGCGAATCAACAGATCGAAAAGGACAAGATTACCGCGGCGGCACTGGCACAGGCGAAGGAGGCGTTGATTGGTTATGCGGCGGCCAATATGGCGACACCGGGCGGCCTGCCGTTTCCGGATCGCAACAACGACGGCAACTATGACGGTAGCGGGGATTGCGTCACCAGTGGTTTCGATCCGGCGGCACACCTGTTAGGCAAGTGGCCCGGCTATCAGGAGCAGGGCTGCGGCACACCGGTGTCAGCATTCGGCATACCGTTGAGCGATAGCCATGGCGAGACCTTGTGGTACGCGGTGTCGGGCAACTTGGTAAAGTCAGCCTCTGGGGGCGGCAACTACCCTGTAATTAATTCCAGTATTGCGACCAACTGGTTTACGGTAGTCAATGGTCAGGGAGCGGTGTTGACCAACCGCGCGGCGGCGGTGATTCTGGCGCCGGGCGGCGTGCTACCGTCTCAGACCCGCGGTGGTGCCGCACCCACTGCCAATCAATTCCTTGAAGCAGCAACCATCGGCACTGGCACCTACACCAATTATGCCATTGAGGCTGGGGATACCGGCTTCGTTTCCCGTAACGCGGATGACACCTTCAATGACCGTTTGCTTTACATTACAGCCGACGAGCTGATGACATCTGTAACCAAAAGAGTGGCTCAAGAACTGAAACAACGCCTCGACGCTTACGGCGCCGCTTATCCACCTGCCGGCGACTCTTCCGGTGAATGCCAGGCGGCACTGACCACAGGGGCTATACCCCTGACCGATGCCGATTCGGACTGCGGCGGCGCACTCACCGGGTTGCCAACCTGGTTCCAAGCCAACTGGTTTCCGGTTACGACCTATACGCGGGCGAGCGCGACCCAAGCCACGCTGAGCCTTAACGGCTGTGGTATCACCTACACCCTGAATCTGGGCGCGCCCATGACTCAAAACCAACCCGGGTGCTGATTTATCCATGAAATTTTTTCTTATCAAGGAGAAACCCTTCAGGAGCGCAACATGAAAACGAATCGAGCCGGTTTTACCCTGGTTGAAATGGCCATTGTGCTGATAATCGTCGGCCTGCTGCTGGGCGGTCTGCTGATGCCGCTGTCCGCCCAAATCGAGCAGCGGCAAATCAGCGAAACCCAGAAAGCCCTGGATGAAGTCAAGGAAGCGCTGATCGGTTTCGCTGTGGCCAACGGGCGGTTGCCGCGACCTGCCACTTCTGCGACAAACGGGGTTGAAAACCCGGCAACGTGTCCAACCGATGCGGCCTGCTCAGGTTTTATCCCTTGGGCCACCTTGGGCGTAACCAAATTGGACGCATGGGGAAAAATTATCCGTTACAGCGTGAACCCTGGTTTTGCCAATGCCAACATTACACTGACCACTGTTGCCAATCGAAAAGTCCTTACACGTGACGGTGCGGGCGCGACGAGCTTTTTGATTGGACAGGCAGCGGCATGTACCGCCACCCAACAGTGTGCGCCGGTAGTCGTTTTTTCTCACGGCAAGCAGCGGCTCGGCACCACTGACGCCGGAGTTGCGATTCCTGAAGACACGGCCACCAATCTCGATGAAGATGCCAATAATACCGGGCCGACCGACTATTACCAACGGACGCCGAGCGAGAATACAGCCGCCGCCACGGGCGGCGAATTCGACGATATCGTTACCTGGCTTTCGCCCAACATCCTCTTCAACCGCATGGTCGCCGCCGGCAAGCTGCCCTGAACCACATGCTGCAACAAGCCGGAACCATCGCTTTCTACACCCTGCTCGAAGCTCTGCGCAACCGCCTGATGTGGAGCGAAAGACCGAAGAATTGGAAGCCAGGCAAAAAAGCAATCAGCCCAGGATGGCGCATTAAAATGATTTGAAACCGGAAGAAAAACGGATTAGCATGTTTCCCTAATTTAAGGACATACCCTAAATTGTTGTAACAAGCCGTCGGTATTAAAGAAGAAAGCGTTTTTTATAATGAATGCCGGCGTTAGCGCTCCACAACATCAGGAGGTCGAAATGAAAAAATATCAATCTGGTTTTACCCTGGTGGAAATCGCCATCGTGCTGGTCATCATCGGCCTTCTGCTGGGCGGCGTACTGAAAGGCCAGGAGATGATCGAGAACGCCAAGATCAAGAACGGGATCAATGACATGAACGGTGTAACGGCGGCCTACAATTCGTACATCGATCGCTTCCGTAGATTGCCGGGCGACGACGGGAATCTTGCCGCGCTGCAGGCCCGCGGCGGCGCCTGGGCGAACATCACCGCCGGGGGCAACAACAATGGCGTGATCGCGATCAACCAGGCCCAGGTTTTCGCCGCCGGCGGCGAGGCCGTCGCCTTCTGGCAAGCCCTCAAGGCGGCCGGCTTCATTTCCGGCAACCCGGCTGACGCAGGGGTGGCCGCCCTGCCGCGCAACGCATTCAACGGATTAACCGGTGTGGGCACGGGTGTTACCCCGACGACCGGCGTGGCCGTGCTCTCTGTATGCCTGTCACAGGTGCCGGGCAAGGCGGCGCGCGCCATCGACACCCAGTTTGACGATGGCCTCCCGGACCGCGGCAACGTCCTGGCTACATTAGGCGCCAATATCGCTCCCGGCGCAGCCGCTACGCCCGCCTATAACGACGGCAACCTGTACACTATCTGCAAGGCGATGTAACTCAAAGGGGTGCCCAAAGATCAAACCCGCCCCGGCGTAATGTTGATTGCGTCAATATTAGCTTGTGCTGCACTGTGCTGGCAGCCTATCCCTGTAAAAGTTTGACCTCCGCCGCCGCCAGATTCTCCGGCGCCCCCAGCAGTACCACCACATCGCCCGCCAGCAAGACGGTCTCCGGTTGCGGTTCCAGGGCGCGGATGTTGCGCCGCCGCACCGCGGTTACCTGTACCAGCAGGCTGTCAAAATTCAGCTCCGCCAGCGTCTTGCCTACAGCCGCAGCACCCTCACCCAGGGCGACGGTCGAGAGGCGCGGTTGCGATTTTTCACTCATTTCGTAGTCCTGGTCGGTGACGCCGTGAAAGAAGCCGCGCAGCAGGCTGTAGCGCGCTTCCCGAACCTGGCGCACGCGCCGGACCACGCGCGCCAGCGGCACGCCGAGCAGCATCAGGGTGTGGGAAGCGAGCATCAGGCTGCCTTCCAGCACTTCCGGCACCACTTCCGTCGCTCCCGCGTCGCGCAGTTTTTCAAGTTCCGAATCGTCCAGCGTGCGCACGATCACCGGCAACTCGGGGCGCATTTCGTGGACATGGTGCAGCACCCGCAACGACGATTTGACGTCGGCATAGGTCACCACCAGCGCCTTGGCGCGGTTCAGCCCGGCCGCCATCAATACCTCGCGCCGGCTGGCATCGCCGTATACGACGCTCTCTCCCGCCACTGCCGCCGCCTTGACGCGCTGTGCATCCTGATCCAGGGCGATGAATGCAATATTTTCCTGCTCCAGAAAGCGCGCCAGATTCTGGCCGCTGCGGCCATAACCGCAAACGATGACATGCTGGTCGCTGGCCGAGCTTTTCACCGCGACTTCATGCAGCTCGCGGGCTCGGTTGACCCATTCGCCGCCGCACAGCTTCTGCACGATGGCTTCGCTGTGTTGGATGAGGAACGGCGCGGCCAGCATCGAAAGCAGCATGGCCGAGAGGCATACCTGCACAACGGGTCCGTCAAGCAGATGCACGCCTCCGGCCAGGGTCAGCAACACGAAGCCGAACTCCCCGCCCTGCGCCAGCGCCAGCCCGGTGCGGATGGAAACTGAAAACGCGCTGCCGGAAAAGAGGCTCAGGATGCCGATCAGCAGCGCCTTTCCAACGACCAGCAGGAACAGCAGCGCCATCACCCAAACAAAATTCTCGGCCACCGCGGAGAAGTCGAGCTGCATGCCGATGGTGACAAAAAACAGGCCGAGCAGTACGTCGCGGAAAGGCTGGATGTCGGCCTCCACCTGGTAGCGGTATTCGGTCTCGGATATCAGGATGCCGGCCAGAAACGCGCCCAGCGCCATCGACAGGCCGGCGAACTCGGTCAGATAGGCGAGGCCGAGGGTCACCAGCAGCACGTTGAGCATGAACAGCTCGGAGGTTTTGTGCCCGGCGACGAGATGAAACCACGGGCGCAGGAGACGCTGGCCGAAAACCAGCAGCACCGCCAGCAGCACCGCCGCCTTGAGTAAGGCTTCCGCCATCGTCCAGCCCAGGTTCCGGTCGCCGGCGGCCAGGGCGGGAATCAGCACCAGCAGCGGCACCACCGCCAGGTCCTGGAACAACAGCACGCCGACGATTTCGCGGCCGTGGCGGGAATGCAGCTCCACTTTCTCGGCCAGCAGCTTGCTGACGATGGCGGTCGAGGACATCGCCAGAATGCCGCCCAGCGCCACGCCCGCCTGCCAGCTCAAGCCCATGAACATGCACGCCGCCAATACCAGCGCCAGGGTCAGCAGCACCTGTGCGCCGCCCAGGCCGAACACGATCCCCTGCATGGCTTTCAATTGCGGCAGGCTGAATTCGAGGCCGATGCTGAACATCAGGAATACCACCCCGAATTCGGCCAGGTAGCTGGTTTCGCTGCTTTCCGGCAACCACCCCAGGGCGTGGGGGCCGATCGCCATTCCTACCAGCAGGTAGGCGAGCAGGGGCGGCAGACGCAGCGAGCGAAACAAGGCCACCACCAGCACCGCGGCGGCAAGCAGAATCAGGACAAGTTGCAGGGTGTTGTGCATACAGAGTCAGGTAATGGGCGATAGGCAATAGGTAATGGGCAATAGGCATGTAGGGTGGGCACGCCTTTTGTGCCCACGCGGTCAGCCGCGGTTATTTCCGCGTGGGCACAAAAGGCGTGCCCACCCTACATGAACTGATCGCGCAAGCCGAAATCCGAAGCCAACCTGCCTTCCGCACATACCCGGTAAACCCGCACCGCCAAATTTTTGGCTCGCTGCCAAACCACCAGCCCACGGAAACCGTCGCTCCCCTTGCCTCTAGCCTCTAGCCTCTAGTATCCTTGCGCAGATGAACGCAACCGAACCGGTATCCGAACGTAATGCCCTTGATCTGGCGCGCGAAGTGCTCGCCATCGAAGCCAAGGCCGTCGAGGCGCTGATTGCCAGGCTGGACGAAAAATTCACTGGCGCTCTTGAACTGATTCTACACTGCCGGGGAAGGGTTGTGGTTAGCGGCATGGGCAAATCCGGCCACATCGCCCGCAAGATCGCTTCCACCATGGCCAGCACCGGCACCCCCGCCTTCTTTGTCCATCCCGGCGAAGCCAGCCACGGCGATCTCGGCATGATCACCGCGCAGGACGTGCTGATCGCCCTGTCCAATTCCGGCGAAAGCCCGGAGCTGCTCACCATCGTGCCTATCATCAAGCGCAAGGGGGCAAAGCTCATTGCCATGACCGGCAATCCCGGCTCATCCCTGGCGCGCGAAGCGGATGTCCACCTCGACGCCAGCGTGGCGCAGGAAGCCTGCCCCCTCGGGCTGGCGCCGACCGCCAGCACCACCGCGGCGCTGGCGCTGGGCGATGCGCTGGCGATCGCGCTGCTCGATGCACGCGGCTTCGGGGCGGACGATTTCGCCCGCTCCCACCCCGGCGGCGCGTTGGGGCGGCGCCTGCTGGTGCATGTCGGCGACCTGATGCACAGCGGCGAGGCGCTGCCCAAAGTGGCCGAATCGGCGCTGCTCACCGAGGCCCTGCTGGAAATGTCGCGCAAGGGGCTGGGCATGACGGCGGTGGTAGGCGAAGCCGACCGCCTGCTGGGGCTGTTTACCGATGGCGACCTGCGCCGGGCCCTCGACAAGATTCCCGATATCCGCGCCGCACGCGTATCCGATGTCATGACCCGCAACCCGCGCACCATAGCCCCGGAAAAACTGGCAGCGGAAGCCGTGCAGATCATGGATCAGCACAAGATCAACGGCTTGCTGGTGGTCGATGCGAATGGCCGGCTGGTCGGCGCGCTCAACATGCACGATCTGCTGCGGGCAGGGGTGGTTTAGGTTTCAGAACTTAATCCACGAATTTACACGAATGGCACACGAATATTCACGAATAAAAACGACAAACAAAAACGGCACTTCAGCCACGGATTAACACAAATGTGCACGGATAAAACTTTCATTGCTTCGGCAACCAACCACCGTAACTATTTTATTGTTTTATTCGTGAACATTCGTGTCATTCGTGGTTAATCTTTTAGAACCCAAAATCATGGACTCTTTCGAACGCGCAAAAAAAATCAGGCTCGCCATCTTCGACGTTGACGGCGTGATGACCGACGGCAGCCTGTACCTGGCCGACGACGGCCAGGAATACAAGGCCTTCAACACCCTCGACGGCCACGGCATGAAGATGCTGAAGCGCTCCGGCGTGGAACTTGCGATCATTACCGGCCGGAGCTCGCAACTGGTCGCGTTGCGCGCCATCAACCTGGGGGTGACTCACATCTACCAGGGGACGGAAGACAAGTTGTCCGCCTTCCTCGAACTGCTGGAAAAAACCGGCAATGACCCGGCCGAGTGCGCCTACATGGGTGACGATGTGGTGGACCTTCCGGTGATGCGCCGTTGCGGCCTGGCGGTCTGCGTGCCCGCCTCGCCCGCCTTGGTCAAGCAGCACGCCCATTATGTCACCCAGTTCTCAGGCGGTCATGGCGCCGTGCGTGAAATATGCGAATTGGTCATGCAGGCGCAGGGAACTTTCGAAGCGCAATTGGCGCCTTATTTAACATGATTTTCCTGGCTTTCTCTTTCCAACCGGGCTGATGCGCGACCGTTACGCAATCTGGTTTCAGGTCGGCTTGTTGTCGCTGCTGGCGATGCTGACGTTCTGGCTCGAACGCACAGTGCAAGCGCCGCAGCCGAAAAATGACGGCAGCAGCCGGCACGACCCCGACTACACGGTGGAAAACTTCACCGCCACCCGCATGGGCCTGGACGGTTTGCCGCGCCATACCCTGACTGCCGCCAAGATGGTGCATTACCCCGACGACGATACCACCCATCTCGAAAAGCCGCATTTCACCCGCCTCGAAAAGGACCGCCCGCCCCTGCACATTCAGTCGGACAGGGGGCTGCTGTCAAGCGAGGGAGAGCACGCCTACTTCACCGGCAACGTGCTGGTCACGCGTGAAGCCACCCAGGACAAAAGCGCCTTGACCCTCACCACCAGCTACCTGCACGTCATTCCTGACCAGGACAGGGCGCTGACCGACAAACCGGTCAACATCCGGAACGCACATACCAATGTGAACGCCGTTGGTTTAGAATTGAACAACCAAACCCACGTGATGAAACTGCTTTCGCGGGTCAAAGGAGAATATGAAAAACCCAAACGCTGAGGCTGCACCGCTCCTTAGGCTTTGCCTCTGTGCGTTACTGCTCTTCGTAGCCACGCCGTGGGCGCATGCGGAAAAGGCGGACCGCGACAAGCCCATTAACCTGGAGTCGGATACCGCGAATGTGGACGATGCCAAGAAGGTAAGCATATACGAAGGAAATGTGGTCCTGACTCAAGGCACGCTGAAAATCCGTGCCGACAAGCTGGTCGTCAAGGAAGACGCCGACGGTTTCCAGCTCGGCACGGCCTACGGCAACCCCGCCAGCTTCCGGCAGAAGCGTGAAGGCTACGACGAATACATCGAAGGCTACGCCCTGCGTATCGAATACGACCAGAGAAAAGACCTGGTGCAGCTTTTCAACCAGGCACGCATGAAGCGGGACCAGGACGAAGCGCGCGGCGACTATATCTCCTATGACGGCAAGACCGAGTTTTTCAAGGTGCTCGGCGGCAAGGAAAGCGCCACGCCCAGCCACCCGCGCGGCCGGGTGCACACGGTATTGCAGCCGAAGAAAAAGGACGCGGCCCCCACCAACGCGCCTTTACCGCTTAAACCCGCCACAGGCATCGCCCACCCCAGGGAAGAATAGAAAGTTCTGAGCGCTGAGTCCTGAGTAAAATTCTCGGCACTCAGGACTCAGCACTCAGCACTCAGGACTGCATTTACATGAGCAAACTTATTGTCCAAGGCCTGAAAAAGCGCTACAAATCGCGCCAGGTCGTAAAGGATGTTTCGCTGGAAGTGTCCAGCGGCGAAATTGTCGGCCTGCTCGGCCCGAACGGTGCGGGCAAGACCACCAGCTTCTACATGATGGTGGGGCTGGTGCTGCTCGACGGCGGCAGCATTCTTCTCGACGGCGAGGAGTTGAGCCACCTGCCGATCCACCGCCGCTCCCGCCTGGGGCTCAGCTACCTGCCCCAGGAGGCCTCGGTTTTTCGTAAATTGACCGTGTCCGAGAACATCCGGGCGATTCTTGAACTCCAGGCATACGATCCCGGGCAGATAGAGCAGCGCCTGGATGATTTGCTGCATGAACTGCACATCGCCCATTTGCGCAACAACCCGGCGCTTTCCCTGTCCGGCGGCGAGCGTCGCCGCGTGGAAATCGCCCGTGCCCTGGCCACCCAGCCACGCTTCATCCTGCTCGACGAACCATTTGCCGGGGTGGATCCGATTGCCGTGCTCGATATCCAGAAAATCATTCGTTTTCTCACTGCGCAAGACATCGGCGTCCTGATAACCGACCATAATGTGCGTGAAACCCTGGGGATTTGCGACCGGGCCTACATTATCAACGACGGCGAGGTGCTGGCCAGCGGAAAACCGGATGAAATCATTTATAATGAAAACGTAAGGAAAGTTTATCTGGGGGAACACTTCAGGATGTAATAGCAGACCTGCACCGGCAGACTGCTTGGCACAATGCCCCGGCACGCCCTTTTAGCAACTCATGAAACATAGCCTACAACTCAAACTTTCGCAGCACCTGACCTTGACGCCCCAGTTGCAGCAGTCCATCCGCCTGCTTCAGATGTCTACGCTCGAGCTGGATCAGGAGCTGGATGCTTTTGCCCAGGAAAACCCGTTTCTCGAACGGGTGGAAAACGGGGATAACGACGAGAGCAGCGGCAAGCCGGACGAGTTCACCCTGCAGCCCCCCTCCAGCAGCGCCCCGGCGGATGAGTCTGCCGCCGAGCCCGCCCCTCTGTCCGAAAGTGACTGGGAGAAAGACAGCCCATGGGCCGGCCTTAACGACGAGGAGGACGGCGACTATCGCACGATCACCGCCGAGTCGGTGGACCTGCGCAACCACCTCAATTCACAGTTGGGGGTAACGCAGCTTTCCGAGCACGACAAGCGTATCGTCGCCTTGCTGATCGACGCCCTCGATGAAGACGGCTACCTCACCCAGAATCTGGACGAACTCGCTGCGATGCTGCCGTCCGAACTGGAGATCGAACCGATAGAGTTGCACACTGCCTTGCACCACCTGCAAAACTTCGATCCGCCCGGCGTCGGCGCGCGCAGTCTGAGTGAATGCCTGCTGCTGCAGTTGGCGGTTCTGCCCGCTGACACCCCGTACCTGGAGCAGGCGCGCATACTCGCGAAACAGCACCTCAACCTGCTTGCATCACGCGATTTCGCCAAGCTGAAAAGGCTGTTGCACTGCGACGATGAGGCGCTGCGCGCAATCCAGCACCTGATCACCCGGCTCAACCCGCGCCCCGGCGCCGCCTACGCCCATACGGACACGCGCTACATCCAGCATGACGTCGAGGTGAAAAAAGTCAAGGAACGCTGGGTGGCCAGCCTGAACCCGGAGGTCATCCCGAAGCTGCGCATCAACCGCATTTACGCCGACATCCTGCGCCGCAACCGCGAAAGCGGCGGCCAATATCTGTCGAGCCAGATGCAGGAGGCCAAATGGATGATCAAGAACATCCAGCAACGCTTCGACACCATCCTGCGCGTTTCCCAGGCTATCGTCGACCGCCAGCGGCAGTTCTTCGAGCACGGTGAAGTAGCCATGCGGCCCTTGGTGCTGCGCGAGATCGCGGAAGCGGTAGGCCTGCATGAATCCACGATCTCGCGCGTCACCACGCAAAAATATATGCATACGCCGCAAGGCATTTTCGAGCTCAAATATTTTTTCGGCAGTTCCTGCGCCACGGAAACCGGCGGCGCCTGTTCCGCCACGGCCATCCGCGCCCTGATCAAGCAGTTGGTGGCGGCCGAGAACCAGCAAAAACCCCTTTCCGACAGTCAGATCGCGGAAATTCTGGTAAAACAGGGCATTGTCGTTGCCCGTCGTACTGTGGCAAAGTACCGTGAAGCCATGCAAATTCCCGCGGTCAGTTTCCGTAAAACCCTTTAACATCGATCCGAAGGAGCCTCAAATGAACCTCAATGTCACTGGCCACCATCTTGAAGTAACGCCAGCCATCCGCGACTACGTCACCGACAAGCTCGGCAAGGTCACCCGCCACTTCGATCACGTAATCGACGTCAACGTCATTCTTTCCGTCGAAAAGTTGGCCCAGAAGGCCGAAGTGAACGTTCACGTCAGCGGCAAGGATATTTTCGTCAAATCAGAGGACGCCGACATGTACGCAGCCATTGACAGCCTGGTGGACAAGCTTGACCGCCAGATCCTCAAGCACAAGGAAATGAACGGCACCCCCCATCGCGGCGCCAGCGCCAAGCATCAGGCCATCGAATAAAGCCTGCTGTGCGGCGGTTGCCGTCAGGCCGCCACCCCCGGACATGAGCCTCCTCAGCAAAATATTGCCCCCCGGCAACGTCCTCTGCGACCTTGGCGCGGGCAGCAAACAAGAGCTGTTCGAAGCGCTGGGCCTGCTGTTTGAAAACAAGCAGCAGATACCGCGAAAAAAGGTCGCCGACAGCCTGGCGACACGCGAGAAACTCGGCTCGACCGGGCTGGGGCAGGGCATCGCCATTCCCCACGGGCGCATCAAGGAGCTGCGCGAAGCAACCGGCGCCTTCGTCAAGCTAATAACGCCGATTCCCTTCGACGCGCCCGACAGCCAGCCGGTCGGCCTGCTGTTCATCCTGCTGGTGCCGGCGCAGGCTACCGACATGCACCTGCAAATCCTCGGCGAACTGGCGCAGATGTTCAGCGATCGGAAGCTGCGCGAACAACTGCAGGCAAGCCATGACCCCGCCGAAATTCATCGATTGCTGAGCGAATGGCCCAGATAAGCGTAAAGCAGTTGTTCGAAGATACCCGTGAGAACCTGGATCTCGTATGGATCGCGGGTCTGGAGGGGGGCGACCGCCTTCTCACCAGCGAGGTAGTGCAAAAACCGACGCTATCGCTGATTGGCCACCTCAATTTCGTCCACCCCAACCAGGTCCAGGTGTTCGGCCGCCCCGAAATGGACTATCTGCGCAGCCTCACGCCTGCGGCGCTGGAGCAGGCCATACGCAACCTGTTCTCCACCGAACTCGCCGCAATTATTGTCGCCCACGACGAACCGATCCCGGACGTGCTGCTGGAGTCGGCCAAACGTACCGGAACGCCGCTGTTTTCCTCGCCGCGGCCATGCCCCTACCTGATGAACGTGCTCAACCATTACCTTTATCAGGCGCTGGCCGAATCCGCTTCCCTGCACGGCGTATTCATGGAGGTGCAGGGCATGGGCGTGCTGCTTACGGGCGAAAGCGGCGTCGGCAAAAGCGAGCTGGCGCTGGAATTGATCACCCGCGGCCACCGTCTGATCGCCGACGACATGGTGGATTTTTTCCTGGTTTCTCCGGACACAGTGGAAGGGCGCTGCCCGCCGCTGCTGCAGGACATGATGGAGGTCCGGGGCTTGGGCGTGCTGAATATCCGGGCGCTGTTTGGCGAAACCTCGGTTAAAGTGAAAAAGAACATCAAACTGATCGTTCACCTGGAAGAGCTGTCCAGCCTGAAAATCCCGCTCCAGGACAGGCTGCAACCCGAGGAGTTCAGCCTCGACATCCTTGGCGTGGAGGTACCCAAGGTGCGCATCCCCGTGGCACCGGGGCGAAATATTGCGGTGCTGGTGGAAGTCGCGGTGCGCAACCACATTTTGCGGCGGCGCGGGATCAACACCACGCGCGAATTCATCGAGCGCCACGAACGCTTGATGTCGGACAGCGATTAAGAAAACATGCAGCTCATCCTGATCAGCGGCTTATCGGGTTCGGGCAAGAGCATCGCGCTCAACGTGCTGGAAGACAGCGGCTTCTACTGTGTGGACAACCTGCCGGCGCAACTCCTGCCCAATCTCGCCGGCTTTCTCGACCAGGCCGGTTACGAACGCATTGCCGTCAGCGTCGATGTACGCAGCGGCGGCCCCCTGCACCGGTTGCCGGATTTCATCGCGCAGCTCAAGGCACAGGGCTTCGATCTGCGCCTGCTGTTTCTGGAAGCAAAAGGCGACACGCTGGTGAAGCGCTTCAGCGAAACGCGGCGGCGCCATCCCTTGAGCAGCGGAGAACGCACCCTGCAGGAATGTATCCAGCTCGAGCACGAACTGCTCGAGCCGCTTAGCGGCATGGGGCATCGCATCGATACCAGCGACCTCAACCCTAACGCGCTGCGCGCCTGGATCAAGGATTTCGTGAATTTCGACCGTTCCCGCCTGACGCTCGTGTTCCAGTCCTTCGGCTTCAAACATGGCATCCCGCTGGATGCCGACTGCGTCTTCGACGTGCGTTGCCTGCCCAACCCCCATTACGACCCTAATCTGCGCCCGCTCACCGGCAAGGACGCCGCGGTTGCGGCCTTTCTCGATGGCGACTCCAGCGTGCAGAAAATGCTGGCCGACATCCGCCGCTTCGTGGAAGACTGGCTGCCCTGTTTTCTCCGCGACAACCGCAACTATCTCACCATCGCCCTGGGTTGCACCGGCGGGCAGCACCGTTCGGTGTATTTCGCCGAGAAACTGGCGGAAGATTTCCGCACGGCTGGCCAGCCAGTGATGGTGCGCCACCGGGAACTCAGTTGATATTGCGGCTGATCAAGCCCGGCGACTGGCTGGTGCTGCTCGGCGGCATGCTGGCGACGGGCGCCCTGTTTGCCAACTTGTGGCAAGGGAACGCCGCCGACAAGGCAGTGGTGCGCAGTGGCGGCAAGGTGGTGGCCGAACTCAGCCTGGCGGAAAATCGCATCTACATCGCCCATGGGCCGCTAGGGGCCAGCCGGATCGAAATCCGCAACCGCCGCGCGCGCGTGGCGGCAGACCCCAGCCCGCGCCAATACTGCGTCAAGCAAGGCTGGCTGGCCCACGCCGGGGATGCCGCGCTATGCCTGCCCAACCAAGTCAGCCTGGAACTGACCGGAGCAAAGAAATTGTATGATTCACTTAACTATTGACCACAAAGCACAAACAAAACCTGAAATCATCAACGCAAAGACGCAAAGGCCACAAAGAAAAGCCGTGAATACTACACTTGGCGGCCTTTGCGCCTTTGCGTTGAAAAGCTTTTGAATTTCTCTGTGTGGTAAAAAATGCAAATCGATATCCAAACCACACCCGAAGATCACCGCATCGCCCGTCTTGCGGCATTCGCCATCGGCCTGTCGGTGATGGAAGCCGTGATCCCCTCGCCGCTCCCCGGCATCAAGCCGGGGCTCGCCAACATCGTCACTCTGCTGGTGCTCGAGCGCTTCGGCCTGCGCGCGGCCATATGGGTTTCGGTGCTGCGGGTGGTGGCGGGCAGCCTGCTCCTCGGCACCTTCCTTTCGCCCTCCTTCGTCCTGAGCCTTTCCGGCGCGGCGGCGAGCCTCCTGACGCTGGCGCTGGCCCGCTACCTGCCGAAAATCTGGTTTGGCGCGGTATCCTTGAGCATTTTTGCCGCTTTTGCCCACATTGCCGGGCAGATGGCCGTGGTTTACCTCTGGCTGATCCCCCATGCCGGAATTCTTTATCTCGCTCCGGTTTTCGCCGCCGCCGCGCTGCTGTTCGGTAGCGTGAACGGCTTGATCACCGCCAGGCTTCTGACTGAGGGCGAAGGCGTCCTCCCCGCGCAGACGGCGCTTCCCCAGCCATGAAGCCCGCTTTCCTGCTGTTGCTCGCATGTCTGGCGGCCGCGCCATCCGGCGCGAACGCCGCGGAATGGGTGAAAATCCACAGCCTTGCCGAGAGCAATCAATTTTTCTACGACAAAACCAAGCTGGTTATCCACGGCGACGAAATCACCTACTGGAAAAAGGTCGCCTTCTCCACCCCGCAACCGTTCAAGGGCAAAGTTGCCGCCAGCGGCCTGTACCGGGAGCGCATACACTGCGCCGAACACACCCTCAAGCTGATCAGCTACCTGCTTTACGCGCCCTCCGGGGAGGCCGTCGAATACATTTCCTCCGCCGAGGGCGAGGCGGTGCCTATCATCCCCGACAGCCTTGGCGATGTATTCGAGAAAGCTCTCTGTCCGCTGGTCAGGCAGAAACAGGAGCAGGCAAGGCTCAAGGCGGAAGCGGAGGCCCGCATCAAGGCGCAGGAAGACGCCCGCATCCAGGCGCAGGAGGAAGCCCGGCTCAAGGGGGAAGCGGAAGCCGCAAGACCGCCTTTGCCCGAAGGAGGCGGCGCCGTAGAGATCGCCCAACCCGAATCGCCGTAAATCCGGCGCTAGGAGCCTGTCATGTTGAATTTGCGTGATTTTCTTGTAGGGCCGAATTCATTCGGCCAAATGTGCGAATGAATTCGCACCTACAAAGAACGTACAGTCGTTTCAAGTCCGACAGGCTCCTAGTTCTACTGTGTTAAAAAATATGCAACAATGCCAAGGATCAAAGTTACGAGCGAGGGATACAGCATGAGCCGGGGTTTTGAATCGCGATTTGAAGCTTATTGTGCGGAGTTGGTCAAAAC
>JAJYXP010000011.1 GCA_021801705.1 Pseudomonadota bacterium
GTCCATCGTAAAACTCCTTTTCGTTTGCTTGGCGGCTCACGATCAGAAGTTTCTCGATGGACTCCCCTAATTGTCAAACTTTAACTGCCTCCCCGGCAGAGCCGGGGGGTCTCCCTTGGTAGGCTAGCAGCCTGCCCACAAAAAAGCCGGCGAACCGGCCGGCTTTTTTGTGCTTTCCGCCACTCGGCATTAACTCAGCTTGCCGTGGCACTGCTTGTATTTCTTTCCTGACCCGCATGGGCAGGGATCGTTGCGTCCCACCTTTTCATCGGCGCGCACAAAAGGCTGGTGCCGAGCTTCATCCTCGCGCTCATCTTTACCTTCCCCGCCCAGCGCTGCATCGAAATCGGCATGGTGGTATTGGACATTGGAAGGCTGCGGCTGGGCTTCCACCGCCTCTATGTCCTCCTCGCTGCGTATCTGCACGGTCAACACAATCTGGGTCACTTCGCGCTTGATGCGGTCGAGCATTTCGGCAAACAGCTCGAACGCCTCGCGCTTGTATTCCTGCTTCGGATTCTTTTGCGCATAGCCGCGCAGATGGATGCCCTGGCGCAGATGATCCAGTGCCGCCAGATGCTCGCGCCAATGGGTATCAAGGCTCTGCAGCATGACCGCACGCTCGAAGTGGTGCATGGTTTCTGCGCCGACCGCTTCCTGCTTGTTCTGGTACAGGGCATTGGCCGCCTCGATGATGCGCCTGCGCAGGCCATGCTCGTCCAGACCCGCTTCCTGGTCGAGCCACGTGCGCAGCGGCAGATCCAATTGCCACTCGGCGTGCAGAGTCTTCTCCAGCCCGGCCACATCCCACTGCTCCTCCATGCTTTCCGGCGTAACGAACTGGCTGATGTGGTCGTTGATCACGTCCTCGCGCATCGCCTGGATTGTGTCGGAAATATCCGTCGCCTCCAGCAGCTCGTTGCGCTGCGCGTAAATCACCTTGCGCTGGTCGTTGGAGACATCGTCATATTCCAGCAACTGTTTGCGGATATCGAAGTTGCGCGCCTCCACCTTGCGCTGGGCGTTTTCGATGGCGCGCGTCACCCAGGGGTGCTCGATCGCCTCGCCCTCCGGCATTTTCAGGCGGTCCATGATGGCCGCCACGCGGTCGGAAGCGAAGATGCGCAGCAGCGGGTCTTCCAGCGACAGATAGAAGCGGCTCGATCCGGCATCGCCCTGGCGGCCGGCGCGACCGCGCAACTGGTTATCCACCCGGCGGGATTCGTGGCGCTCGGTGCCGATGATGTGCAGGCCGCCGGCGGAGAGAACCTGATCGTGAACCTTTTGCCATTCGCTCTTGAGCACGGCAAGGCGGATTCCCTTTTCTTCCGCACCCAGGCTTTCGTCGTGGCGAACCTTGACGAGTTCGCTCTCGATATTGCCGCCCAGCACGATGTCGGTACCGCGGCCCGCCATGTTGGTGGCGATCGTGACCGCACCCGGCCGGCCCGCCTGTGCCACGATCTCCGCCTCGCGCGCGTGCTGCTTGGCGTTGAGCACCTCGTGCGGGAGTTTTTCCTTGGCCAGCAGGCCGGACAGGTATTCCGAAGTTTCGATCGAGGTGGTGCCGACCAGCACCGGTTGGCCGCGCTGCCGGCAATCCTTGATGTCGTTGATCACCGCCTGGTATTTCTCCTTGGCGGTGCGGTAAACCTGGTCCATCCGGTCCTGGCGCACCATCTCCCGGTGGGTCGGGATCACCACGGTTTCCAGCCCGTAGATCTGCTGGAATTCGTAAGCCTCGGTATCGGCCGTGCCGGTCATGCCGGAGAGCTTCTGATACATGCGGAAATAGTTCTGGAAGGTGATCGACGCCAGGGTCTGGTTTTCTTTCTGGATGGACACCCCTTCCTTCGCCTCCACCGCCTGGTGCAGGCCGTCGGACCAGCGCCGCCCGGACATCAGGCGGCCGGTGAATTCGTCCACGATCACCACTTCGCCGTTCTGCACCACGTAGTGCTGGTCGCGGTGGTACAGGGCATGGGCACGCAGCGCGGCGTACAGATGATGAACCAGGCTGATGTTGGCGGCATCGTACAGGCTGGAACCGGGCGGCAGCAGTCCCGCCCGGGTGAGCAGCTCTTCCGCATGCTCGTGCCCCGCTTCGCTGAGCAGGACCTGATGCGTTTTTTCATCGACACTGTAATCGCCCGGGCCGTCTTCGGTTTCCTGCTTGCTGAGCTTGGGCGGCAGGTCGTTGATGCGGTAGTAAAGGTCGACGTTGTCCTCCGCCTGGCCGGAAATGATCAGCGGCGTCCTTGCCTCATCAATCAGGATCGAGTCCACCTCGTCCACGATGGCGTAATTCAGGCTGCGCTGCACCCGTTCCGGCGACTGGTAGACCATGTTGTCGCGCAGATAGTCAAAGCCGAATTCGTTGTTGGTGCCGTAGGTGATGTCGGCTGCGTAGGCTTCCTGCTTCTCCTCATGGTCCATCTGCGACAGGTTGACGCCGACGGTGAGGCCGAGAAAATTGTGGATGCGCCCCATCCACTCGGCATCGCGCCTGGCCAGATAATCGTTCACCGTCACCACATGCACGCCCTTGCCGGACAGTGCATTGAGGTAGGCCGGCAGGGTGGAGACCAGCGTCTTGCCCTCGCCGGTGCGCATCTCGGCGATCTTGCCGTCGTGCAACACCATGCCGCCTATCAACTGGACGTCGAAGTGGCGCATTTCCAGCACGCGCTTGCCGGCTTCGCGCACCACGGCGAAAGATTCTGGCAGCAGGGCATCCAGCGATTCGCCATTCTGGTGGCGCAGCTTGAATTCATCGGTTTTAGCGCGCAATTCCGTATCGGTCAATTGCGCGATTTCCGGCTCCAGCGCATTGATGGCGCGAACCCTTTGCGTGTATTGCTTGACCAGCCGATCGTTGCGGCTGCCGAAGATTTTCTTGACCAGACGGGATATCATGAATTTTCAGGAAGTAAAATAAACAAAAAGCCAGCGCCGAATGGGGCGATGGCTATCACACAAACAAGTATAAACCTGAAAAAAGCGATTAACCACGAATTTACACGAATAAAACACGAATGTTCACGAATAATCAAGGAATTAACGAAATTCACCCGATTCACCTGTTGGGTGAGACGACATTTCTTGTTAACTATTTGTGTTCATTCGTGTCATTCGTGGTTAATTACGGTTTTAAGGATAAAATCAGCCCAGATGCAGATAGTGCTCCGGATTCTGGGGCGCCCCCCGGTAGCGCACCTCAAAATGCAGGTGTGGTCCGGTGGAGCGGCCGGTACTGCCCACCGCGCCGATTTTCTGCCCCTTCATCACCACATCGCCGACCTTGACCAGCATTTTTGAAGTATGCGCATAGCGGCTGATCAAGCCATTGCCGTGGTCAATTTCTATCATATTACCATAGCCGGCGTAAGTATCCGAATAAACCACGATACCGCCGCCGGCGGCATAAATCGGCGCCCCCGTGTCGGCCATAAAATCCACGCCTTCATGATAAGCCTTCTGGCCGGTGAAGGGATCGATGCGCCAACCATAGTTGGATGAATACCAGCCCGTGGTTACCGGCCGTCCGGACGGCAAGGCAACCTTCTTCGCTTCCCGCTGCACCAGCATCGCATCCATCAGGCCCATCTGATCGGAGCGGTTGTCCAGTTTCCGCATCAAGGCATCAAGCTGCTGGCTGAGCTCATCCATGCTCATGTCGCGCGCGGGCACGCTTGATTCAGGACCGCCCTGCCCCGGCGCCTTGTCGAAATTGAATTCCTGCTTGCCGATCCCGGACAGTTTCGCCAGACGTTCCCCCAGGGAGTCGAGGCGCAACATCTGCGACTGCATCTGGCCAAGCTTCACCGCCAGTACATTGAGATTTTCCCGCATATAGGCCTGGTTTTTTGCCGCCTCGCTGCGCTGCGCGCTCAGCACCAGGGATTGCAGATAAGGGTGGGGAATGTCTGCCGCATGAAATAACAGCATGTAGGTGAAAAATACTGCCAGCAACAGGGGGAACACCAGAAATCCAGCCGCCACGGCCATCACCTGGCCGTGGCTTAGCGCCCACGTCTTTCCCTTTGCCAACTTGCCGGAAACTAGAATAACATTCATAGTTCTCCTTTTTATTGTTTGTTCCTGATGTCCGCCCATCCAGCACACTCATTCCTGAGCGCCGCGTCGAACCTGCAGACGCTCCTTCAGCAAGCGCAAAAACTGCAGGCGCTGCAAAAGGTCTGGGGTGAAATTGCGCCAAGACCGCTAGCCACGGCATCTACCGTTGGCGCAATGCACCTGCAAACGCTGATCGTTTACGCCAGCAACGGCGCAGTTGCCGCAAAACTTCGGCAACTCGTGCCCAGCCTGCTCGAGAAAACCAGAAAACGGGGGTTTGAGGTTACTGCAATTCGGATAGATGTGCAAGTCGAGCCCCTGTTCCCCGTTGTCAGGCGGGCCAGGCATCCTGCCCTGAACGGCTGCGCCCTGAACAGCCTGTCGCAACTGGAACAGAACCTTGAGGCTTCTCCGCTGAAAAGCGCATTACAGAATTTAATCAGCCGGCATTCGGACTCAGTAAAGGATTAGGCGCCCCATCATCATCAGGGTGGCAAAAACCAGCAGAAACACCAGGGTGAACTTGAAAAGCTGCCAGGCGAACCTGAGGTAGCGCAGATCCCTGGTGAACAGGAAGATCACGACCGAAACTGCGATTGCAGCCAGACCGAGGACAGCGAGAAGCCTTAGAACCAGCAAGCGCTCAGGCAGCCTGGCTGTGAAGCCGCAGGAATGCGGCGGGCGCGTCTTCCTGGCGCTCGAAGCTGACGAATTCCCACGCCCCAGCATCCGCCATGAGCGCGCGCAGCAGACGGTTGTTCAGTGCATGGCCGGACTTGTAGCCGGAAAACGCGCCGATCAGCGGATGGCCGAGCAGGTAAAGGTCGCCGATGGCATCCAGCAGCTTGTGCTTGACGAATTCATCCTCGTAGCGCAACCCGTCACTGTTCAGGACGCGGAACTCGTCCATGACGATGGCGTTATCCAGACTGCCGCCCAACGCCAGACCCTGGGAACGCATCGCTTCCACCTCGTGCATGAAGCCGAAGGTGCGGGCGCGTGCGATTTCCTTGAGGAAGGAGGTGTCGGCAAAATCCACCGTGACGGACTGGGCCGAATGCGACAACACCGGGTGATCAAAAGCGATGGCAAGACTCAGCTTGAAACCCGGATGCGGATCGAAACGCACCCACTTGTCGCCATCCCTTATTTCCACCGGTTTCCTGATGCGGATGAATTTTTTTGCAGCCGGCTGCTCCTCGATGCCGGCGGACTGCAGCAAAAACACGAAAGGCGAGGCGCTGCCGTCCATGATAGGCACTTCGGGCGCGGTCAGATCGACATAGGCGTTGTCGATACCCAGGCCGGCAAAAGCGGACATCAGATGTTCGACGGTGGACACCTTGACACCATCCCGCACCAGCGTGGAGGAAAGACGGGTCTCGCCGACGCTGTCCGGCGCGGCCTTGATATCCACGGGTTCGGCCAGATCGATGCGGCGGAACACAATGCCGGCATCTACCGCTGCCGGACGCAAGGTGAGATACACCTTCTCCCCGGTATGCAGCCCCACCCCGGTGGCGCGAATGACGTTTTTCAAGGTCCGCTGTCTAAACATTTTATTCCATGAGCATCATGGCAGATCGATAGGGACAATATAATATCACGCCCAGCGGGGGAAGACCAAGTTCGGCCCCTGCCGATTCCCGATGCGCGCATCGTGCCATCCCGTTCAATTCATGGCAAAAATTGATGCCTCAGTCCGCCTGCTTGCGCAGGAACGCGGGGATATCGAGCAGCTCCACGCCGGACTGCTTCATCGCCTCGACCTGTGCATCACGGCGCCGCCGCATCACCGCGGGCTGCTCCAGTACGCCATAGTCCACTTCCATCGCATGATCGTCGGTGCCGGTCTTCACGATGCTTAACGGCTTGTTCTGCTGGCGGTTGACCAATGCCCCCAGGCCGGTGGCCACCACCGTCACGCGCAACTCGTCATGCAGGGTGCTGTCGAAAACCGTGCCGAATATCACCGTGGCATCCTCGGCGGTGAAGCTGCGGATGGTATTCATCACCTCGTACACTTCCTCGAGCTGCATGTCTTCGCTGGAAGTGATATTGACCAGCACGCCGCGGGCGCCGGACAGATTGACGTCTTCCAGCAGCGGACTGGCCACTGCCTGCTCTGCCGCCGTTCTGGCACGGTCTGCACCGGTGGCCTGGGCCGAACCCATCATCGCCATGCCCATCTCCGACATGACGGTGCGCACGTCGGCAAAGTCGACGTTGATCATGCCGGTGCACTTGATCAGCTCGGCTATGCCCGCCACCGCGCCGTGCAGCACGCCGTCCGCCGCCTTGAAGGCATCGCGGAAGCCAATCTTGCCGCCCAGCACTTCCATCAACTTGTCGTTGGGAATCACGATCAGCGAATCGACATGCTGCGACAGCGCCTCGATGCCTTCCTGAGCCACTTTCATGCGCTTGCCCTCGAAGCCGAACGGCTTGGTCACCACCGCCACGGTCAGGATGCCCAGCTCCTTGGCCACCTCGGCCACGACGGGCGCGGCGCCGGTACCGGTGCCCCCGCCCATGCCGGCGGTGATGAACAGCATGTCCGCGCCATCGATCAGCTCGGCAATGCGCTCACGGTCTTCCAGCGCTGCTTCGCGCCCGACGCCGGGGTTGGCGCCCGCACCGAGGCCCTTGGTGATGGCCGAGCCCAGTTGCACGGTGACGTTGGCCTGGTTGCGCTTGAGCGCCTGCGCATCGGTGTTGGCGCAGATGAAATCGACCCCGCTCAGGCCGCTGGCGATCATGTGGTCGA
>JAJYXP010000057.1 GCA_021801705.1 Pseudomonadota bacterium
GAACGTTTCCCGCTCGGGGCCGGGATGCAGGCTACCGCCGAGATCCTGCTCGGGCGGCGCACGGTGATGGAATACCTGCTCTCGCCGGTGCGCAAGGCGTTTCATGAGGCCGGGAGGGAGCGGTAAGGAATTAACCTTTGCCAGAGCAATCAAAATTGTTTTCAATATTTTCGGCTGGGGACACGGATGTCGAATAGGCTGGCGAGGGGAAAGGACATCATTTCCACATCGAAATCAGCCTGCGGTAGTCCCGCTTACTTCGTGACATCCTTTTGTTCCGCTTCGATCGTGTCCAACTCACGTTCCATTTCTTCCTCGCTGAGCGGCTTGTATTCCGGCGCCTCCGTGGCGCTAGCCCTGGCCTTCTTCACCATCATTGCGGCAACCAGGATGCCCAGTTCATACAGCAACCACAGCGGAACCGCGAGCATGATCTGGGAAACCACGTCGGGCGGGGTGAAAATGGCGCCGATCACGAAGGCGCCGACTATGACGTAGGGGCGTACCTCGCGCAGCTTTTCCACGCTGACGACGCCCATGCGCACCAGCAGCACCACCGCCACCGGCACCTCGAAGGTGATGCCGAAGGCGACGAACAGGGTCAGCACGAAATCCAGGTATTTGTTGATGTCGGTCATCACCGCCACGCCCTGCGGCGCAACGGAAGTAATGAAGCCGAACACCACCGGAAACACCAGAAAATAGGCGAACGCCATGCCGCACAGGAAAAGCAGCGTGCTGGCCACCACCAGCGGCGCGACCAGGCGCCTTTCGTGGGCATACATGCCGGGCGCGACAAATGCCCATACCTGGTAAAGCACATAGGGCAAGGCGACGACGAAAGCCGACATCATCGCCACTTTCATCGGCACAAAGAACGGCGTGGTGACGTCGGTGGCGATCATCTGTCCGCCCTTGGGCAGCACGGCGAGCAGCGGATGCGCCAGCACGGCATACAGGTCGCCGGCAAACGGGAACAGGCAGACAAATACCAGCCCGACTGCGATCAAGGCGCGAATCAGCCGGTTGCGCAGCTCGATTAAATGGGAAATAAAGGATTCGGACGAGTCGGGAATGGTCACTTGGAGTCGGAAAGGTTTACGCTCAGGACGGCTAGGCGTGTGATTCGGTGCGGGGGTTCGCTGCCGTATCGAGGCCCAGTTCAAGTTGCGGAGACTGGGCTGCCGGGGATTCATCGACCGGCGGAGACGCCGCTTCGGGCTGCGCGGCAGTGTTTTCTGCCTCCGCACCAGGCGACGGCACTGCCATTTCCGCCGCGGCTTTAAGTTCCTGCTGCGCGTGCTGCGTTTCTTCGATGATCACGTGCTCAGCACTCTGCGCCTTGGCCCGCATCTCAGCCTCGATTTTGCGCAGCTCATCCAGCTTGAGCTGGTTGTTGATGTCGGCCTTGATTTCCGCCGTGTAGCGCTGCACCCGTCCGAACAGCAGGCCCATGGTGCGCGCCACCTTGGGCAGGCGTTCCGGGCCGATGACGACCAGGGCGACGATGCCGATCAGCAGCAGTTCGGAGAAGTTGACGTCGAACACGGTTTTTCGCGCTTACGATACGGTTTTGTTTTTGACTTCGCCTTCGATGGTCTCGCCTTCTTTTTGTACCGGCGCTTCGATTTTCGGCGTCTTTTCTTCTTCCTTCACGGCTTCCTTGAAGCTTTTTACCGCACCGCCCAGATCGCCGCCGATATTGCGCAGTTTTTTGGTGCCGAAAATAACCAGTACGATGACCAGTACGATCAGCCAATGCCAGATGCTGAATGAACCCATGTTGAATCTCCTCTAGTAAGTAGTTATACGTGTGCCAGTTTGCCGCCGCCTATCACATGTACGTGCAGGTGGAACACCACCTGGCCGCCGCCCTTGCCGGTATTGATCACCGTTTTGAAGCCGTTGTTCAGCCCCTGTTCCTTCGCCAGTACCGGCGCCAGCAGAAGGATGCGGCCCAGCAGCATTTCATGCCGGGCGTGGCAGTCCTCCAGCGAAGCGATGTGCTCCTTCGGCACGATCATGAAATGTACCGGCGCGGCCGGGTTTACGTCGTGGAATGCGACCAGATCGCCGTCCTCGTACACCTTGCGGCTGGGAATTTCGCCGGCCACGATCTTGCAGAATATGCAGTCGCTCATTGCTCGCCCCGCGCAGCTTTCTCAACCAGGCCGGACAAGCCTTCACGCCGCGCCAGTTCTTCGAGCACCTCCTCCGGCCGCACGCCCTGGCTGGCCAGCATCACCATGCAATGAAACCATAAATCGGCGGTTTCGTACACGATCTGCTGCCGGTCGCCGTTTTTTGCCGCCACCACCGTTTCCGTGGCTTCCTCGCCGATCTTTTTCAGGATTGTGTCCAATCCCCTGGCATACAGCTTGGCCACGTAGGAACTGGCAGGGTCGGCCTGTTTGCGGCTTTCCAGCGTGTCCGCCAGGCGGCTGAGGATGTCGCTCATTTCCTGTAAATCTCCGCCGGATCTTTGATGACAGGGTCCACAGCCACCCACCGTCCCTGCTCCAGCTTCTGGAAAAAACAGTGGTTTCTTCCCGTATGACAGGCAATTCCCCCCACTTGTTCCACCTTGAGCAGCACCACGTCTTCGTCGCAGTCGACGCGGATTTCCTTCACCTTTTGCACGTGACCCGACTCCTCGCCCTTGTGCCACAGTTTCTTGCGCGAACGCGACCAGTACACCGCCTCGCCGCCCTCCGCCGTGAGCTTGAGAGCTTCCCGGTTCATCCAGGCGAACATCAGCACCGTCCCGGTCGCCGCGTCCTGGGCAATGACCGGCACCAAGCCGTCGTCCGACCACTTCACCTTGTTCAGCCAAATGTCTTTTGCGCTCATAATCTGACTTCGATCCCGTGTTGCGCCATATAGCGCTTCGCCTGTTCCACGGAGTATTCCCCATAATGGAAAATGCTGGCCGCCAGCACCGCGTCGGCGTGCCCCTTGAGAATGCCTTCCACCAGATGGTCGAGATTGCCGACACCGCCGCTGGCGATCACCGGGATGTCCACCGCATCGGCCACGGCGCGGGTCAGTTCGAGGTTGAAGCCGATCTTTGTGCCGTCGCGGTCCATGCTGGTGAGCAATATCTCGCCGGCCCCCATGCCTGCCATTTTTCGCGCCCATTCCACCGTGTCCAGCCCGGTGTCCTTGCGTCCGCCGTGGGTGAAGACATGCCAGCAGAGCGGTTCGCCTGCGGCCGACACCTGCTTGGCATCGATCGCCACCACGATGCATTGGGAGCCGAAGCGCGACGAGGCGTCCGCCACCAGTTGCGGGGTGGCCACCGCTGCCGTATTGATGCTGACCTTGTCGGCACCGGCATTGAGCAGCCGCCGCACATCCTCGATCTGGCGCACGCCGCCGCCCACGGTGAGGGGGATGAACACCTGGGAGGCGACCTCCTCGATGATGTGCAGGATCAGGTCACGGTTGTCGCTGGTGGCGGTGATATCGAGAAAAGTCAGCTCGTCCGCGCCCTGCTCGTCGTAGCGGCGCGCGATCTCGACCGGGTCGCCGGCATCGCGCAACGCCACGAAATTCACGCCCTTGACGACGCGTCCGTCGGTTACGTCGAGGCAGGGGATGATGCGCTTGGCCAGTCCCATCAGGCTTTACCGCCCAATTCGTCCGCCAGTTTCTGCGCCTCGGCGAAATTCAGCGTACCCTCGTAGATCGCGCGGCCGGTAATCGCGCCCATGATGCCTTCGGATTCGACCGCGCACAACCGTTTCACATCATCCAGGTTGGTGATGCCGCCGCTGGCGATGACCGGGATGGTGAGCGCCCGCGCCAGGTTCACCGTCGCTTCGATGTTCACCCCGGAGAGCATGCCGTCGCGGCCGATGTCGGTGTATACAATCGCTTCCACGCCATAACCCTCGAATTTCCTGGCAAGGTCCACCACATCGTGGCCGGTGACCTTGGACCAGCCGTCCACCGCCACTTTGCTGTCCTTGGCGTCGAGACCGACAATGATCTGGCCGGGGAAGGCGTAGCAGGCCTCGTGCAGGAAGCCGGGGTTCTTCACCGCCGCGGTGCCGATGATGACGTAGCTGATGCCATTGTCCAGGTAGAGCTCTATGGTTTCCAGGTCGCGGATGCCACCCCCCAGTTGCACCGGGATATCGGTACCGACCGCATCAACGATGGCGCGAATGGCATTGCCGTTAACCGGCTTGCCGGCGAAAGCGCCGTTCAGGTCGACCAGATGGAGGCGGCGCGCCCCGGCATTGAGCCAATGCGTTGCCATCGCTCCGGGATCTTCGGAAAAGACCGTGGCCTCATCCATCAACCCCTGTTTCAAACGCACACAGTGCCCGTCTTTCAAGTCAATTGCAGGAATAATCAGCATGATGGTTGCGGCAATACAATTATGATTACAAGGAAAGAATGGTCAACCTAGAAACCGCAGTTGGACGGGGTGGAGTGCACGATTTTTGGGGTGCAGGGCAAGGCGCAACGACGCGTAATGGTCGTTCCATTCCAAGGAGTTGCCAACCCTCACCCAAACCCTCTCCCAAAGGGAGAGGATACGATCGCCCTCTCCCCCTCTGGGGGAGAGTTGGAGAGAGGGCTGCCGCCATGCGCCGCAAAAATCGTGCAATCCACCCTGTAGCGGGCTCACCAAACGGGGGAACCCATAATTTTGTGAAGAAATTTATTATCATCATTGCATTAAGCATCTAGTAGAGCGGTCAACTGCGGTTTCTAGGTTCAATATGGATCAGCTTTGGGGCGTTGCGGTTCCATCCCAGGCCACAAAATTTTCCAATAGCTTGAGGCCGGATGCCTGGCTTTTTTCGGGGTGAAACTGCACGGCAAAAATGTTGTTCACCGCCACGGCACTGGTGAACGGAAAAGGATAGAGCGTGAATGCCGCGACCAGGCCAGGGTTGCCCGCCTCCACATAATAGCTGTGTACGAAGTAAAAGCGCGACGCATCCGGGATGCCAGCCCACATCGGGTGCGACCCGGCCTGATGCACCTCGTTCCAGCCCATGTGGGGCACCTTGAGCCTGTTGCCCGCCTGGTCGCGCATGTCGCGCGGAAAGCGCAGCACCCGGCCCGGCAGTATGCCGAGACAGGGGGTGTCGCCCTCTTCGCTATGTTCGAAGAGCACTTGCAAGCCCATGCAGATGCCCAGGAAAGGCTTGCTGCGGGCAGCCTGTTCGATCACTTCCTTGAGGCCGCGCGCCTGTATTTCGCGCATGCAGTCGCGCGCCGCGCCTTGCCCCGGAAAAACCACGCGCCTGGCGGAAAGGATGGCCGCCGGGTCGGAAGTCACCGCCACCCGGGATGCCGGCGCGACATGTTCCAGCGCCTTCGCCACCGAGCGCAGATTGCCCATGCCGTAATCAATCACCGCAATGCTGTCCATGATCGCTAACCCGTATGTTTCGTAAATTCGTGCGATGATCGCGCAGAATTTTGATTGATAGGGAAGTTTTGTGATGGAGTGTCGTAGTTATTCATACGACCGACTGAACAAAATTTTCATATCAATTAAAAGGCCAGCGAGGGCGCGCGTCAATTTATGAAACATACGGGTTAAAGGCTGCCCTTGGTCGAAGGCATCGTGTCGCCGAGGCGCGAGTCGGATTCCACCGCCATGCGCAGCGCGCGGCCGAAGGCCTTGAAGATGGTTTCAGCCTGATGGTGCGCATTCCTGCCACGCAGACTGTCAACGTGCAGCGTCACCCCGGCGTGATTGACGAAGCCCTGGAAAAACTCATGCACCAGATCCACGTCGAATTCGCCTATCATGCCGCGGGAAAAATCCACCTCAAACACCAGGCCGGGGCGCCCGGAAAGATCGATCACCACGCGCGACAACGCCTCGTCCAGCGGCACATAGGCATGGCCGTAACGGCGGATGCCTTTCTTGTCTCCGACCGCCTTGGCAAAAGCCTGGCCCAGGGTGATGCCTATGTCTTCCACGGTGTGGTGGGCATCGATATGGAGGTCACCCTTGGCGGATACTTCGAGATCGACCAGGCCGTGCCGGGCGATCTGGTCCAGCATGTGGTCGAGGAAGGGCACGCCGCTGTCCAGCATGGCCGCGCCATTGCCATCAAGATTCAGCTTGACGCTGACTTGGGTTTCCAGGGTATTGCGCTTGACTTGGGATGTACGCATTTAATAATTAGCGAAGATTTAGCTGAAATTCTTTCCATTCTAACCTAGTTGTCAGTCAACTTAAAACGACTGTACGTTCTTTGTAGGTGCGAATTCATTCGCACATTTGGCCGAATGAATTCGGCCCTACAGGAAAATCACGCAAATTCAACATAACTGACTACTGGCCTGACAAGGGGGCAAAGCGGGCTGTGGCAAGATAGGGATAATCTGGCAGGCTGTTGAAATTCGCCCGGAATGCCCTTCGATACGCGCTTCGCGCTACTCAGGGCGAACGGTAATATATTGATTCCGTTCGTGCTGAGTAGGCGGCTTTGCCGCCGTATCGAAGCACAATAAGCGTTTTTCAACAGCCTGCTAGTAGTCAGTCATATTGAAACCGGTGGACAATCTCGTCATTCCGGCGAAAGCCGGAATCCAGAAAAATCAACAACCTGGACACCGGCTTTCGCCGGTGTGACGGTTCAACTCATCCGTGCTTTTCACCGTGACTGACTAGTAAGTATCCCCTGGCAGAGCCGGGGGCTTTAGCTTGTGAGCCGCTCGAAGCGGCTATGAGGGGTCGCTAACGCGGCCCCAATTCTTTTGAGCCACCATGCAGGTGGCTAATCAGCGCCACAGATCCATCTGGTCCAATC
>JAJYXP010000007.1 GCA_021801705.1 Pseudomonadota bacterium
CGGAAAAGGTATAATAACCGGCAGCCGATGCTGATAATGAAAGAACCTGCGCTAATGTCCGCCAACCGTACCGTCCTGCTCCACGAACTGCTCAAACAGCGCATCCTGATCCTGGACGGCGCCATGGGCACCATGATCCAGACCTACAAGCTGACCGAGGCGGATTACCGCGGCGAACGCTTCGCCGGCTATGGCAGCGACCTGAAGGGCAACAACGATCTGTTGGTGCTCACTCAGCCGCAGGTAATCAGGGAAATTCACGCCGCCTATCTCGAGGCCGGGGCGGACATCCTCGAGACCAACACCTTCAATGCCACCTCCATCGCCATGGCTGACTACCACATGGAAGGACTGGTCTACGAGATCAATCTTGCCGCAGCGAAACTGGCGCGGGACGCAGCGGATGAATTCGAGGCCAGGAACCCGGCCAGGCCGCGCTTTGTCGCCGGCGTGCTCGGGCCCACCAACCGCACCGCCTCAATCTCGCCCGAGGTCAACGATCCCGGCTTCCGCAATGTCACTTTCGACCAGTTGGTGGACGCTTACACCCTGGCGATCAGCGGGCTGGTCAACGGCGGCTCCGACATCCTGATGGTCGAGACCATCTTCGACACGCTCAACGCCAAGGCCGCGCTGTTTGCCATCGAGCAGTATTTCGACGTTAACAAGATCAGGCTGCCGGTAATGATTTCCGGCACCATCACCGACCTGTCCGGGCGCCTGCTTTCGGGGCAGACCGCCGAGGCGTTCTGGAACTCGGTGAGCCACGTCCAGCCGCTTTCGATCGGCCTGAATTGCGCGCTCGGCGCCAAGGAGCTGCGCCAGTATGTGGAAGAACTGTCCAATATTGCTGACACCTATGTGAGCGCCCACCCCAACGCCGGCCTGCCCAATCCGTTGTCGGAAACCGGCTACGACGAAACCCCTGAGGCAATGGCGGCGGAGATCCGCGAATGGGCGGAGAGTGGCCTGCTCAACATCGTCGGCGGCTGCTGCGGCACCCGGCCGCCGCACATCAGGGCGATCGCCGAGGCGGTGCAAGACTTGCCGCCGCGCGCCATTCCCGAAATCGAGAAAAAGCTGCGCCTGTCCGGCCTGGAGGCGCTCAACATCGGCGAGGACTCGCTCTTCGTCAACGTCGGCGAGCGCGCCAACGTCACCGGCTCGAAGATGTTCGCCCGCCTGATCATCAACGGCGAATACGACAAGGCGCTGGAAGTGGCCAAGGCCCAGGTGGAAAACGGCGCCCAGATCATCGACATCAACATGGACGAGGCGATGCTGGATTCCGAAGCGGCGATGGTGAAATTCCTCAACCTGATCGCCTCCGAGCCGGACATCGCCAAGGTGCCGGTGATGATCGACTCGTCGAAGTGGTCGGTGATCGAGGCCGGCCTGAAATGCGTGCAGGGCAAGTCCATCGTCAACTCCATCAGCATGAAGGAGGGCGAAGCGGAATTCATCGAGCGGGCCAGGCTGTGCCGCCGCTACGGCGCGGCGGCGGTGGTCATGGCCTTCGACGAGCAGGGCCAGGCCGACACCAAACAGCGCAAGATCGAGATCTGTACCCGTTCGTACAAGCTTCTCACCGGGCAGGTCGGCTTCCCCCCCGAGGACATCATCTTCGACCCCAACATTTTCGCGGTGGCCACCGGCATCGAGGAGCACAACAACTACGCGGTCGATTTCATCGAGGCCACGCGCGAGATCAAGCAGACCCTGCCCTATGCCAAGGTGAGCGGCGGGGTGTCCAACGTGTCCTTCTCCTTCCGCGGCAACGAGCCGGTGCGCGAGGCGATCCACACTGCATTCCTCTATCACGCGATTCATGCGGGCATGGACATGGGCATCGTCAATGCCGGCCAGTTGGGCGTTTATGAGGAAATCCCCAAGGACCTGCTGGAGCGGGTCGAGGACGTGCTGCTCAATCGCCGGCCCGACGCGACAGAACGGCTGGTGGAGTTCGCCGAATCCTTCAAGGGTGCTGCCAAGAGCCAGGTTGAAGACCTTTCCTGGCGCGAGGTGCCGGTGCGCGAACGTCTGGCCCATGCACTGGTCAAGGGCATCACCACCTACATTGTCGAGGACACCGAGGAAGCGCGGCTGCAGTCGGAACGTCCGATCCACGTGATCGAGGGGCCGCTGATGGACGGCATGAACGTGGTCGGCGACCTGTTCGGCGCCGGCAAGATGTTCCTGCCCCAGGTGGTGAAATCGGCGCGCGTCATGAAGCAGGCCGTGGCGCACCTGATCCCGTTCATCGAGGCGGAAAAGGCCGCCACCGGCCAGGCTGCCCAGGCCAAGGGGCGGATACTCATGGCCACGGTCAAGGGCGACGTGCACGACATTGGCAAGAATATCGTCGGCGTAGTGCTGCAGTGCAACAACTACGACGTGGTCGATCTGGGAGTGATGGTGCCCGCGGCCAGGATTCTGCAGGCGGCGATGGATGAAAAGGCCGACATCATCGGCCTGTCCGGCCTGATCACGCCTTCGCTGGAAGAAATGTCGCACGTCGCCAGGGAAATGGAACGGCTGGGGATGAAGCTACCGCTGCTGATCGGCGGCGCTACTACTTCTCCCGCCCACACTGCGGTGAAGATCGAGCCCCACTACAGCGGCCCGGTGATTTATGTGAAGGACGCCTCGCGCGCAGTGGGCGTGTGCTCCAACCTGTTGAGCGACGATCTGCGCGACGGCTACGTGCAGGGCGTCGCGGAGGAATACGTCGCGATCCGCGAGCGCCATCAGAATCGCTCCAACGAAGCCAAACGGCTGACCCTGGCCGAGGCGCGCGCCAATGCGCTGAAACTCGACTGGGCGGCCTACGTTCCACCGGTGCCCGCCTTCATCGGCCTCAAGGCGTTCCACGACTACCCCCTGGCGGAGATCGCCCAGCGCATCGACTGGACGCCGTTTTTTCTCGCCTGGGAGCTGCACGGGCGTTACCCGAAAATCCTCAACGATGAGGTGGTGGGTGAAGAAGCGCGCAAGCTGTTTGCCGATGCCCAGGAGATGCTGAAGCGCATCATCGAAGAAAAATGGCTGCAGGCGCGCGCCGTGATCGGCCTCTTCCCGGCCAACAGCGTCGGTGACGATATCGAGATCTACACCGATGAAAGCCGCAGCCAGGTGGCGATGACCTATCACACCTTGCGGCAGCAGGGCGAGAAGCCGAAGGGCAAGCCCAACCTTGCCCTGGCCGATTTTATTGCACCCAGGGATTCGGGCGTGAAGGATTATCTCGGCGGCTTCGCGGTGACGGCGGGCATAGGCATCGACGCGCATGTGTCCGCATTTGAGAAAAAGCACGACGATTACAGCGCTATCATGCTCAAGGCGCTGGCCGACCGCCTCGCCGAAGCTTTCGCCGAGCTGATGCACGAGCGAGTGCGGCGTGAATTCTGGGGCTATGCGAAAGACGAGGCGCTCTCCAACGAAGACATGATCGCGGAAAAATACCGCGGCATCCGTCCCGCGCAAGGTTATCCCGCCTGCCCGGAGCATACCGAAAAAGGCCCGCTGTTCGAATTGCTGCAAGCGCCCGCGAAGGCGGGAATCACCATCACCGAAAACTTCGCCATGCTGCCTACCGCCGCAGTGAGCGGCTTCTATTTCGCCCACCCCGATTCGACCTATTTCGCCCTCGGCAAGATCGGCCGTGACCAGGTCGAGGATTACGCCAGGCGCAAGGGCATGGATGTGGCGACGGCGGAGAAATGGCTGGCGCCGGTGCTGGGATATGAGGCTTAATTCGAGACCGGAATGAGCCCGAAAAAATGGCCGCCTCCCCTGCCAGAGCTTCCCGGCCAACCCGCGCCATCGCACTCTTCTATATAACAGATAAGTAGCGGCGCATTTTTCTTTGTGCGCGTGATATCATAAGCTTCATCTTTTTACTTCCATATGCGGGAACCAAAAGGCGCGACCATGACCGACAGCAACAAATTCGTGTATGCATTCGAAGAGGGTGACGGCAAGAACAAGATGCTGCTGGGCGGCAAGGGCGCCAATCTGTGCGAGATGACGCAGATCGGGCTTAACGTTCCGCCGGGTTTCACGGTGACCACCGAAGCCTGTCTCGCCTACCTGGAAAAAAACCATCTGCCGGAAGGCTTGATGGACGAGATCAAGCTCCACATGACGGCGCTGGAAAAGAAAACCGGCAAGGGTTTCGGCAGCGGCGAAAATCCACTCCTGGTTTCGGTGCGCTCCGGTTCGGCGATGTCCATGCCGGGCATGATGGATACCATCCTCAATCTCGGCCTCAATGAAACGTCCCTGCAGGGGCTGATCAAGCAAACTGCCAACGAGCGTTTTGCCTTCGATTCCTACCGCCGTTTCATCCAGTTGTTCGGCAAGATCGCGCTGGGCATAGGCGACGAGCATTTCGACGAACGGATGGCGGCGATCAAAAGGAAATATGGCGCACTCCTGGACCTGGATCTGACCGCCGAACACCTCAAGGAACTGGCAGGAGAGTTTCTTGCCATCGTCGAGCGCCACAGCGGCAAGCCGTTTCCGCAAGACCCCTACGAGCAGCTTGAAATCTCGGTGGGGGCGGTATTCCGCTCCTGGTCGGGCAAGCGCGCGGTGGATTACCGCAAGCAGTTCAGGATCACCAGGGAGCAGGCCAACGGCACCGCGGTCAACATCTGCACCATGGTGTTCGGCAACATGGGCAACGATTCCGGTACCGGGGTGGGTTTCACCCGCAACCCCGGCACCGGCGAGAACGTGATTTACGGCGAGTATCTCACCAATGCCCAGGGCGAGGACGTGGTGGCCGGTATCCGCACCCCCAGGCCGATCGCCGAGATGGAACAGGAAATGCCGGAGATCTACCGCCAGTTGATGGAACTGCACAACCGGCTGGAGTCGCATTACAAGGAAGTGCAGGATTTCGAGTTCACCATCGAGAAGGGCACGCTCTATTGCCTGCAGACCCGCAACGGCAAGATGAACGCGCGCGCCATGGTGCGCACTTCGGTGGAGATGTTCCACGAGGGACTGATCTCCAAGGAGCGCGCCCTGCTGCGTGTCGAGCCGGCGATGCTGGAGCAGATGCTGGTGCCGCAGTTGACACCCGATTTCAAGGGAAAATCCCTGGCGCAGGGGCTGCCGGCTTCGCCCGGCGCGGCGTCCGGAAAGATCGTGTTCGATGCGGACTCGGCCGAAATTCGCGGCCGCAGCGGCGAGAAAATCATCCTGGTGCGCGAGGAAACCAAGCCGGAGGACATCCACGGCTTTTTCCAGGCCCAGGGCATCCTGACTTCCCGCGGCGGCAAGACTTCCCACGCCGCGGTGGTGGCGCGCGGCATGGGCAAACCCTGCGTGTCGGGCTGCGAGCAGATCGTGATCAACGACATCACGCGCAGCGCGCAGATCGGCGACGCCACGCTGCACGAAGGCGACGTGATTACCATCGATGGCAGCAGCGGCCATGTTTATGCCGGAGAGGTGCCGACGGTGGAAGCGCAATTTTCCGAGGAAATGGCCGCCCTGCTTGCCTGGGCCGACGAAACGGCGCATCTCAAGGTATTTGCAAACGCCGACACGCCGGAGTCCGCCGCCAAAGCGCGGGCATTCGGCGCCAGGGGTATAGGCCTGTGCCGCACGGAGCGCATGTTCAACGGTACCGACCGCCTGCCCATCGTGCAGGAAATGATCCTGGCGGAAACGGCGGAAGATCGCCAGGCAGCCCTCGACCGGCTGCTGCCGATCCAGCGTTCCGATTTCAAGGGCATCTTCAAGGCGATGAAGGGGCTGCCGGTGACGGTGCGTCTGCTAGACCCGCCCATGCACGAATTTCTGCCAACGGCGTCGCAATTGGAGTTGGAGATCGCCCACCTGCACCAGTTGCGCGACACCATCAAGGGTCTGGAGGAACTGCCGGAAACCCTCAAGCTGCTCAACCCCAAGCTTTACCAGCAATACGCCGATGGCCTGCTGAAGCTGATGGGCGGCCTGCACACCTTCAAGGAGTCGCACCTGGAAGAGGATGTGATCAGCAAGAAAGAGGCGGTGCTGAAAAAAGTGCGCGCCCTGGCGGAAGTCAACCCGATGCTGGGACACCGCGGCGTGCGGCTGGGCATCACCTACCCTGAAATCTACTCGATGCAGATTCAGGCGATACTGGAGGCCGCAGCCCTGTGCGCCAGGGAGGGGATCGAAATCCATCCCGAAATCATGGTGCCGCAGGTGGCTACGGTGGAGGAGCTAAAGCGCATCCACAGCTATGTCCAGCGCATCCACAAGGTGGTGGAACTGACCCACGGCATCAACGTGCGCTTCAAGTTCGGCTCCATGCTGGAAGTGGTGCGCGCCTGCGTGCGTGCCGGGCGCATGGCCGAAACCGCCGAATTCTTCTCCTTCGGCACCAACGACCTGACTCAGGCCACTTTCTCGTTTAGCCGAGAGGATGCGGAAAACAAGTTCCTGCCGGCCTACAATGAAACCGGCATCCTGCAGGACAACCCGTTCGAGGTTCTGGACATCAAGGGTGTGGGACAGTTGATGAAAATGGCGGTGGAGAGGGGGCGCCAAACCCGTCCGGAACTGAAGATAGGCATCTGCGGCGAGCACGGCGGGCATCCCGGCTCGATCCATTTCTGCCATCATATCGGGCTCGACTATGTTTCCTGTTCAGGTCCGCGCGTGCCGATCGCTCGCCTCGCCGCAGCTCAGGCCAAGCTGCTGGAAGCGGAGTATCAGGATCCGAGTTGAGTGCCA
>JAJYXP010000059.1 GCA_021801705.1 Pseudomonadota bacterium
CCGATGAGGAAACCACTGACTGGAGAGCCGTGTGCGGGAGAACCGCACGCACGGTTCGGAGGGAGGGGAGGGCGAGCGCCATTCCCTACCCCTATCGAGATTGTCCACCGGTTTCAATATGACTGACCACTAGCGCTGCGGCCAGTGCATTTTTGCTGAGGATGCTGATCGGTGCGATATTGCGGTAGGCCAGCACATCCAGGCTGTAGCGGTTGCTGTTGGTGGTGAGCAGGGAAAGTCCCGGCTGATGCACGATGTGGCTGATTTCGCCGAGACTCACCGTGCTCCCGTCCGGCAAGGGATGCGTTCCAGCCGGTTGACGTAGGTGACGGTGAGGGCCGCCTCCGCCGGCAACTGGCCGGAACCGACGGAAATCACCCCGGCCTCCGAGCCGAACACCGAACTGACTCGGGTCACCCGCCCGTCCTTGCCGGGCAGGCGGGGACTCAAGCCCCCAGAGCGTAATGGCCAGCTCCGGGGGCTTGGATGCAGTCTTGCCTGTGCAAGCAGATGGAACGTCAGTCCTTGATTGCCTCGACCTGGATCGCGATTTTTACTTCATCGCCAACGGCGGGCACGTACTTGGCGATGCCGAATTCGGAGCGCTTGATCGTGGTCGTCGCATTGGCGCCGCAAGTGGGCTTCTTGCTCATCGGATTGGGGGTGCACTTGAAGTGGTCGATCTTCAGGCTGACCGGCCTGGTTACGCCGTGCATCGTGAAATCGCCGTCGGCGCCGACCAGCTTGTCGCCGTCGAATTTGAGCGACTTGGAGACGAAGGTGATGCTGGGATACTTGGCGGCATCGAAGAAGTCTTCGCTCTGCAGGTGTTTTTCCAGGTCGGCCAGGCCGGTGCTGATCGAGGCGGTGTCGATGGTCACATCGATGCTGCCGGATTTGGCTGCGGTGTCGAGCGTGATTTTGCCCGCGGTTTTGTCGAAGCGGCCGCGCTGGATGGAAAATCCGAGGTGGCTGACCTCGAAGCTCGGGAAGGTGTGGCGGGTGTCGATGGTGTAGCTGTCGGCGGCGAAAGCGGATGCGCTCAGGGTGCCGGCGAGGGCTAGGGCGATGAGTGTCTTGTTCATGGTGTTCTCCTATTGGCGTTTTTACTTTAAAACGAAATGAAACCTGACCTGTACCTCATCGGCAACCACCGCGGTGTCGCTCCAGACTCCCGAGCCGATGCCGTAATCAAGGCGTTTGAGCGGAAAGCGTCCGTCCAGGATGAGGACGCCCTTTTCCTGTTTGAGGGTAAAGGGCGCGCGCACGTCCCGGGTCCTGCCCTTGATGGTCATCCTGCCGCTGGCTTCGAAACGTCCGCCGCCGAGCGCCTTGACCGAACCTGAGATAAAGCCGGCTTGGGGAAATTCGCGCACGTTGAACCAGTTCTTGCCTTTTACTTCCTCATTCGCTTCCGCACTGCCGGCGTCGATGCCGGCGAGATCGATCTCGATCCGGGCTTGACCGGCTTCGGCCTTGGCCGGGTCGATACGGATCTGCGCGGTGAATTTCCTGAATACGCCCTCGACCGGCACGTTCATCTGCTTCGTGATGAACGAAATAGCGCTTTTGTCGGCCTGCACGGCGCTGAATTCTGCCGCCTGTGCGCTGGCGAACAGCAGCAGGGAAAGAGCAATTAAAAGGCGCATCATCATGAAGACCTCCGGTCGAGGAAAGGCAGCATCCGGGCGAGGATGCCGTCGCGGTCGATAAACTGGTGCTTGAGCGCAGCGGCAACATGGGCTGAGACCAGTGCCAGCAGCCCGTAGTTCAGCATCTCGTGCACTTCCTGGAGCGCATCGCCGAGCGCCTTGTCCTTGCCGATCAGATCGGGAAGCGGCAGGACGCCGAAATAGACGGTCTGAAACCCTTTGGCGGAACTCATCAGCCAGCCGGAAAGCGGAATCGCGAACAGCAGCAGGTAGAGCAGGAAATGCAGGCCGCTGGCGGCGCGCCGCTGCCAGGCGGGCATGACATCCGGCAGGGGCGGCGGCGTGTGAGTGGCGCGCCAGGCCAGGCGCGCCGCTGCGAGCAGGAAGACGGAGACGCCTAGCCATTTGTGGTAGCTGATCAGCTTGAGCTTGAGCGGCGACAGCGGCAGATCGCTCATGATGAGGCCGAGCGGGAAGGCGGCGAAGATGAGGATCGCGGCCAGCCAGTGCAGAGCGACGGCGGTGCGGGTGTAGCGGACGGGCAGCGTCATGGTGCCTCCTTCATTTGTGCGTGCGCAGTCGCGAAGGCTGCGCGCAGGCGGCGCAGGGTATTTTCCATGGCGGCCAGTTCCTCCGGCGTAAGTTCGACGAAAGCGCGCTGCAAGTGTTCGAGATGGTCCGGGAAAATGCGCGCGAATAGTTCCTCGCCTTTCCCAGTGAGCTGCACGGTCTGGCTGCGGCCGTCGCTGGGCGATGCGATGCGCCGCACCAGTTTCTTGCCGGTCAGGCGATCGACCACGCCGGTGAGCGTGCCCTTGGTGATCAGCGATTTCTCGCCGAGCTCCTTGAGCGGCATGCCGGGCGTATTGCCGAGCGTGGCAATGATGTCGAACTGCGACGGAGTCAGGCCGATGGCCCGGATGTGCGCGGCGGAATAGGCTTCGAACGCCTGGTAGGCGCCGGCCAGTTCGCGTAGTGCGGGCAGAAAGGGGACTTGGGGCATGGCGATCCGCAGCGTTGATTTCATCAGTTGCAAAAATTATAGTTCTAATTAGAACTAAATGTCAACACTGCGGTTTGGCAGCCCGCAACAGGCAGGCGCCAGCTTTTGTCGAGAAGGAGAACGTGGATGATGAAATTTTCCGGTGCGTCCCGCAGGGTTTTTTTCGTGGCCGGGCTGTTCGGCCTGCTGACTTTTCCGTTCATCCGATAAAAATAAACCTAAAAATCGCGGCTGGCGAACTGCCAGCCCTTCGATACCCCCGCTGCGCGGGCTACTCAGGGCGAACGGGGTATTCACCCGCCGGGCGAGAAGCCGTTCGTGGTGAGTAGCCTTGCGTAGCAAGGCGTATCGAACCAGGAATGGCCTGCAACTGCCGAATTTAGGATAAATTGAACCGCCAAGTCGTCAAGCACGCAACAAAAAAACAGGCGCCTCCAGGCGACGCCGACAGACGTGCAGCACACACCAACACTGGAATTCAGGGGGGAATTCTACTGAAACTCGCCGCTCAAAATCATCGCACGGCACCTGTAATGTTGCGTTTCGGCCCGGTAATGGGTGCCTCAGTAGTGCCAGGAAGCGCCATTGATGAGAAAATAATGTTCTGTTGTTGAACGACAGTTTTTTGGCGGAAGCGGCCATTCAACTTCAGTGTCTCAGCGACAGAAACTCGGCCAATGCGGACATAAAGTTAAAGGTTTAAAAATGTGCTGCCAGCCCAGCACCATGCCCGGAGTTTTCACTTATAGCGCTGTGCAGATATGCGGGGCCGCTTCTTGCGGGGTGTTCGCCGCCGCTGTGTTGTAATCGAGTAGCCACTTGGCGAGACGTAGCGGCAAGCTGTCGTGGCTCAACGTGGCACGCCAAATCACATATAAGGTTTTGGATATCGGGGCGCCTTCAAGGGGGACGGCAAGCAATGTGCCAGCGCGGCATTCTTCGACGACGGTGCTGGATAGCACAATTGATACGCCCAGGCCAGCTTGAACCCATCGCTTCACCGCTTCAGTGCTGCCCAGTTGCATCGCCCCTTTTACGCCGTGCGTGGGTGCGCCCATGTGTTGCACAAGCAATCTGCCCGTGCCAGTGCCAGGTTCGCCACCCAATAACGGCATATCCCTTAACATGGATCGAGGCACTTCGGACAACTTCGCCCACGGATGATCGGGCGCCACGATCACCACCAATTGTTCCTGCCGCCATGGGCGCGCAATATAGCCGGGGCGATCATCCCACCATTCCATAGTGGCGACATCAATTTCGCCACATTCCAGTTTGTCGGCAATGGCCGGATTTTGATGGATAACGATTTCGACTGGATATTGTCCGCCCGTCTTCGCCAGAAACGACTTAACGTAGGGCTGCAGCAGATAGACGCCAATGTTGGAACTGGCACCAATGCAAATCGCCCGCTGGCGAGACAGATTCAGGGCGCGCGCGTTTACATGCATCAGGCTTTCAGCATGCGGCAGCAGGGTTATGCCCGCTGCGGTCGGGGAGCAACCGCTATGGGATCGCTCGATCAGGCATGTGTTGAGCGCCGCCTCGAGTTTCTGGATATGCTGCGACACCGTGGCCTGCGACAACGCGCGCTCGTGTGCCGCGGCGCGGAAGCTTCGAGTACGCAGCACGGCCAGAAAACTGGCGACGTGCTCAAGGTTCAGCACCATCAGGCGGTCATCCTCGCCTGCGGTCGATTGATCGTACCCTGCGGGATTTCTCCGCGCAACGCCTGCAGGATGTTGCGCGCCGCCTCAAGCTCGATCTCGAGCCGTACCGCGTCCACCGCCGAGCCGATGTGCGGTGTGAACAAGGTGCGCTCGGAATCGTCAAGCAGCGCTTGGGGAATGGCCTGCGGCCGGCCGGGGCGCGCCCATTCCTCCATTTCGAACACGTCGGCGGCATACCCGGCCAGGCGGCCGGAAGCCAGCGCCTCGACCACCGCCTGCTCGTCCACCACCGAGCCGCGGCAAGTGTTGATCAGGTAGGCCCCCGTTTTCATCCGTGCGAGCGCGCTGCGGTCGATCATGTGCAGCGTTTCGTCGTGATACGGCACCATGGGCACGACAAAGTCGCTCGCGGCGAGTAGCTCCGGCAACTCCACGCGACCAAGGCTCCATCGCTCTTCCTTCTCCTTCGGAAGTGCCACCGGATCGGTGTACAGCACGCGCATTTCGTATCCGACCAGACGCTGGGCGATGGCTTGACCGACCGCGCCCATACCGATGATGCCCAGGGTCTTGCCGGTGAGCCCGGAACCATAGAGCGCCGGTCTCCAGCCATTGAACTGACCACTGCGCACAAAACGATCACCTGCGAGTACGTTGCGCGTCAGGCCGATGAGCAGGCCGATGGTCAGCTCCGCGGTCGGGATGGTGAGCAGGTCCGGGACGTTGGTGATCCACACGCCGTGCCGGGTGCAGGCGTCGACGTCGTAGTTGTCATAGCCCTTGAGCGCGCAGCCGACCACGCGCAGCCGCGGACAAGCGCGCAGGAATGCCTCGTCCACGCGGTCCGGCATGAAGGTCATAATGGCCTCGGCATCCTTCGCGCGCTGCAAAATCTCGTCCAGCGGCAGAGTCTCAGGGCTAGGATTGGGAATGACCTCGCAGTGTTCGGCCAGAAGTTCGATGACTTCGGGGTGCACGCGGTGGGTGAGGATGACTTTTGGTTTCATTTTGAATTACTCCGGTTTTATTTGAATCGTTTTCTCAGCACACCGCTGAAGGCATCCACCAGCGTCACCATGGCCAGAATCACCAGTAGCAACGCCGAGACGTCCTGGTACTGCATGATGCGCAGCGAGCCCATCAGCTCGAAACCGATGCCGCCGGCGCCGACCATGCCCATCACGGTCGAGGCGCGGAAGTTATACTCCCAGCGGTAGATGGAGATATCCGCCATTTGCGGCAGCACCTGTGGCAGCACACCGTGCAGGATCACCTGCAAGGGCGTTCCGCCGGCGGCGCGCGCCGCCTCGATCGGCGCCGGGTCGGTGTGTTCGATGGCCTCGGCGAAGAACTTGCCGACCATGCCGATCGAGTGCAGGCCGAGCGCCAGCACGCCGGGCAAGGCGCCGAAGCCGACCGCGGCCACGAAGATGATGCCGAGGATCAGTTCCGGGACGGAGCGCAGGGCATTCAGCATTCCGCGCGCCGCCTGGTACACGAGCGGGTGCGGCGTGGTGTTGCGCGCCGCCAGGAACGCGACCGGCACCGAGAGCGCCACCGCCAGCGCCGTGCCGGCGATGCTCATGGCGAGCGTGTCGAGCAACGGCTTGATCCAGTTGCGCCAGTCGCTGAAGTTGGGCGGCAGCATTTCGCCCAGCAGGCTGATGAGGCTGGGCACGCCCTCCGCCAGACGCGGGCCGTCGAACAGCCCGACGTAATAGGCGCACACCAGAATAACGCCGAGCACCGCGGCAAGCCGCAGTGCCTCGCGGTTCCAGGCGCGCTGCTCGGCATAAAGCAACTGATCGTAACTTTGCGACATGACTGCCCCCTCCCGCTTACTGGAACTTGGCCAGGTCGATCTTCAGCAAGGGACCGAGATTGCGCACCACGTCGTAGTGCTTGTCGGTGATGACGTCGAAGCCCTCGGCCTTGAACGCCTTGAGCACTGCCGGATCCTTGAGGTTGAGGAAGGCGCTGCGGATCTTGTCCTTCAGCTCGGGCTTGAGGTTTGAGCGGAGGACCCACGGATACTGCGGGAATGGCTTGGAGTACGCCAGCACCCTCACCTTGTCGAGGCTCACCATCTTGCGCTCGACCAGCGACTCGAAGATCGGACGGCTCAGGCCGCCGGCCTGGGCATGGCCGTTCTGCACTGCCAGGGCCACCGCATCGTGCGAACCGACGAAGTGTTCCTTGTAGTCGCTTCCGGAATTCAGGCCCTTCTCGGCCAGCACCGATTTCGGGATCAGGTGACTGGAGGTCGAGACCTTGTCGCCGTAGGCCATGTTCTTGCCCTTGATATCGCCGATCGTCTTCACGCCGGACGAGATGTTTCCGATCACCACCGATTGGTAGGTGGTGCTGCCCTTGACCTTGAGCGCCGCAAACGGCTCGATCTCGCTCTTCTGGCGCGCGAGCACGTAGGACAGCGGTCCGAAATAGGCCAGGTCCAGGCGGCCGTGGCGCATGGCCTCGATCATCGACGAGTAGTCGGTGGTGACGATCAGTTCGATCTTCTTGCCGAGCTGCGACTCAAGATAATCCTTGAGGCCCTGGTTGTTCTTGATGACGGTCGAAGCGTTCTCGTCCGGCAGCAGCGCCACCTTCAGGGTTTCCGGGTCCGGGTCGGGCGCGGCGTGCGCGCTGACAGCGAACGTAAGTGCGGCGATGAAGGTCAGAAGTTTTTTCATGATTTAGTCCTCGATGGTTGCAAATTGATAAACAGATGTTGAAGGTGTAACAGGTGTGCTGACCGGCATAGCAACGCCATGACCGGATTGCTGATAGATGGCTTGAAGTACGGCTGGTGTAAGTCCAGACGGCGCACCATCGAATACCACACGTCCGTGCGCGAGGCCAATGACGCGGTCAGCATAGGCCTGCGCTAGATCAACTTGGTGCAAACTCACCACGGTGGTGATGCCATCCTCACGGCCGATGCGCTGCAACTGCGCCAACACATTGTGCGAAGTCGCCGGGTCGAGGCTCGCCACGGGTTCGTCGCCGAGCATCAGGCGCGGCTGCTGCGCAAGCGCACGGGCGATTCCGACGCGTTGCTGCTGACCACCACTCAATCGATCAGCGCGCTCCAGTGCCTTGTGCAGCAGGCCGACGCGCTCCAGACATTCGAGAGCGATGCGCCGTTCCGCCAACGGCAGCGGGAACATGCTACGTAGCGCCGAGTGATAGCCGATGCGGCCGAGCAACACATTGGCGAGCGCGCTTTGGCGTCCAATCAACTGGTGCTGTTGGAAGATCATCCCGGTACGCTTGCGGTGCTCGTACAGTCGGCGGCGGTTGTCGAGGCTGCCCAATCCCTCAACCGTGATACTCCCTCCCGAAGGCGGCGTCAGCTGGTTGAGGCAGCGCAACAGCGTGGACTTGCCTGCGCCCGAAGCGCCCAGCAAGACCGTGAACTCGCCCTGCCGGAAGTGCAGCGAGGACGGGTGCAGCGCCGTCATGCCCCCAGGATATGTGACATGGACATCGTTCATATGGATCATGGCCCCTCCTCGCATAAAAAATGATTCGGTTTCATCATCAAGGTGAGCCAAGATTCATGAAAACCGATGGAAGGAATCCTAGGTGCTTTATGTGACAGGAATGTGAACGTTGTTTGACATATTTATGATGGAAACGCAGATGGCCAGCGCATGCGAATCCAGCTAATTGGAGTTGTTCACGAGCTACCTGCGTCAGACAAGCTTGATGAAAATATGTCGTTACCAGCGGAGCAAAGATGCTGGGTAGTTATTAGTTTGAAATACGCTGCGGCTTTGAAACCACAACCCCTGCGGAACATAAGACATAGTCGAATCGGATAGCGCTCTGCTCCTTACCTTCAGTCTATGAGTGGCCGTTTTTGAAAAATGTGGATGGCCGGAATGGCCGAGATCCAGCCTGCTAGGCCAATAGTACATCTGGCAGCTTTATGATCGCTAAGCCGTCGCTCAGAATGCTGGGATCATCAGGCCGGAGTGGGGCGGGTTTGAGGTGGAATGCGCGGGATGATTGGGTTTTGTTGGGTTACGGCGCAAAAAGCCGCGCCTAGCCCGACCCGCATGTCTGCGCCGTATGTGTATCGTTATTCCTGGGTTCAGATACTGGCGGCAATGTGCCGCGATAGCTCCGAGTCGCGTCCCTTGATGAAGCCGATGAGTTTTTGCGGGTAGTCGGCAGCGACCGCATTCTTTACCGAGGGCCTCAGCGCCAGGGCCTGGCGCCATGCGCGTACCTTCGGGGTGTTGGCAAAAACGCCGAAGTCGGCGATGCTGTCGTAGACGTCGAAGTAGCGGAAGATCGGGGCGAAGGCGGCATCGACCAGGGAGAAATTCTCGCCCGCAAAGTAGGGCCCTTCCTTCAGCGTTTTTTCGATGGTTTCGAATCTGGATTGCAGTTCCTTGCGCTTGGCCTCCAGCGTTTGTGCGTCGGATGCGGTATTGAATTCCCAGATCGTGGCCAGGATGGCCGAGCCGAACTCGATCCAGGCGCGGTGCTGTGCGCGCTTGAGAGGGTCTTCCGGGTGGAGGCGCGGTGCGATGGTTTCGTCCAGATATTCGCAGATCACGGCCGATTCGAAAATCACTTCTTGGTCGACCTGTAACAGAGGCACCTTGCCGAGTGGCGAAATTGCCTTGAACCAATCCGGCAGGTCATTGAAGTCGATATTGGTGCGCTCGAACGGGGCGTTTTTTTCGAGCAGCGCGATGACCGCCCGTTGTACGTAGGGGCAGATTGCGTGGCTTACCAGATGCAGTTTCGGCATGGTCTTTTCTTCCTGTCAGGGAGTGCGGCTATTCGCAAAAAATAAAGTCTCTCATTTCCAATTCGTGGGGGCAAGAACATCAGCCGCAAATCTCAGGGAACCAGGCTTAGCGGGAATCGCGGCGGGGCAGGGAAAACGTATTTCGCCTCCGGCCCTGACGATGTTTACTCCAAGTGGATTTTCAACCAAGTCGTTGCGGAGTATCTCACTTGTTGCTGAGGCTGATAGTCAGCACACCGGCGAGCACCAGCAGCGAGCCCGCTATTTGCAGTGCGGATACGGCTTCGTTAAGAAATACATGGGCGAGATAGATGGTGGCCACGGGGCCGATGGAGCCGATGAGCGAGGTATGTCCCGACCCGATCAGGCGAATTCCGGCGGAGAGCATGAACACCGGCAGCACCGTGGAAAATATCGCCATGGCGATGCCCAGTTCGTAGACCCGCAGGGGAAGTTGCAAGGCCGAAACCGGGTGAGTCACTACGAACTGGAGCAAGGTCGCCGTGCTGGCCACCACCATGGCGTAAGCGGTGAAACGGGTGGCGCCTATCCTGGCGATGGCATGGCCGGCGCCGATCAGATAAGCCGAATAGGTCAAGGTGCTGGCGAACACCAGCGCCGCACCCAGCACGATGCTTTTTTGGCTGATGCTCACGTCGTGCAGAAAGACCAACGCAATTCCGGCGTAGCTCAGGGCCAGGGCAATGAGCTCCCTGCGCCCGATGGCGTGCTTGAAGATCACTGCCGACAGGATCACCACCATGGTGGGATAAAGGAACAGGATCAGGCGTTCCAGTCCGGCAGTGATGTACTGCAGTCCGGAAAAATCCAGCAGGCTGGAGAGATAATAGCCAACCAGTCCGAGTGCCAGGACCGCCAGCCAGTCCCGCTTTTCAAGGAGAGCCGCATGTTTGTTCGCGCGGCTCCACAGCGCGACCGCCAGGAAGACGGGAACGGAAAACACCATGCGCAGCGCCAGCAGGGTGACGGCATCCACGGCGTCCACATAGGCCAGTTTGACCAGGATGGCCTTGGCCGAGAAACCGACCGCCGCCAGCAATGCGAAACCTGCGCCAAGCAAGGCTTGCCGGTTGACTGGAATGCTTTGAGAGGTGCTTGCCATAAAATCCCTCACGGTGGGTGCGGGTCTTAGGGCGGGGATCAAGGCAATCGCGGTCAGACCCGCGGTTGCCTTGTTGCTTTAAATCGAACAGGAATTGCCGCGACAGTGGGTAAGCTTCCACAGCCACAGTCGTTTGCTGGTGAGTGTATCTGGTCGGATCGAAGGGGGAGTAGCCATGTGCCGGACTATACGGGCGTCATAACGGTTTGTCAATTCGAGTCCGCAGATTCTGTCCGCAGATGCGCCGCCTGATTCCGTTTCTGGACCATGAGCACCCCCGCAACCACCAGCGCAAGCCCCCACCATTGGACAGATTGTACGCCATGGCCGAGGAGGGCTGCGGCCAATACGCCCACGACCGGCACTCCATTGGCCCACACCATTGTCCGCTCCACCCCCAGCGCTTTCAGACTGCTGTTCCAGCCAAGAAAGGCGATCATCGTCACGCCGAGGACGAAGAACGCCAGCCCGGACACATCGGAAACCGACAGCAGCCAGAGCTTGGCACCCCCGTCGTTCCAAATCGTACCCAGCCAGAGGGGGGGCAGCGACCAGCGCATGGTGGCGGCGCTCATGGCAAACGGGGGTATCTGCCGCATCATTGCCTCGCCCATCAGGCTGTAAATGGCGAAGCACATGGCCGATGCAAATACCAGAAGCGGGCCGGTCCAGGTTACGGCCGCCTGTTGCCCATGTTGTCCGGCCGTGGACGCCATTGCCACGCCCGCAAGCGCGATGCCTATTCCCAGCCAGGTGCGCCCGCCTGCTTGTCGCCCCATGAATAGTGATGCAAGCCCGGCTGCGATAGCAGGCTCCAATCCGGTGATTACCGCTGCGGTGGAGGCCGGGGTGCTTTGCAGACCGTAAAAGAAGCACAGGCTGAACAGGGCGTGTCCAAACAAGCCCATTAGCGCGACTTGCGGGAGATTCCCGCGGGGAACCCATGCTCGTTTGCCGAGACTGGCATAAGCCACGATAGTCATGATGCCCGCTGCCAGGGTATAGCGCCAAACCGTCAGCTCCCATGGCGAAATGTGGCTGGCCAGGTTTTCGCCGACCTGGAACGAAAGGCCCCATATCAGCACCGCCAGGGTGACGCCGCCATATGCCTTGATTCGATTCATGGCGCCAATGCCAGGTTCAAAATGGCATTGCTATCCATGACTTCGGCGAAACGGTCTGCCAGTGCCGTCAGGCTTGCCCGCTGCAAATCCTGATGGCCCACAACGCTTCTGCCGTCATAGGCTGGAAGGTCGCGGGTCGCGCACGCATCACCGGGTACAAGCACCTTGTAGCCCAGCGATAGCGCGTTCCTGGCGGTGCTTTCCACGCACATATGGGTCATGAGGCCGCAAATCAGGAGCGTGTCGATCGCGTTCGCGCGCAGCCAGGCATCCAGCCGGGTTTTCACGAAACTGCTGGGCAAGGTCTTTGTGATGCACTGGTGGCGCGGTTTCGGTGTCACCAGCGGATGAAAGGCAATACGCTCGCTGCCCGAGGGAAACAACGGGCTGACGGGACTCGGAGCAGCATGCCCGACATGGACGACAGGGATGGACGAGCGATCCGCCCAGTCCACCAGCTTTGCCGCGTTGGCAACAGCCCTTTGACCGTCCGGCAATGGCAATTTCCCGGTGAAATACTCCATCTGGAAATCAATCAGGATCAAGGCCGATCTTGCCGGGTTCAGGGCGGTCGTCGGGATTGCGCCGGCTATCCGGCGCAGGGTTTTAAGTGTCATGGCGTAATTCTCCTGAATGCTTGGATTATCCCGGCGTCCGGGGGAGCGCAAGCCGGACGTTGCGGAATGCGGCTTGCTCATGACTTGTCTCCGCCTTGTTTGGCTTTTGGAATGGGCTAACAGAGGAATTTAGGGTTAACTGTGAAAACAGTCTTTCGCGTTGTTGCTGGGAAAGGCGGACGCCGGCGAGTTTGATGTTGATGTAAGGCATTGCGATTCCTTTCGTTGGATTTTCCAAGGCCACCGGGCTCGTGGTGGTCGAGTAAATTGTCGGCAGATCAGCCTGGGTTGACAATCCGTCTTTATGGAATAATATTGTTTCCAATATGGAAACAACTTCGTCACGCGAGCAATGAATAATCTTTCCGAAATGGCGATCTTTGCGAAGGTCGTGGAAGCGAAAAGCTTCTCGGCGGCGGCGCGTGGTTTGGGCCTTACCAAGTCGGCGGTGAGCAAGCAAATCACCAGGCTTGAGCATTCCCTCGGAGCCAGGCTGTTGAACCGCACCACGCGGCATTTGAGCCTGACTGAAATTGGCGCGGAAGTATACGAACACTGCGCGCGCATGGTCACCGAATCGGAAGCGGCCGTTCTGGCTGCGACCCGGCTATCGGCGGAGCCCAGGGGCACGCTCAAGCTCAGCGCCTCGGTTGCCTTCGGGAAGCTGCATATCGCACCGGCAATTCCGGAGTTTCTAAGCAAATATCCGGATATCAACGTGCAACTGGTGCTGACCGACCGCTTTGTCGATCTGGCGGAAGAAGGCTTCGATCTCGTGATCCGGCTCACAGAAAAGCCCGGACTGAATCTTGTCCCCCGGAAACTAGCGCCGATTCGTTACGTGGTGAGTGGCTCGCCCGCCTACTTTGAGCGGAAGGGGATACCTCAAACCCCGCATGACCTGACACGGCACAATTGCCTGTTTTATGCCTACCAGTCGTTCCAGGATCATTGGGGTTTTGAAGGGCCGGAAGGACTGGTGTCCGTGCGGATCCGGGGCAATTTCCAGGTCAACAGCAGCGAGGCGATCCGGGAGGCCCTGTTGGGTGGACTGGGCGTAAGCCTGGTGCCAACCTTTACGGTCGGCCGCGATTTAAAGGCGGGCATCCTTAAATCGGTTATGAATGAATATCGATCTATAGGCGGTTTCGGAAGTAACGCCTATGCAGTCTATCTTCCCAATAGGCACCTTTCCCCCAAGGTTCGTGCCTTTGTTGATTACCTGGTGGATAGAATCGGGCCTGAGCCATATTGGGACGAGTAATCGCGGAATGGCAGAAAGTACGTCCTGACCGCTTCAGAAAGAATAGCGATTCCCGGCTCGATATTTGCGTCAACTTGACGCACACAATCGAAATATGGATCGTTCAGGCGGATTTTCAGCCGATTTCCTTTAAATCTGACAGGCTGCTGGTGTAGTGCTCCGTAAATTGCGATACATACATCACTGGACGCACCTCCCTCATCCCCAGCCCTTCTCCCGGAGGGCTAATCTATGCACACAAGTCCCCTCTCCCGCTTGCGGGAGAGGGCTAGGGAGAGGGAATTGGTTGATTAACATGCCCTTTTCCCCTCTCCCCCAACCCCTCCCCCGCAAGCGGGGGAGGGGAGTAAAATCAACAGCTTGCAAAGATGTGTGCATAGATTAGCCCTCCGGGAGAAGGGAGTTTAAAGCCCCTCGCCCTCCGGGGTGGGGGTGAGGGAAACACGCTTGCAGTGCTCTGCGGCTTAAGTTCCAAACAGAATGAAGCACGACACTAGTAGTCAGTCACGGTGAAAAGCATGGATGAGTTGAACCGTCACACCGGCGAAAGCCGGTGTCCAGGTTGTTGATTTTTCTGGATTCCGGCTTTCGCCGGAATGACGAGATTGTCCACCGGTTTCAATATGACTGACTACTAGAGAGATTCCTTCTCCGCCGATCCCCCGCGCTTGTCCTCCTCCCCTGCCAGATCTTGAGCGCCTGGCACAAGGAAGATGCCTTGCAGGTTCAGCAATTCGTCGCGGTGCAGGCGCGCGAGCTTTCCCACTGTTTTTTCGCCTTCCGGGGTGAGGTGTACTTCCACCTCGCGCCTGTCCGTCTTGCCTTGCTGCCGGTATACCAGACCCAGTTTCTCGCAGCGCGAAACCAGGGAAACGACCCCGTGGTGATGGGATTGCAGCCGTTCCGCCAGCTCACCGATGGTCGCCCATTCCCGGCCCTGATAACCCTTGATGTGAAGCAGCAGGAGGTATTGAAGATGGGTGATGCCGAGACTGTGCGTTGCCTCCTCGCTGAAACGCAGGAAGCGGCGCAATTGATAACGAAAGTGGGAGAGGGTTTCAAACTCCCTCTTGCTGAGCACATCTTTAGCCATGGGTGAATAGTATCCGTTTTATGAGCATTCATACAATATCATGTTGTGATAATATCAAACTGTGATATATAATTCCTATTGCTGTATGGATGACCCTTTTTCGTGGAGGTGAGTGATGGATGAGATGGTGCAATTACCGGCTGTCGATGCCGAAGGATATCTGGTGGATCCGCAGGATTGGAGCGATGAACTGGCGGTAGAGTTTGCCGGCCAGGAAAACATCCCGCTCACGGACAATCATTGGGATGTGATCCGCTTTATGCGCGAATATTACGAAGAGCATCAGGTCGCTCCCGACGCGCGCTATGTGATCAAGCATCTGGCGCAACGGCTCGGCGCCGAATCGCGCAACAAGCTGTTCGAGCTGTTCCCCTACGGGTACGTGAAACAAGCCTGCAGGATCGCCGGCATGAAGCGGCCCCGCGGCTGGAGTACGGGCTGATTTCCTTGCCCGGGTCAGGGCGGTCTTTATATCCCATAAAAAGCAGTTGAACCGCCAAGACGCCAAGGACGCCAAGTAGTGGCGTAGAAAAGGCCGGGTTAGCCGAATCACCCTATGGGGGTGATCTGCTCATCCTGTAGCAGCATGAATTTCTTGGCGATCTTGGCGGTTGCAATAGCGTTTTTAGGTTTATATCAGTACGTTTAGCTACTGTAGACGTACTGCATGTGCTTGAGTTCGGACGCGATTCTTTCCCTCAGCGACGCCGGTTCGAGCACCTGGACATTGGCGCCGTGCTTCAAAATATCCATCACCAGTTCCCTGTCGTCGCTGTAGGGGACGCTCAAGCAATAGCGGCCTTGCTCGTCGAAGCGTGATTTCTGCTCCGGATGCCAGGTCTCGCGGCTTACCCAGCGCGCGCGTTCCGGCGTGAACCGGAGCGCCGCCCACTTCACCTCCTTCCCGGAGAAGATGCCATAGCCTGTGCCCAGGATCTCGTCAAGTTCCTGTTCGCCGACCTCCAATGCCGCTTCGTCGATCAGCCTGACCCGGTGGATGGCGTCCAGGGAAAAGCTGCGGATGCCGTTGCGCAAGTGGCACCAGGCGTCCAGATACCAGTTGTCGCGATAGTGCGTCAGGCGTTGGGGCGATACCAGCCTGTCCCCGGTTTCATCCCGGCCGCGCGTGTAATAGCCGAGCTCGAGCTTTTTGCGCTGGAGGACGGCTGTCGCGATGGGTGCGAAATGCTCGGGTTCGTAGGAGCGGGCGTTCGCGCGCAGGATACGGATGCGCTTCTCGACCGAATCAACCGGGATGTCGGCCGACTCCAGAAGCAGTTTCAGCCGGGTGAGGAGCGGGTCGACATGGGGTGAAAGCAGGCCGGGGCCGAGGTTTTGAAGCAGGTGCCGCATGCTGAGCAGGGCATGGATTTCCGCAGCGTTGAACCACAGGCCGGGCAGCTCGTATTTGGGGGAAAGAGGGTCGGCTTTGATGAAACGGTAGCCGCCCGTATCCCTGTCCCATTCTATCGGCGCGTTGAGCCTGTCCTTCAGATATTCCAGGTCGCGCTTGAAGGTGGCTCGGGAAACGCCGAGTTCCGTGAGGAAAGTATCGATCGGCACCACCGCGTATTCGTTCAGCAGTTGGTCGATGCGGTAGAAGCGTTCGGTGCGGTCCATAATTTTCCTGAAATCCTGATTCGTGTGGCTCATCTGGTGAGCCACACTATACCCCACAATAGGCACGAAACAAGCTGTCCGAACCATTCATGGCTGGGATTTGCTTGTTCGAGTAACCGTGGCCATTTAACTTGAAAGGGTGTCGATATGGAAAATCAGAATGGATTGAAGCTGATGTTGGCGATACGCAGGATATGCGGCCGGGCGGCTGCGGAAGGGAAAACCTTCGTGCGGCCAGCCACTCTGCGCCGGATAGACAGGCAAATAAGCCAGTTGCGCAAAACCATCGAATCCGGTCAGGCGGGCCACCGCGCCGGTCAGCAACTTATTTTGTGAGCCATTCGCATGCAGCATGCACCAGCAATCCAACCCGGATTGTGATTTCGATCAGAGGAGTGACGGAGGTAAACATGAAGCTTGGAATAATCAGCAGCCACGCCAGAATGAGCATGAAGCGCAGGGGAATACCTGCTCAGGCACTGGAAACGCTGTTTGCATATGGACAGGTTGAACACGATCATTATGGCAACAGGGTCGTGTGTTTCGGTGCGGCGGGGAAATCCATGCTGACCGGATCGCTGCCGGCCAGACAGATGGACCGGTGGGCGGATATGTACGCCGTTCTGGATCAGCGCAATGAAGTGATCACGGTTGGCTATCGCACGAACCGGATTCGCCGTGCCAAACATTAAGATGCTGTTTCCCGGCGTGAGCGAAGTATCCCCCGGCTGCGCAACTGTATTTCAGGCTTGTCATGCCGGGGATGGCGTCAACGAAATCCGGGCAGATTGAACTCGGTGTTCCCTGCCTTCCAGCCACGCGTACCGTCCCGGCAATCCGGGCACAACTCCAGGTGGTCCGCCGGCAGTCCGCTCTGGCGCAACCGGTCGATGATGACCTTCAATTCGCGCGCGGTGGCCACCGGGTTGCCGCACGCCTTGCAGGGAACAAGATCTGGGGCTGTCCCGCGTTTGGTGAAATAACGCCGGGCCGTTTCCTGGTCGTCATTCCCGGTCGCGTAAAAGAAAATGCCTTGCTCGTCGCGCAAAACGGTCTTGACAATCTGGAGCAGCGCCGAGTACACGGCAGGGAGGGATCGCTCCTGCTCGGTTTCAATTACCCGGCCATGAAGTTCAGACAATGTGCGCCGGAGCAAGCCGCGAATAGCTTCAGTGATTGTTCATCGCATCCATGATGTTTTATCCCGATATTTTCCGCTTATCCGCGGGCGAATTGTCCGGCGGCTTCCAAGCTTACCTTCGGCGCATCAGAGAGATTGAACAGGCGCTCGCCGAGGGCGTACAGTGCCAGCGCGGTGCTGATGCCCACGGCCACCAACGCCCATTCAGTCAACGACGGCGTATAGGGCGTCACGGCATTCATCCAGTTATCCTTGAACATCGGCACATTCTGACCGGCGACGATGAATTGCAGGCGCTCGATGAACAATCCGATCAACACCAGGAAGGATGCCGTGACCTGCCACTTGGGCTTTACCTGCATGGAGGGCGACAGCATCATCAGGAACGGCAGCGCCAGGCAAACCCACACTTCGAGGTGGAACCAGGGGGTTTTCAGCAGCACGGCAAAGCCTTCTGCCATCCCGTATATGTTGCTCCACAGTCCCACATAGATGCGGGTGAGGAGAGCCAGCAGGACGATGCCGATCAGCGTGGCGAAAACCTTGGGCAACTGGTCTCCTTGAGTCAGCAAACGTAGTGGCTCGGGCATGTTTTTCGTGTCGAAGCCGTACGCCAAGTAAACGCTGAACACGATGGCCGCCGCGCCGGAAAGGACTCCCGAGATGATGTAGAACACCGAGGAGGCGGAACCGAACCACATCGGGCGGTTGGCCAGTGAACCGAACAACAGCCCCAACATGCCGCTTGCCAGCACCACGGCAATGAAACCGGCAATACCGATGAAGTGGCTGAAGGGGCTATCCCAATCTTCCTTCCACATCAGGTAGAACTTGACCAGCAGGAGCCCCAGGTCAATGACGTAGAACACCCCCATCCAGAACATCGGGGAATATATCTGCATGCCGAGCGGCATCGCCCAAAACATGCGGAAGGGATGGCCCAGTTCCAGCGCCAGCACGGTGAAGGCCGCGACCAGGGTAATGGTCGCCAGCCAGATACAGCGCTTTACGACTGGGTAGAACTGCTTGAAACCGAACACCGTCGACAGCGAGGCAATGATGGTCAGCCCCGACGAAGTCAGTGCGAAGAAGACATAGGTTGAAATCGGGATGCCCCAGTCCACCCCGTTGCTCGTTGTATTGAACGCTCTGTGCCCTTGGGTGAAAAGCATGTAGAACACAAACGCAAGGCTTGCCGCCAGCACGACTACCGACAGCTTCCAGATGGTGGCCGTGACGTGGCTTTCGCCGAACATTTTGAGCGAGCCTGAAATAGCCTCGTTCACGGTTTTTGGATAAGTGAAGTTCATGATTTTCCTCCGTTAGCCTTTCATTTCGGTTGCCCGGTTGCTTGGCACCGCGCCACCATCACCGGTGAGGGAATACACCTGTGGCTTGTTGCCCAAGTGGTCTGGAGAGCCCGCAAGCATAGGGTTTGTTTCGTCGAGCCAGGCCAGGTCGGCTTCGAGCACCGCCTGCGTGAAATCCGCCAGACCCGTGAAGAAGGGGTGCGGAGCCGCCGCCAGTACGTCTGCCCGCCAAGCCGGAACCCACTTCAGCAGATGCTGGGTCAGGAAGTCTCGTGAAGCGGCGAGCATCCCCGGTGATTCTGTCTCGGCCAGAGCCGCCATAAATCCAAGCTCCAGCGCCAGATGATCGGAGGGCGTGTTCCCGTTTCGCTCTGGAAGCAGTTGCGCCTCCAAGTAGGCCCGCCCCACAGCCACGGTTTCCGGCCCCATGAGTTGCTGCCCGTTGAGATAAAACGAGCCGAACGGCGGAGCGGCTGGCCGTCCCGGGCCCTCGAACAGGCGCGTGGCTTCGCAGTTGAGCGCCTCGATCAGATCGGGCAGGCTACCGCCATCGGCCAGCGCGCATTGCATTTGCGTCAGCGCAGGGCCAGCCACCGGTTCGGCCGGGACCTCGTCGAACGAGATCCCAGCCACCAGCGACAACACCTCGGCGTCCAGCGGATAAGTGAACAGCCGGGACAATAGGGCGTAGAGTGACGGACGAACTTCAAGGGGCTGTGTGCTGTCCATCTCAAACCTTCGTCACTTTGACCAGCATATCGTTATACCCTGGCATGCCCATGATCGGCGAGATCGCCGCCGGGTCAACGAGCTGGTTGGCGTTGGGCGTCACGTCCTTGAAGTAGAAGTTCTTGCCTAACCCCGGGCTGAAGCGTCCGCCGCCGCCAAAGGGCATCCGCAGCACACCGGGGCGGATCGTTTCCACGGCATTCACTTTGCCGCGCGTCTTGTGGCCCAAGGGATTTTCCAGTTCCACCAGATCGCCGGTCTTTAAACCAAGTTGTAGAGCGTCGGCAGAGCTCATCTGGATGACGGCGATCGACCAGGAGTTGGCCGGGATGCGCCGTTTGCGTCCCCTGCTGGCGGGATCTGCGCCAACCAGGATTTCATCGTAGGCCACCTCATCGTTGATTGGCATTGTTAAGTCCTCCACAGGGAAGTGGCCCAGCCAATCTATCATCTGTGTGCCGGACATGCTGTGGTGAACACGGCTCGAGATAACCTGGAACGGGTACTTGGCCTGGTATTGGGTGTAGTCCGGGTTGGTGTGGGAGTTCCACATTGTCTCGAACCAGAAGAAGGTCGGTGGGTACTTCTTCCAACCCAGCTTGGCGATGCCCGGCGGCACGTTGCCGCTTTCCTCGATAAGTTTGTTGTATTTCGAGTACTGGCCGTAGCGGCTGGTCTTGTTGTCTTTCGTCTCCGTCCAATCCCACTGGAACTCAAACTTCTTGGAGCTGGTCTTGAGGATGCCGGGATCGCGGAAGTAAGCCATGGGCCACACGGCAACGCCGTGATGCTCGCGCAGCCACTGGGGGGTGACGGGTTCGCCCTTGATCTCTTTCTTCTCGTCGTCAATCTTCACCCGGCCCGCCTCCAGCGACTCAGGCGTGCCGATGATCTTGTAACCCGCCGGGTACTGCGGGTAGGGCAGTGGCACCCCGACGTTGGGCTTGCCCGGCGCGACGGCCAGCGCCTCCGTCCAGAAGTCGGCCTCTTCCTTGTATTTCTCCCAGAAGTCCTTGGGTTTGATGTCCGGGTCGCCCCGCTTGTGGAGCGCCTTCGCCAGCGCGATCATGATGTCGAAGGGGGTTTTCGACTCGAACTGCTTCTCGATCACGACGTCACGCAGCCAGATGACCGGGTGCGAGGGGTATACATCGGAAAGACTCATTCGCTCCATGTAAGATGCTTCGGGCAAAACCACGTCGGCATACAAGCCGCTTTCCAGGAACGGTGTGTCAATGTACGCCACCAGGTCAACCTTGTAGTTGCCCAGCTTGTCTTTGGCGGTGAGGGCCTCCTGCCACTTCCACGTGGCCGAGCCGGTGATGACCGAGTTGCCCGTGCGCAGGATGTAGGCCTTGACCGGGTAGGTGTGTCCGCGGAACGGGCCTTGCTGCAGCGTCACGCCGTCCAACATGCGGCGCGGATAGTCGCCGACCGCATCATCCCAGGCGGCTACCCAGTTGCCGAACAAGTCCATGTGAAGTTGCTCTTGTTCGCCAACAACCTCCGCGCCATTGACAGTGCGCTTGACCTCGCGCTTGAAGAAGTCCTTGCCGGTGGCCTTGCCGCCCTTGTCGGACCTGACGAGCTCGGTGTCGATTACGCCGCCGGGCACGTCGAAGTTGCCGGTGATGACGTTGAGCGCCATGCCGATGATCGAGGTGATGTAGCCGTTGTAGTGGTGGCCCGTGCCGGCCATACCCCACACCAGCGCCGCAGGTTTGGTGATGCCGTAAGTATGCGCCAGTTCGGTGATCTTCTCCGCAGCGATGCCGGTGCGCTGCTCTGCCCATTCCGGGGTGAAGTAATTCAGCTTGTTGATGGGGTCGACCTTCTTCCACCACGAGCGGAACTCAGTCTCGAACTCGTCCCAGCCCACCGACTTGTCCTTGAACGACCAGTCGATGTAGCGGCGGGAGGGATCACTCGGATTGTCGTGCTCCAGAATGTAGCGCAGGACGGCGGCGAATAGGTCGGGGTCGGTGCCGGGGCGGATCGGAATCCACTGATCCGCCTTGGCAGCGGTGTTCGAGAAAGCCGGGTCGATCACGATGAGCTTTGCGCCAGCGAGCTTCGCTTCGACCGTCCCCCGGGACTCGTAGTTGATCCGGGTCGCCGTGAACGGATTCCAGCCCGCGTAAATAATGAGTTTCGAGCGATAGGAGTAATCGTTCTTCAGCGTGCCGTCCGGCTGGCGCAGGAGGACAGGTCGCATGATATCCGGCTCGATGCGCTTGCCGCCCAACAGGAGTCTGGGGCCGTGACGGCGCGGCGTGTCGCAGATGGCGCCGTGCTCGGTGCAGTTGGGCGTGCCAAAAGCGAGGAACAGCCGCCAGTAGGTATCCTTGTCGGTCACATCGCCCGTGTCCATGATAACCGACTCCGGCCCATAGTTCTTTTTGATGGCTGTCAGTTTATCGGCGATGTAGGCGATGGCTTCGTCCCAACTCACGCGTTTGAACTTACCTTCCCCGCGCTCGCCCACGCGGATCATCGGGTACTTGATCCGGTTGGGGTTGTAGACCATTTGCAGGCCGGACGCACCTTTGCTGCAGATCGTGCCGGCGTTGTAAGGGACGTGCGGGTTGCCGTAAATGGCGGAAGCCACGCCGTTCTCCACTTTGACCATGAGACCGCACTCGGCTGGGCACATCACGTCAGCAGTATAAGTGTATTTGACGCTGGGCGCCTGTGCCAGCCGCTGCGCTTCATCAAGGCTGATGGCGCGGAAACCCGCTCCGCCCATGGCCGCCCCTACGGCACTCAGGCCGCCCACCTTGAGAAAGTTTCGCCGAGAGAGTTTCTTTTCAGTCATTGCATCAGTCATTTCAGTCCCCTTGCTTTAGGTAGCACACTTTCGATCTCACCGGACGCCTGCGCCAGCCACCGCGCCTCGTCAAGGCCGATGGCGCGGAAACTCGCTCCACCCAAGGCCGCTCCGGCGGCACTCAGGCCGTCCAGCCTGAGAAGGTTTCGCCGAGAGAGTTTCTTGTCACTCATGTCAAACTCCTTACTCCAGGTAGTACACTTTCGGTTCGGTGCCCATTTCATTCTTCAGGCGCATCACGTTCGGCTTGCCGATGAGTTCCGAGACCAGGCTTTTGGGATCATTGCCATCGCCGAAGAACGTGGCCCGCCCCATACACGAGACGGTGCAAGCGGGCAGCAAGCCCTTTTCGATGCGGTGAATGCAGAAATGGCACTTGCGGGCGTTGCCCACGGGTGAGCTGTCGCGGCTTTGAACACGATCCACCCCATATTCGTGGGCGGACAGGGTCTCGTAGGGCTGCAGGCCGTCGCCCTCGAAGTCGCTGGAAAAGTAACCCTTGTCGAACGAGCGGGCACTGTAGGGGCAGGCCGTGATGCAGTAGCCGCAGCCAATGCACTTATCGTAATCAATCACCGTGATGCCGTCTTCGCGCTTCCACGTGGCTCTCACCGGGCACACCGACGTGCAAGGCGGTTTGTCACACTGCATGCACGGGCGCGGGATGAAACGGCGCGAGACATTGGGGAATTTCCCATGTGTCTCGGTGAACACAGGCCGATAGAAGATACCCGGCGGGAGTTTGTTCTCCGTCACGCAGGCGATGGTGCAGCCCATGCAACCTGTGCACTTGCGCAGGTCAATCACCATGATCCAGCGCCGCTGGTTCATCGGCTTTTCCAGCGCGCGCCGCAGGTCGCGCATCATGCGGATGACAGGGGCCTGGCCAGCCACCGGTTCGGGCACGTCGGGGAGCGGCACCAAGTCATTGCCCGCCTGCCCAGCCGGAGCGGCTTGTGCCAGATTTACCTCCGCCAGCATGGTCGGGGCCACAAGCCCGGCGAAGGTGGCGCTGGCAAAGCTTCCCATGAAGCCACGGCGTGAAAGTGGCGTGTCCGGCTTGGTCAGCGCATCTTTTTCTTCATTGGTCGCCATCGTATAGCCTCCTTAAAAATTAAACCTTAAACCTTAAACCTTAAACCTTAAACCTTAAACCTTAAACCTTAAACCTTAAACCTTAAACCTTAAACCTTAAACCTTAAACCTTAAACCTTAGCCCGAAGGAACCGGGTTGGTATCAAACAAAACGATAAAACGATAATCAAATCTTGAGTTAAGGCTAGCCAAGTGTGTACCCATTTAACAGAGCATTTCGCGTCTATTGTTGAATTACAGAAAAGGCACTAAGATGCTCTTGACAAACAATAAGCGGCATAGGGTATATCAATGATTCTTCAGACGACCGCTTTCTTCGATGACCTGGTACAGGAGATGGCCGAGCCGATTGCCCTGATCGATTCGCGGCGGCGGATCGTGTTTTGCACCCGCTCATTCGAAAATCTCGTCGGAGTACAAGGCGACGACTGCCAGTGCGACCACATCTTGATTCCGTCGGTAGCGGTATGCGGAGAGCACGGCTGTTGTTGGGATGTAATTGACGACTATCTGGCGAACAATGACAATGGTCTCTGGCGCTTCCGCGGCAATAACGGTTCAGTGTTCACCGCCTTTACCGAATTCACCCCTATTGATATTCAGGGGAAAGCCCGGTTCATTGCAGTTCGAATAAAGCCGCTCGTTAAACAACCTTCCGGCCCAATAGTGGACTTTTTTCGGGCTGCTTACGATGGCTTGGGGGCGACGGGGTACTGGAACTGGCTCGTACAGTACATCAGGAAGACCTATGATTTTGGACTGGTCGTCTGGAGTCCGACGAGCGACGAGGCCGTCTTTTCACGGGGTTCGGGAATACCGTCTCACGACGAACTTCGCGCGTACGTGAAGCGGGCCGGCCACGATTTCAGCACTGATCAACCGTTCGATATCGACCTCTGCACCAACGGCGTCCGGAATTTCGGCCACGTTTTTCCGTCCGGTTGGGATGCGAGTCGCACGGATTTTCTGCTCGTATCCAAGGCGAGAACGAAAATTGACGAGGCTACGGTCCTTGAACTGCATGCCGCCGTGCTTGCGGGATCTCCAAATGACGCTTCAGCGTACGCGAAGCCGACGGCTACGTTCTCCTCGCAAGCAATCACGTGCATATTTTGCGCATCGGAGCAGCAGGTTCTTCGACTCCTCGTTGAGGGCAGAACCGACAAGGAAATCGCGCAACACCTCCATCTCAGCGTGCATACCGTGAAGAATCGGGTGAGGGCCATGATGGAAAAGGCTCAGGTACGAAAGAGAACGAGATTGGTTGCACTTGCGGCGATGCCCATTGAATCTGCTGGCTAGAATGGTTCTTCCTGGCTGTGCCCGAGCGCCCCTTTCAGTGAAGCAAAATAAAGCAGCTTGATAGCCACGATTTCCTACCCTGGCAGGGGGAAGGAAAAATTTGGCTCTAATGAACTTTTTGGGATGAAATCAACGAAATCCGGGCAGATTGAACTCGGTCTTGCCCGCCTTCCAGCCACGCGTACCGTCTCGGCAATCCGGGCACAACTCCAGGTGGTCCGCCGGCAGTCCGCTCTGGCGCAACCGGTCGACGATGACCTTCAATTCGCGCGCGGTGGCCACCGGTTTGCCGCACGCCTTGCAGGGAACGAGATCGGGGGCTGTCTCGCGTTTGGTGAAATAACGCCGGGCCGTTTCTTGCGCTACATTTCCGGTGGCGCAAAAGAATATGCCTTGCTCGTCGCGCAAAACGGTCTTGACAATCTGGAGCAGCGCCGAGTACACGGCAGGGAGGGATCGCTCCTGCTCGGTTTCGGTTACCCGGCGATGAAGTTCGGGTAATGTGCGCCAGAGCAAGCCGCGAACGGCCTCCATGTCATCGAGGATGGGTTCCAGTAGTGCAGGCTCCGCTCCATCGGCCTTGTGAAAAAGTAACGCCATGAATTCCAGAATGGTGGCGAAATGATCCGGCGTATCGTGCATGTCCGGGGATTGTTCCACGCCGTGGCGATGGAAGATTTCCGCCAGCATCTTGGTATTGGGTCCGAGCAGCGTTCCGTCCAGATAGACGCCGGCGTTCAGCCTGGCGGGAATGGGCGGCACCAGGAACAGCGAGCTGTAGGCCGGAAGCAGCGATTCCGTGTCCGCTTGCGACAAGGTGGCGCTCAGTTCATTGACCGCATCGTCGATATCCAGGCCGAGTTTGGATGCCAATTCTTCCAGCTCCGGAACCAAATCTTCGCGCAGCGCTTGTGCAAGAACCTCCCCGCGCGGCGGGAGGAGCGCCCGAGCCAGGCATAGCCAGAGCTCGGCGCGGGGAGGATAGCCGCTGTGTATCGTATCCATGTTGTCTTGTCCTGTCGTTTGCCGATTATCCGCGGGCGAGCTGTCCGGCGGCTTCTATGCTTTCCTTCGGCGCGGCGGAAAGATTGGACAGGCGCTCGCCAAGCGCATACAGGGCCAGAGCGGTGCTGATGCCCACCACCACCAGCGCGGACTCGGTCAGGGAAGGCGTGTAAGGCGTCACGCTATTCATCCAGGTGCCCTTGAACATCGGCACGTTCTGGCCAGCGACGATGAACTGAAGGCGCTCGATGAACATGCCGGCCAACACCAGGATGGACGCCGTAACCTGCCATTTGGGCGCCAGTTGCATGGAGGGCGACAGCATCATCAGGAAGGGCAGCGCCAGGCACACCCACACTTCAAGGTGGAACCAGGGCGTATTCAGCAGCGCGACAAAGCCTTCCATGCCGTCCTGGTTGCTCCATAGCCCCACCCAGATGCGGGTGAGGAGAAACACCAGAACGATGCCGATCAGGGTGGCGAAAACCTTGGGCAACTGGTCGCTCAAGGCCAGCGAACGCAGTTGCTCCGGCATGTTTTTCGTGTCGAAGCCGTAAGCCAGATAAACGCTGAACACGATGGCCGCCGCGCCGGAAAGGACTCCCGAGAGGATGAAGAACACCGAGGTGGCGGAGCCGAACCACATCGGGCGCATGGCCATCGAACCGAACAGCAGTCCCAGCATGCCGCTCGCCAGCACCACGGCAATAAAGCCGGCAATACCGATAAAGTGGCTGAATGGGCTGTCCCAGTCTTCCTTCCACATCAGGTAGAACTTGACGATCAGGAGCCCTAGGTCAATGACGTAGAACACCCCCATCCAGAACATCGGGGAATATATCTGCATGCCGGACGGCACTGCCCACAACATGCGGAAGGGATGGCCCAGTTCCAGCGCCAGAACCGCAAAGCCGGCGATCAGGGTGACGATCGCCAGCCAGATGCAGCGCTTGGCGACGGGGTAGAACTGCTTGAAGCCGAACACCGTCGCCAGCGAGGCAATAATGGTCAGCCCCGACGAAATCAGCGCGAAGTAAACATAGGTTGCAATCGCGCTGCCCCAGTTCACGCCGTCGCTAGAGGTGTTGAACGATGCGTGCCCCTCGGTGAACAGCATGTAGAACACAAAGCCCAGACTTGCCGCCAGCACCGCCACAGAAGCTTTCCAGATGGTGGCGGTGACGTGGTTTTCGCCGAACATTTTGAGCGCGCCGGAAATGGCCTCGTTCACGGTTTTTGGATAAATGAAGTTCATGATCGTCCTCCGTCAAACTTTTTTGTTGATCGCCCGGCTGCTCGGCACTGCGCCGCCATCACCGGTGAGGTAATACACCTGCGGCTTGTTGCCCAGCTGGTCGAGCAGGCGCACGCCGCGTTTGTCGCCGATCATGCGTGAAACTTCGCTGTTCGGATTCGACAGGTCGCCGAAGTAGCGGGCGCCCGGCGCACAGGTGACCACGCAGGCCGGCGTGAATTCGCGCAGCTTGGGATCTTGCGGATCGAGATCCGGCGTGCCGGGAGGGGCCTTGGAAATGCGGTGGTAGCAGAAGGTGCATTTCGACACCACGTCGTGCGGCTGGATGCCGACGCCGTGCTTCCAGTCCTCCCGCGCATCCGGCATTTTCCACGGCGGGTTCCACGAGTGATCGTCCTTGCTGGCGAGCACTTTGCGCATGTCCGGCGCCACCAGCGGTTTTTCGTCGGTGTAGAAACGCACGCCGTAGGGGCAGGCGATCATGCAGTATTTGCAGCCGATGCAGCGGTTCCAGTCCACCAGCACGACGCCATCCTCGGTCTTGTAGGTGGCGTGCGTCGGACATACCGCCACGCACGACGGGTTCTCGCAATGCTGACAGGGTCGCGGGAACCACTTGAGTTGGGCGCTCGGATGCGTGCCCTCGGTAAAAAAGATCACATCCTGCCACATTTCGCCCGGCAGCCGGCTGTTCTCCATGCCGCACGCCACGGTGCAGGCCTGACAGCCGACGCATTTTTCCAGGTCGATGACCATTCCCCACTTAGCCATGATTAGGCCTCCTTAAAATATTCAAACCTTTTGCGAGTTTTCGCCTTGCGGCAAAATGCCTGCCTAAACCTTTTCCACGAATACCTTGGCGCTGTGGTAGCAGCACTGGCCGGAAATCGCGTCCGAAACGTTGGGCGTCACCTCGTTGGTGCTGCCCGATACGCCTCTGTTCTTGGTCCAGCGCCCCATGCCCCAGTGGCCGTGGATCATCGGTAGCGCCACGGTGTCCGGGCGGATGCCGCCATACAGCCTGGCATAAACCTCGATGGAGCCAACCGAAGACTTGACGCGCACCCGGTCGCCGTCCTTGATGCCGCGCTTGGCGGCGGTATCGGGATGGATTTCCAGATAAACTGTTTTTTTGCCGCCCACGCTTGGCTGCATGCTTGCCGTGGCGTGGGGCAGGTTGCCGCTGCGCCCCTCGGCCTGCATAGCGAGTTTCGGGCTGACGAAGTGGAGGTCGCCACCGCCGGCATGGTTGGCCGGAAGATATTGCGGGAAGGCGATCATTTCCGCAGGCAGCCCGAATTTCTCCACGAGATAATGGACGTGGTGTTCCTCCTCCAGGTAGCCCGACTTGAATTCGAACTTGCCCGAAGGGGTTTTCATCAGCTTTTCCTTCACTGCTTCCTGCGTCATCCGCTTGGAATAGGACTTGGTTGCCTTGTCCCATTCGTAGAACTCGCCGCGAATCTGGCGCCACAGATAAGGTTTCTTGTACCAGACGCCCTTTTCTTTCCAGCTTTCGTAACTGTTGACGCCGTTGTCGCCGGGTTTTTCCGCGAAGGCCGTGGCAATCGCCTTGATGATGTTCTCGGTGTTGCCGACCTGCTTGTAGTAGTCGCCCATCGGTCCCTTGATGCGCTTGCCGAGGTCGATCAGCATGTCGCCGAACACCCGCGTGTCGTACAGGGGCTTGACCGCCGGGGTGCGGATCATGGAGATGGGGTAGCCTTGGTAGGGATAGGTGTCGGCCACCTGCAAGCGTTCCAGATAGGTATGGTCCGGCAAAATCAGGTCGGAATACACCGAGGTTTCATCCGGGAACGGCGAAGTGTTGATGACGAAAATTTCGCCCAGCATTTTTTCCCAGGCCGTGCAATCCGGCCCCGAGAACACCGGCCCGGTCATGTAGAACATGACGGTGTCCAGCTTGTAGGGCGCAGCGGTATTATGGTTCTTGGCGACTTCCTGCAACATGTTGCTGGCCATCGGCCATTTGTCTGTTTTCACCATGTCTATCCGCGGTTTCTTGCGCTCCGGCGCCTTGGCGTAATCGTCCATGAAGTCCTCGGCTTTGATTGGCAGCTTGCCGGCGGGCGGTTTCATCTGGTAATGCAGGCCGCCCTGAGCGAACATCGAACCGACCAGGGCGTTGAGCGAATGTATCGCCATGCCGCTGTACGTGCCGTTGGTGTGGGCGTGGGCGCCGCGCTCGAAGATGGCGATGGCGGGATGGGTGGTGCCGAATTCGCGCGCCACGGCATGGATGGTTTTGGCCGGGATGGTGGTGATCTTTTCCGCCCATTCCGGGGTGCAGTCCTTGAGCACGGCGTTCCACCATTCCGGCAGGCCAAGCACCCATTTTTCCTCGAACAGCGCTTGCCCGGCCTTGATTTCAGGTTCCGGCTTCTTGTCTTTATCGAGGGCTTCCCGTTGCTTGCGGTCGATTTCTTCGGAGAGCGCCTTTTTGGCTTCTTCTTTCTCGAATTTGGCGATTTTTCCGGCGATGGCTTTTTCGGCTGCAGGGTTCCCTTTGGCCAGCACTTGTTCCTCGAGGAGTTTGGCGAGGGCTGCTTTGGTCTTGGCCTTTTCGGCCGCGGCTTTTTCAGCCGCAATCTTGTCAGCGGCAGCTTTTTCGGCTGCGGCTTTTTCCTTGGCAAGAGTCCTGTTCCGGATATCCTCGTCGGTAAAAACAGCCGCCACGGTTTCGCCTGGCTTGAAGTGGTTCACGCCATCGACGAAATTACCGACGAAGGGTTTGTCCCACAAGCCCTCGGTGAGGATGACATGGGCGATAGCCAGCGCCATCGCACCGTCCGTGCCGGGCTTGATGAGCAGCGCCCGATCCGCCGATGCGGCGCTGGTGTTCAGATGCACGTCGACGAAGGTGACCTTGGTCTTGGCCGGCTTGGTGCGCATTACCCCCCACGCCCGCATGTTGCCGGTGAAGGGGCGGAACGATTCCAGAAAGCCCGCGCCGAACACCAGCATGTAGTTGGTATTCGCATAATCGTAGGCGTTGTAGGCGTGATTGCCGTCGAGAATCTTCTTGGCCTCCTCGCTGCCGTCGGAACACATGGAGGAATGGCCCAGGCCGATGTTGGGCGAGCCGTACAACGCGCTCCAGTCCTTGAACAGCCCAGCGTCGGTGGCGCCCCAGCCGCGGCCGTAAATCAGTCCGAAGCGGTGGGACTCATTTTTCGCGCGCAGATCGTTCAGACGTTTGGCGACCGTATCCAATGCCTCGTCCCAGCTAATCGGCACGAATTTCGGGTCTTCGTTGCGCCCCTTCTTCGGGTTGGTGCGCTTCATCGGCCCCTTGAAGCGGTCGGCATCATAGAGCAGGTATTGCCCGTAATGTCCTTTGGGACAGAGCTTGCCTTCGGAAAGCGGATTGTCGAGGGTGCCGTACACTGCATGCACTCGCCCGTCAGTGGTGTAGACGTCGATGCCGCAACGCGCCGGGCACTGGTGGCAGAAGCTCTTGGTGACGACGGTCTGGCCGCCGGACGGGGGGGTGGTCGCCTGCGCCTCGGTCAAAGTGGCGAAGTTCGGCAGCGTTCCCGCGCCAACAGCCCCCAGTGCGCCGGCCGTTCCGGTCGCCTGCAGGAAGCGGCGACGGGTGATAGGCGTTTTCAGCAAATCCATGCTCATGATTGCCCTCCTTTAGAGTTTTAGGGTTTCCCCGAATGAAAGTCCGAATTCCTTACAGATCTGCATCTGCAAAACTTGTGCCAAACAGGCTTTCCGCCATTTTCAGGTTGCTGCTACAAGCTGGGCAGAAGTCGTCATCTACGTGATTCACAAAGAGTTTGCCGCACCTGGCACAGTCGCGCAAAGGGAAGATGTTCAGTTGCCTGCCCTCCGGTGAGTGCGGGGTCGCCATGTCGCCAGACGGTAACAGGCTCAGTGATCCGGTCGGACAGTGGCGAGTGCATAGCCCGCAGGCCAGGCATAGTTCCGGGTCGAAACGCAGCCCTGCCGAAATTTCGTTTTGGATAACGGCAAGCGCGCCGCTTGGGCAAACCGCGCTGCAAACGCCATGCAAGGCGCAGCGCCCGGAGACCGACATATCCGGGAAGAACTTCGCCGGTAGCGCTTTTCCCGCCTGCCCGGCCAGTTCCTTCAGGCTCGCGGCCATCCGCTTGCGGGCGTGGTGGATGACCGGCGAGGCCGACAGCGCGCCACGCGTGGTTTCGACCGCCAATCGCGACATATCGGGCGAACGGATGGCGGCTGCCGTTTCGGCTGTCCGCTTGAGCAACGCGCCGAAAAACGCGCGGCGCGGCATGGCGGGGCCGTCCGTCATGGCGGTCATGGGTAACGCCAAATCATGGGGGGTCGGCATGTTGTGAACCAGAGGGAAGCGCTCGCCGGGCAACCCGGCATCCTCAACCAGCCTGCGAACCGTATCGGCAAGCGCTTTCACCGGGGCATTTCCCGCGCCGGACGGGCATGTCGCGCACCAGCCGCGGTCGATCAATGTGACGGCGCTGGAACGCCGCGCCACCAGTCCGATCAGCGCGGAGAGGGAAATTCCGCCCAGACAGGGAACTTGCCACGCATTTCCCGCGAGCTTGCGCGGTACACGGCGGCATTCGAGGCGTAGCGGGGCGACGGCTGCGCCGCCCGGCAACGGCTGCACGAGTTCATCGAACCCCTCGACAAGCAACGCGCCGGAAGGGCAAACGGCGGCACACCGGCCGCAGCCCGTGCAACCGGGCGCCAGTTCCACCCGGTCGGCTTCCACGCGGATCGCCTGAACTGGACAGGCATCCCGGCATGCTTCGCACCCCATGCCGCCGGGCCTGAGTTTCAAGCAGGCATCCGCGCAAAACCACACGGGCTGCGTCGCGGCGAGGCGCTTGAAACTGGCGTTGGATCCAATGGAGGCCGGTGTATTCATAGTGGGATTTGTTTGCATACGGATTGCCCATGCAAAGTACGTTCCATCCCTTATAGCTTGCCTAACTACGCGAAAAAAACTATCTTGCTCCAGGAATCGGTAAATACTGAATAAGACTGCGTTACCATTTTGCGATCGCATTCTGGTGTGTTGTTACCAAAGGGTAACCTGGGGGGAAATTGATCATGCATCGCCGGATTTTTATGGGTGTGCTGCTATTGTTGCTGACAGGAACGTCCCTTGGCGCCGACAAGCCGCTTCATGTCGGCATGACGCCGGCCTTCCTGCACGACCAGCATGCGCTTCTGGCGGTTTGGCGGGACTATTTGCAGCACAGGCTGAAGCGGCCGGTGGAGTTCGTGCCGCGCGACCGTTACCGCGAAACGATGGATTTGTTGCAGCAACGCAAACTCGATTTCGCCTGGGTATGCGATTATCCCTATGTCGCGATGGGGAAGGAAGTCAAGCTGCTCGCCGTCCCGGTCAGTCAGGGCAAGCCGATTTACCGTTCCTACCTGATCGTTCCCGCCAAGGATACCCACACCCGTTCCATCGCGGACCTGAAAGGCGCGGTGTTCGCCTATGCCGATCCGCTGTCGAACACTGGCTACCTGGTGCCGCGATTCGCTATCAAGCAGGCGGGATACGACTTGGGGACCTTCTTCCGCCGCACTTTTTTCACCTGGTCGCATCGCAAGGCGATTGAGGCAGTGGCAAGCGGACTTGCCCAAGGGGCGGCGGTGGACAGTTACGTTTGGGACTCTCTCTCCAAGGTGAACCCCGAAATTGCCGCCAAAACTCGTGTGGTAAAGCAATCCGAGCCATTCGGATTTCCGCCGTTCGTGGCGAATCGCAGTGTCAGCCAGGCGGATTTCGACGCCATGCGCGCCGCGCTCCTGGACATGAGCAAGAACCCCGCCGGACAGGCGCTGCTGGCCAAGCTGAATCTGGATGGCTTTATCGCCGGTTCTCCCGACCTCTACAAAAGCGTCGCCGACATGGCGGCCCTTGTCGGCCAACCCTGATGTTCTTCAACCTGAGCCTGCGCTACAAGCTGCCGCTGTGGGGCGGTCTGCTTATCGTCATCACCGCCCTGACGCTGTCGCTGTCCTTCATGGGGCAAGCCTACGACGACCTGAAGCAGGACGTTCTGCGCAGTTCGGAAGACCTGGGGCTGACCATGTCGCGCGCGCTTTTCCCCCTCGTGTTGCACGACGATGTGTGGCCGGCTTTCGAAATGGTTTCCCTGCCCTTCCAGGACGGCGCCCGCGCCAATGCCATGCACGCCGAGAGCCTGATCGTGCTCGACCCCAATAGACGGATATATGTCTCTTCCCACCCGGAACGCTATCCGGTGTTATCCGATCTCACTGCTCTCGGGCGGGAGTTCGCCTATGTCGACAAGGAGCTGGGGGCACTGCAAGCGGGCGAAACCCGGGTGCTGGAGCCGCCGGACTCATCCCGCCTGTTCATCGCCGTGCCGATCATCTCCGACGGCGTGACACTCGGCACATTGCTGGCGGTGCATGACACCTCGACCTTCTGGTTCCGCTTCTTGCGGCTTGCCGGCCGGGCGCTGTGGATCACGCTGATTGTCCTGGGCGTTTTGCTGCCCATCAACTGGTACTGGGGGCAGAGCATGACCCAGCCGCTCTCGTTGCTGGCGCGGCATATGGAAACCATCCACCATCAACTGCCGGAGGCGCTGGAACCCGGAATCCATGAGTGTGGCGATGAATTGGGACAACTCTATAAAGCCTTTGCCGAGATGGTGGCGCAACTCAAGGAAAAAGCCCTGCTGGAAAAGCAAATGATCCAGTCCGAGCGCATGGCTGCGGTGGGACGCCTCACCGCCGGTATCGCCCACGAGATCAACAACCCGCTGGGCGGCATGTTCAACGCCATCAGCACGCTCAAGCGCCACGTTTCGCTTGACTCCGTCGCCCAGATGACCGTTTCTCACCTCGACAGGGGCTTGCAGCAAATCCGTGAAACCGTTGCCGCATTGCTGGTGGAAGCAAAATTGAAAAACCGCGATCTTACCCCGCAAGATTTCGACGACGTGCGCTTGCTGGTCACGCCCGAGGCGCACAAGAAGCGCATCGGGCTTGCCTGGTCGATCAGCACCGGCGAGCCGGTGCCGCTGCCGTCCACGCTGGTGCGGCAGATTCTCATCAACCTGTTGCTCAACGCGATCCAGGCGGCATCCGATGGCGGGCATGTATCTCTGCAGGCGGCCATGGACGGGAACAATCTGCTCCTCCGCGTGGAAAACGACGGCAGGACGCTGACTTCGGAACAAATGGGCACCTTGTTCGAGCCTTTCTCGCGTTTCAGCGAGCAGGGAAATGGGCTGGGTTTGTGGATCACCTACCAGATCGTGCAGCAACTCAAAGGGGAAATCAAGGCGGGCGCCGATGCCGGCCTCACGCATTTTCTTGTTTTGCTTCCTCTGCCTGGCCTGAAAGACGAAAATGTCTAAGCCGGTTTGTCTCATCGAGGACGACGGCATCATGGGCGAATCGCTCCTGGTTCGCCTGACCCTGGAAGGCTTCTCCTGCGACTGGTACCGGCAAGGAGGAGCGGCATTGGCGGCGCTCCAGGAGAAAACATATGGCCTGGTGATCAGCGACATCCGTTTGCCGGACATCAGCGGCGATATACTATTCCGTCAATTGCGGGAAACCAATGTGTCCATCCCGCCATTCATTTTCATCACCGGCTTCGCCGATATTGAAACGGTGGTGGAACTCCTCAAGCTGGGCGCCCAGGATTACCTGGCCAAACCTTTCGACCTGGATGTGCTGGTGGAAAAGATGCGAGCAATACTCGGCGGGGCGGAAACGGAAAAAGGGGCAACCCTGGGCGTTTCCCCCGTCATGCGCCATATCGAAACGATTTTGCACAAACTGGCCGCCGGCAAGACATCGGTGCTGATTACGGGAGAATCGGGGGTCGGCAAGGAGCGGGTTGCCCTTGAACTGCATCGCCTGGGGCAGGGCAACCGCCCGTTTGTGGCGGTAAACTGCGGCGCATTGACGGAAACCCTGCTGGAAGCGGAACTGTTCGGGTACGAGAAAGGCGCCTTTACCGGGGCGCTGCGCGCCAAAAAAGGCCTGTTCGAGCAGGCCGACGGCGGGACGTTGTTCCTCGACGAAATCGGCGACATGCCGTTATCGATGCAAATCAAGGTGCTGCGGGGAATCCAGGAACGGCGCATTGTCCGGGTTGGCGGCGAGTCCGCCATCCCGGTCGATTTCCGGCTGGTTTGCGCAACCCACCGGGATCTGAAGGCCATGGTGGAGTCCGGCGAATTCCGGGAAGACCTCTATTACCGCATCACCGTCATTCGCCTGCAAATTCCACCCTTGCGCGAACGCAAGGAAGACATTTTGTGGCTGGCGCGTAGCTTCCTCGCCGACCTGTCGGCTCAGCACAACGGAGAGCTCTGCGTCTTGCAGCCCGCCGCCGAACGCGCGCTGCTTGACCATCCCTGGCCGGGAAATATACGGGAACTCAAGCATGCCCTCGAACGCGCCTGTGTCTTGAGCGAAGGGCGAGTGCTTTCGCCGGATGCCGTCTTCGACCGTGCCGCCGAGAATGAAGGCCGATCCGCAAGAGGCCTTTCCTCTCTCGGCGATTATCTGGCCGAAAGTGAGCGCCAATTCATCCTGGACATGCTGGAGAAACACGACTGGCAGATTCAACTATGCGCCAGCGCACTCGGCATCAGCCGCAAGAATTTGTGGCAAAAGATGCGCAAGCTCGACATCTCCCGCGTTTAATCAAGGCAACCCAAACCCGAGGCAAGCTGAAATAAATGGAATTCGATTGTTCTGTAAAATCCGGAAGGAACGCTTACACTCAGCCGCTGCAGTTTTACTCCGGCCTGATCCGTCTGCACAAAATAAAAGAACCCCGTCTTCGGAAAAAAACGGGGGTTCAGCAGTGAAAAGGCCCGGCATGAACCAGGCCTTTTCACTTGTCCTCAGGTGGGGTGGCTGAGGGGAAGTTTATTGATTCGGACTGGGCCGAATTTGCAAAACCTAGCCTGAATTTTGCATAAAAAGGGCGAATAACACAGTAAACATTTGATATAATTGGAGTTCTCTAAAAACCGATTCGTAAAAAATGCCTACTGGTACTCGCCCTGTTGTTGATTTTACCCCA
>JAJYXP010000054.1:0-27945 GCA_021801705.1 Pseudomonadota bacterium
TATCGTGAAATCCAGCGCCTGATGGGTCTGGTCGGGGCGGGCCCGTCCGCCCTGCTGCTGCGGCTGCCGTTGCAGCTCCACATTCCCGGCCGCTTCAGCCTGCAAGCCTCTTCCTTGCCCGCTCCCCTGCACGTCACACAGGGGCTGCTCACTGCAAGCGGACTGACCTGGGGAGAACGCATCGCAGCCGTGCGCTTCGTGCATGCCTTGCGCAGGCAGGATTTCCATCTCGTCCGCGACACCAGCGTGGGCGAGATGCTGCAAAAGCACGGCCAGAGCGAGAATCTGCGCCGCTACCTGTGGGAGCCGCTGTGCGTCGCCGCGCTCAACACGCCGCTCGCAACCGCCTCGGCCCAGATATTTCTCAACGTGCTGCGCGACAGCCTGTTCGGCAGCCGCGCGGACAGCGACATGCTGCTGCCCCTGGCAGATCTGACCCAACTCTTCCCGGCGCATGCGGCCAGCTTCATCGAACACCGCGGCGGCAGCGTGCTGCCCTCTCAGACCGTGCTTGGCGTGCGGGTGGAAGCGGGTGGTTTCGCCCTCGAAACGCATCAAGGATCAAAACCGTTCGACCGCGTCATCTGCGCGGCGCCGCCACAGCGTCTGGCCGGAATTGCCGGCACGCTGCCGCAACTGGCCGAGGCGGTGGCACTGGTCGCCCGCTTCGAGTATCAGCCGATCTATACCGTGTTCCTGCAATACCCCGATGCAACCCGCCTGCCCCGCCCCATGATCGGCCTCTGCGGCGGCGCAGCACAATGGGTGTTCGACCACGGCCAGCTGAACCGGCAAGCCGGACTGATGTGCGTCGTGATCAGCGCGCAGGGGCCGCACCAGGAACTCGACCACGGCGAACTGGCGCAGCGGGTGAATGCCGAACTGCGCACGGCGTTTCCCCTGCTTCCCTTCCCGCTCTGGCACAAGGTGATTGCGGAAAAGCGCGCCACGTTCGCCTGCACCCCCGGCCTGGATCGCCCCGGCCAGGCCACACCGCTGCCGCATTTCTATCTCGCCGGCGACTACACTGCCGGCGACTACCCGGCCACCCTCGAAGGCGCGGTCAGAAGTGGTATAAAATGCGCAGAACTAATCCTGAAATCATCATGAAAAATTATCAAGTTCCTCAAAACCTGCTCAGGGATCGCGTCATCCTCATCACCGGTGCGGGCCAGGGCATCGGCCGGACGGCCGCGCTCACCTTCGCCGCGCACGGCGCCACAGTCATTCTGCACGGGCGTTCAGTGAAGAAGCTGGAGGCGGTATACGATGAAATCGAGGCGGCAGGCCACGCGCTGCCAGCCATCTTTCCGCTCGATCTGGAAAAGGCCGAAAGCAGGGACTACGAAGCATTGGCCGACGCCATCGCACGGCAGTTGGGCAGACTCGACGGCATCCTGCACAACGCCGCCAAGGTCGACCGCCCCCAGCCGCTGGAAGACCAGACCCTGGAACAATGGCTGCAACTGCTGCGCGTCAACCTGGCCGCGCCTTTCGCACTCACCCGCGCCTGCCTGCCCCTGCTGAAGGCCGCACCGGATGCTGCTATCCTGATGACCTCGGACACCCACGGCCACGTTCCTGCTGCGTACTGGGGGGGCGCTGCGGTCGCCAAAAGCGGGGTGGAAACGCTGGTGAAAATCTGGGCGCAGGAACTGGAGATTTATCCCAATCTGCGCATCAACGCGGTGGTGCCCGGCCCGGTACAGTCCCCGCAGCGCGCCCGCACCCACCCCGGCGAACTCAAGGACAACCTGCCCAGGGCGGAAACGCTGATGCCTCTCTATCTCTACCTGATGGGGCAGGATAGCCATGAGACCAGTGGCCAGGTGATTGAGGCCGTACAGGCGTAAAGTTTAACGTGAACGTCGCGAAGCGACACCTCATCACTCTCCCCCTCTGGGCTAATCTATGCACACAAGTCCCCTCTCCCGTCTCGCCGGATTGAGCAGCTTGCTGCCAATCCCGGCGGGGACACTCCTTGCGGGTGCGAGGGAGAGGGCTAGGGAGAGGGAATTGGTTGATTAACATGCCCTTTTTCCCTCTCCCCCAACCCCTCCCCCGCAAGCGGGGGAGGGTAGTAAAATCAACAGCTTGCAAAGATGTGTGCATAGATTAGCCCTCTGGGGGAGAGGTAGGAGAGAGGGAACGGACATGGCGGCCGCGACGCTCAATCATTCTGGTTGGCGCGGCCGCCGTGTCCGTTACGTCAGGAAAAACTCCAGTTTTTCCTGCCCCACCTCGATCACGTCGCCATGCCGCAGTGCATGGGGCACTTCACCGATGGCACGACCGTTGACCAGTGCGGTTTTCTTTCCTTCCACGTGGCTGATGAAGTAGCCTAGCGGCCGCCGCGTAATCACTGCAACCTGCCGCCCGGCCGTGCCTAAGGTCTTGAGGGCTTGCTCCAGCTCGACTTTCCTGCCGGCGAATTCACCCTTGATGCCGGCCACCCCTCCCAGCGGAAAGCTGCTTCTGCGGGAAGGCCGCGCGGTCTGTACCGATGATGGACGCTCCCCCTCCGCATCACGCGCTGCAGCACTGATTTCCAGGTCGGGGGTACGGATCATCAGCGTACGGTCGTAGTCCATTTCCGGGTTGGCCTTGACGTTGACGTACTTGAGCAGGAAAATACCAAGGCCGATCACATCGCCGTTTTGCAGGATGTGCCGGGTAACGCGGCGGCCATTGACGATCGAGCCGTTGGTGCTGCCCAGATCCTCGAAAATATGGTCGTTGCCCACAGTCAGGATGACCGCGTGTTCCTTGCTTACGCCCGGATCATCAAGATGAACATCGTTCTCCGTCCGGCGCCCGATAGTGACGCGATCCTTTTCGATAAAATGATGCCCGATCGCAGCGCCATTCAATGTCACAACCAGTTTCGCCATCTCCCTTCTACCTCCTTAGCCAGCCGAACAGCCCATCGAGCAACCCGCGCCCGGCATGGAAGCCCTGCACCCTGGCCAGAATCACGGACACATTGTCGTGTCCGCCGTTATCGTTCGCCATTTCGACCAACACCTTCGCCGCCAGCGGCAGATTGGCCTTCAGCTCGCGCAGGGCAAGCTCGATATCGGCATCCTCGACCATATCGTTCAAGCCGTCGGAGCAAAGCAGGTAGATATCTCCCTTCAGCACGTCATCTTCATGCAGGCCCACCTCAACCGTGTCCCCCTTTCCCAAGGCGCGGGTCACCAGGTTGCGATTGTGCGAATTTTTGGCATCCTCGGAATCTATCACACCGGCCTCGACCTGGTCCTGCAGCAACGAGTGGTCGACCGTGAGCTGCTCGAGCCGGTCATAGCGCAGCCGGTACAGGCGTGAATCGCCGACATGCGCGATTGAAACGCGGTCATCGTGAAACCAGGCGAGCAGCAGCGTGGTGCCCATCCCCTGGTACTGCGGATTCTTTTGCGCGACCTTCAGTATCGCCAGATTGGCTTTCTCGGCAGCCCGCTTCGCCGCCAGCAACTGTGGCGAAAATTTCCCGTCACCGGAATTCCGGGCCGAACCCAGGTTCGGCAGCGAGGCCTTCAACTCTCCCATAATTACCGAGGTCGCCATGGTACTGGCCACATCGCCGGCCATGTAGCCGCCCATGCCATCGGCCAGCACAGCCAGGCCGGTCTCGTTGTCGATCGCGATGCTGTCCTCATTGAACTTGCGCACCACCCCGGGATCGGTGGCGCTGGCGAATTCCAACATACCATGGTCTGTCATGCGTTCAACTCTCCCTGAAAACCGGCCGTGCCCGGCCGCATGGCCATAATATCAACAATGGAGCATAGCGTTAAGAATATTGACTTTACTTTTAAATATTTGCAGGATTTTCCCGCTCCCGGACTGTTCGTCGCAAGAGCCATCCGTCTTGACACGACATGGCGAAAAAACTACTGTTATGGGCCCATCGTGGGTTTATCTCCACCAGAAACTATTTAGCATCGACCACCCAATGGAAGTCAAACAAATAAGTCGTTACGAGATCCTGTCAGAACTCGGGCAGGGTGCCATGGGCGTGGTCTACAAAGCCGTCGACCCGCTCATAGACCGCATTGTCGCGATCAAGACCATCAATCTCAATCTGTCCAAGGATGAGCTCGCGGATTTCGAGGAGCGTTTCAATCGCGAAGCCAAATCCGCCGGCCGCCTGAACCATCCCAATATTGTCACGATTTACGATGTGGGCAGGGCCGGCCACGTCGCCTTTATGGCCATGGAGTACCTGGAAGGACGCGAGCTCAAGGAAATCGTCGCTAGCGGCGAAATACTGCAACCGGAGAGGATCGCCGAAATCATCGCCCAGGTCGCCGATGGCCTGGCATACGCCCACGAGCACGGCATTGTTCACCGCGACATCAAGCCCGCCAACATCATGGTGCTGCGCAATGGCAGCGTGAAAATCACCGATTTCGGCATCGCCAAGATGTCGTCCGGCTCCAGAACCCAAATCGGCATCATTCTCGGATCGCCCAAATACATGTCGCCGGAACAGGTGGCAGGCAAGCCCGTGGACGGCCGCTCCGACATTTTCTCGCTGGGGGCGGTGCTGTACGAACTGCTCACCGGCAAGCCGGCTTTCGGCGGTGAAGACAGCACGCTTACCAGCATCATGTACCGGGTTCTGAACGAAACTCCTTTACCCCCTGCAAGCGTCAACCCCACCATTCCCGGGTCATTCGACCATATTGTCGCCAGGGCGCTGGCGAAGGAACCGGAAATGCGCTATCAATCCGCACGGGAAATGGCCAACGACCTCAAGAACTACAAGAGCCTGACTGCCACGGCACCACCACCCTCCGCAGTTCCATCCGCCGCCTATGCCGGCCGCAAAAACAGCGTCAGCGATGGCGATGCCACCGTGGTGCTTGATGCTCGGCAAGTTACGTCAGCGCCGGCTCGGCGCGGACGAAAAATGCTTGCAAGCGCTTCAGCCGTTGCGCTTCTTGTCGTGATCGCAACCGCACTGCTCGTCAACTCAAGCCGCGAGACCACAACAACAGCGAGCCAGGACATAAAGCCGGTTACGGGCACGATCGTTTCTGTTCCCACCGGAAAACATCTGCCCTCCTCGGCGACTGAAAATAATCCGTCCGCAGGGCAGCAGCAAGATAACGCAACGCCGGTCGCGCCGGCTTCTTCCCAGTCCACCCTTGCCTTCAGGGTGCTCCCCTGGGGAGAGGTCTTCATCGACGGAAAGAGTCAGGGCGCCTCGCCGCCGCTCAAGGAAATCGATTTATCCCCCGGCAAGCACCGCATCGAGATCAAAAACGGCAGCTTTACCCCCTATCGCAAAACTGTGAATCTGGAGGCCGGGGAAAGCACAACTATCCAGCATAAATTCAAACAAGGAATATTGGAATGACACCCTCCCTCCGATCAAGCATCCTGATAACTGCCCTGCTTCTTTTGCTCGGTGCCGGCTGTTCTTCCGGCCCGGTCAGGGACATCGGGCTGGACAAGCTCTCACCGCGCAAGGCGGAACAGGAACTTTCGATCGGGATAAGAAGCTATGAGGAAGGCAGCTACAAAACCGCCGCCAAACACCTGCAGAGCGCGCTGGACAGCGGCCTGACTTTTGGTGGCGATGCCGTCAGGGCGCATAAATATCTGGCATTCATCCATTGCCTGTCGAACCGGGAGAGGCAATGCCGGGATGAATTCAGGAAAGCGCTGGAACTGGACAGCAAATTCGTGCTGGATCCGGCAGAAGCCGGGCATCCCGTCTGGGGTCCCGCATTCCGCGCTGTCAAGGCGGAACATCGGAAATAAGGGCCCGTTAATGGATAAATGTTACATTTATCCATTAACGGGCCCTAAGCTATTGGGACGGAGCGGAAGCGCCTTGCCGGTCGCCCGCCTGTACCGATGGATAGCCTTTCAGGCAGAACTCCAGCTTGATCCCGGCGATTTCGATAATGTCGTGATCTTCCAACACTTGGGGCTGCTCACTGATGGCGACGCCATTCAGCAACGGCCTTTTATCCCCTTCCAGGTGGGTCAGGGCGTAGCCTTCCGGACGGCGCATAATCACCGCCACCTGTATGCCGGGTTTCCCCAGTGTGGTCAATATCCGGTCCAAATTCATTTCCTGGCCAGCACCCACCCCGCTTAAAATCTGCAATCCCGCTTGCGGCGGCAGTTCATTGGCCGGGCTTTTCGGAACCGGCTTGCCGGGTGATGCATTTATCTGCATGGTCGAGGAAAAAGTCGGGCTTTTCCGCAACATATTCTCGTTGACAGACAGCGTGTCGTCGGCACTCCGGATGAGATTTTCGAGGTGGCGCAACTTGCCGGAGCGGCTGATCGCCTCTTCGTCCGGTTTGAGCTCGATGGGTTCGAACACATATTTCAGAATGTGTTTCGCAATCCTGATTTCGTCGCCATCCCGCAACAGGCATTTCTTGATGCTTTTGCCGTTGACCTTGGTGCCGTTGGTGCTGTTCAGGTCTTCCAGAAAGGAGTCGTTGCGGATGGTGATGAGCAGGGCATGGCTCCCGCTCACGGCCGAATGCGCCAATTGCAGATCGTTGTTCGGCTTGCGCCCGATTACGATGCGCTCGCGATCAAGCTGGCACTCCCCGACCAGTTCCCCTTCCAGATAGACAAGCAGTTTTGACATATTGCGGCTACGCCCCACCCGTTTTCATTATTTTGCTCTTCGAGAGTGATGATGTCACTTAATCTCAAGCCCTGCAATACGCCACCGCCTCGTCGAGCCGATCCACCGTGACCACCTCCATGCCGGCGATGCCCTGTTTCGGCTTATTGGCCAAGGGGATCACGGCATGGGTAAAACCCAGCTTGGCGGCCTCCTTGAGGCGCTCCTGGCCGCGTTGCACCGGGCGCACCTCGCCGGCCAGGCCAACCTCGCCGAACACCACCAGCTTTGCCGGCAACGGCTTGTTGCGCAGGGAGGAAACAATCGCCAGCAGCACGGCCAGATCGGCGGCGGGTTCGGTGATCTTGACCCCGCCCACGGCATTGACGAATACATCCTGATCGAAGCAGGCGATGCCGGCATGGCGGTGCAGCACCGCCAGCAGCATCGCCAGCCGGTTCTGCTCCAGGCCGACGGAGAGGCGGCGCGGATTGGGCGCGTGCGCCTCGTCCACCAGCGCCTGGACTTCCACCAGCAAGGGGCGCGTCCCCTCCTGCGTCACCATCACGCACGAACCCGCCACTTCCTGCCCATGGTGCGACAGGAACAGTGCGGAAGGATTGCTCACTTCGCGCAAGCCCTTCTCCGTCATGGCGAATACGCCCAGCTCGTTGACTGCGCCGAAACGGTTCTTGAAGGCGCGGATCAGGCGGAAGCTGGAGTTGCTGTCGCCCTCGAAATAGAGCACGGTATCGACGATATGCTCCAGCACGCGCGGCCCCGCCAGGGCGCCTTCCTTGGTCACGTGGCCAACCAGGATGACGGTGATGCCGGCCTGCTTCGCCAGCCGGGTCAACTGCGCGGCACACTCGCGCACCTGCGCCACGCTGCCAGGGGCGGATTGCAGCGCCTCGGAGTAAACGGTCTGGATCGAATCGATCACCGCCACATCGGGCTGATGCGCGATCAGTGTGGCACTGATTTTTTCCAGTTGAATTTCCGCCAGGAGCTGGACCGGACCAGCGTCGAGAGCCAATCGCCTGGCCCGTAGTGCGATCTGCTGTGCCGACTCCTCGCCGCTGACATACAACACCCTTTTGTGCGCGCCGAGATGGCATAGCGCCTGGAGCAATAAAGTCGACTTGCCGATGCCGGGATCGCCGCCGATCAGGACGACGCCACCTGGCACCAGTCCACCGCCGAGAACGCGGTCGAATTCAGCGATTCCGGTGGTCTGACGCGGTGTTTCCAGCGCCTCCACATCGGACAGGCGCTGCAACTGGCTTGGTTGGGCCAGCGCACTGTAGCGGTTGGCCGGCGCCGCTTCGGCAACCGTTTCCACCAGTGTGTTCCACGCCATGCAGTGCGGGCACTGCCCCTGCCACTTGGGAATTTGGCCGCCGCATTCGGTGCAGGTGTAGATGGATTTCTGCTTGGCCATGCTCTATATTTCGACCACCGGCACCCGCGGCGCCAAGGCGCACAGCAATTCGTAGCTGATGGTGCCCGCGGCCGCAGCGACTTCCTCCACCGGCAGCCCATCCCCCCACAAGGTCACAGGACTGCCGATGCCGGCATCGGGAAGAGCGGTGAGGTCAACGCACAGCATGTCCATGGAAACCCGCCCCAGGGTGCGGGTGGAAACGCCGTTGACCAGGACTGGTGTACCGGTCGGGGCATGGCGCGGGTAGCCGTCGGCATAGCCGCAGGCGACGATGCCGACACGCATCGTGCTGGCAGCGCGAAAAGTTGCACCATAGCCTACCGCCTCGCCTGCCCGTAGCGCCTGCACGGCGATGATGCCGCTCTCCAGCGTCATGGCCGGCCTCAGGCCCAGGCTTTCCGCACTCGCTTCGCCAAACGGCGATGAGCCGTAGAGCATGATGCCCGGACGCACCCAGTCGCCGTGGGTTTCGGGATAACGCAGGATAGCGGCGGAATTGGCCAGACTGCGCGGCAACGCCAGCCCGGCGGCGAGTCCGTCGAAGCAGGCCAGTTGCGCGGCGACGCCTTCTGCCTCGCTTGCACCCTTCAGGGCATCGGCGGTGGAAAAATGGGTCATCAGCGTTATCTTGCCAGCCGAACGGGAAGACTGGAGCCGCTGTAAAGCGGATGGAAAAACCTCCGGCTTGAAGCCGAGCCGGTTCATTCCGCTGTTGATTTTGAGGAACACATCGAGTTTGACCGGCAGGCCTGATGCTTCCAGCATTTCCATCTGTTCGGCATGATGGATTACGCTGGCCAGGCGGTATTCGGCCAGTGCAGGCAGCTCGTCGGCGCTGAAGAATCCCTCCAGCAGCAGGATGGTCTGCTTGAAACCGGCCTCGCGCAGGGCGACCCCTTCGCTCAGATTGAGCACGGCAAAGCCTTCGGCACCGGCCAGCGCGCCCGCCACCCGCAGCATGCCGTGACCGTAAGCGTTGGCCTTGATCACGGCCAATGCGCGCGACTGCGGGGCACAGCCGCGCACCACAGCGAGATTGTGCTTGAGAGCGGAAAGATCGATGCGAGCCCGAATCGGCCGGGTCATGATGAAATGCTGAGTCCAGAATGCCGAGTCCTAAGCAGGACATGCTCGTAATACTCAGGACTCATGACTCGAAACTCAGGACTAATATTGACCGGCATGGGCATAATTCTCGAACCGGGTGTACTCTCCGAGGAAAGTCATCTTCACCATGCCGATCGGGCCGTTGCGCTGCTTGCCGATAATGATCTCGGCGATACCCTTGTCCGGGGTATCGGAATTGTAGACTTCGTCGCGGTAGATGAACAGGATCAGGTCGGCATCCTGCTCGATGGCGCCGGATTCGCGCAGATCGGACATCACCGGGCGCTTGTTGGGGCGCTGCTCGAGGCTGCGGTTGAGCTGTGAAAGCGCAATCACCGGTACGTCCAGTTCCTTGGCCAATGCCTTGAGGCCGCGCGAGATCTCGGAAATCTCGGTGGCGCGGTTTTCACCGCCGCCGCCTTTTCCGCTGCCGCTCATCAACTGCAGGTAATCGATCACGATCAGGCCCAGTTTTCCGCACTGGCGGTGCAGGCGGCGAGCCCGCGCGCGCAGGTCGAGCACGGTCAGCGCGGCGCTTTCGTCGATGTAGATAGGCGCGTCGTTGAGCTTCCCCACCGCATAGGTCAGTTTCTGCCAGTCCTCGTCCTGCAGGCGTCCGGTGCGCACCCGGTGCTGGTCGAGGCGGCCGATCGAGCCCAGCATGCGCGTCACCAGTTGGGTGCCGCCCATTTCCATACTGAACACCGCCACCGGCAAACCGGTCTGCATCGCCACATTCTCGCCGATATTCAGGGAAAACGCGGTCTTGCCCATACTCGGCCGCCCGGCCACGATGATCAGGTCGCCCGCCTGCAGGCCCGAAGTTTTTTCGTCCAGATCCTGGAAACCGGTCGGGATGCCGGTGACATCGCTCGGATTCTCGCGCTGGAACAGCATGTCGATGCGTTCCACCACCTGGGTCAGGAGCGGCTGGATCTCGACGAAGCCCTGTTTGCCGCGCGCGCCCGCCTCGGCGATCTCGAACACTCGCGCTTCGGCCTCGTCGAGCAACTGCGCAACCGAGCGCCCGGTCTGGCTGAGCGCGCTTTCCGCGATGCCGCTGCCCACCTCGGCCAGGCGGCGCAATACCGCGCGCTCCCGCACGATTTCGGCATAGCGGCGGATGTTGGCGGCGCTCGGGGTGTTCTGCGCCAGCGCGCCGAGATAAGCCAATCCTCCCGCATCGACCAGCTTGGCCGTGTTCTCGAGCGATTCCGCCACGGTGATCACGTCCGCCGGCTTGGCGTGCTCCACCAGCTTGCTGATGTGCCGGTATATCAGACGGTGGTCGTGGCGGTAGAAATCCTCCTCGGTAATCAGGTCGGCGATCTTGTCCCAGGCGCTGTTGTCGAGCAACAGGCCGCCCAGCACAGACTGCTCCGCCTCGACCGAATGGGGGGGCAACCTGAGAGAGTCAAGTTGTTGATCGTTCATGTCTTTTTTAATTATCCGCTATGCAACAAGGCAAAAAACAAGGTTGTAAGTATACCCAAATCCCGCCGCCAGAGACAAAGAAAAAGGGGGCTGCAAGCAGCCCCCTTTTTTCGGAACAAGCGCAACCTCAGCTAGCACCAAGCACGGAAACCGTGATTTTGGCAGTCGCATCGTGGTGCAGCGCGATGGTGATGGGATAATCGCCGATCTGCTTGAGGTGGCCTTCGGGCATGCGGATATCCGCCTTGGCAACTTCGAAGCCCTGGGCTTTCAGCGCTTCGGCAATATCGGTGTTGGTCACCGAGCCGAACAGCCTGCCGTCAACGCCGGCCTTCTGCGAAATCTGCACCATCAAGCCCTCCAGCTTCTCGGCACGCGCCTGGGCATCGGCGAGAATCGCGGCTTGCTGCTTTTCCAGTTCTGCGCGACGCGCTTCGAACTCGGCCTTGTTCTGCTCCGTGGCTCGCTTGGCCTTGCCTTGGGGAATCAGGAAATTTCGGCCATAGCCATCCTTGACCTTGACGATGTCACCCAGTTGGCCGAGGTTAACGACCTTTTCCAATAATATCAGTTGCATCTGGAGACTCCTTAGTGCTGGTCGGTGTAGGGAATCAGGGCCAGGAAGCGGGCGCGCTTGATGGCGGTGCCCAGTTGGCGCTGATAGCGGGTTTTCGTGCCGGTAATGCGGCAGGGAATGATCTTGCCGTTTTCAGCGATAAAATCCTTCAGTATCTCGGTATCTTTGTAATCGACTTCCTTGATACCTTCAGCGGTGAATTTGCAAAACTTGCGGCGCTTGAACATCCCGCCCCGGCTGCTCGGCCGGGTCGGCTTTTTAGTTGTAGGACGTGCCATTTTAACCTCTCTCAATCAATTCAATTTTATTCAGGTGCAATACCAGTTGCTGACTGTGCAGGCTCTTGCGTGCCAGGAAACCCTCCGCCCTGATGCTGTCGCCGGCTTTCCAGCCTGCTACGACTTGGGCGGGTTCCCCCATCACCATCGCGGGGATTTCGCATTCAACCTTGCGCTTGAACCCTGCTTCGATCTGCTCGGACACGTGGCCGATTCTGAAGGCCATCAGCGGCAAACCGGCGGGGGTGTAACGCAAGGCATCCATCTCGGCGATCCGGCCGGTCAGGACAACCCGGTTGCAATCCACTTAGGCCGCGGTTGCCTGCTCGGCAGGCGCCTCGGCCTTGACTTCAGCCGGGGTTTCCACGATTCTGGCCCGGTCTTCCTTCATCATCGGGGAAGGGGTGGTTACCGCTTCCTTGGTGCGGATGGTGAGGTGGCGCAGTACCGCATCGTTGAATTTGAAGGCGTGCTCGAGTTCGTCCAGGGTTTCCTGGTCGCACTCGATATTCATCAGCACGTAGTGCGCCTTGTGCATCTTCTGGATCGGGTAGGCCATCTGGCGGCGGCCCCAGTCTTCGAGGCGATGGATCTGGCCGCTTTTTGCAGTGATCAGGGTGCGATAGCGTTCGACCATGGCGGGCACCTGCTCGCTCTGATCGGGATGAACGATAAATACAATTTCGTAATGTCGCATGCGTGCTCCTTATGGATATAAAGCCTCCCGCCATGCGGGACGGTGAGGCAAGGTGAAAAACCGGGTATTCTAGTGAAAAACCGGTGAAAAATCAAATGAGATTACGTTGCCGCCGCGTTTCATACAGGCAGATGCCGCTGGCGACGGAAACATTCAGGCTTTCGACGCTGCCGAACATCGGGATCCGCACCAGCAGGTCACAGGTTTCCCGGGTAAGGCGGCGCAAGCCCTCGCCTTCGGCCCCCAGCACCCAGGCTAGCGGGCCATCGAGCCGGGCGGAAAACAGGTCGCCCTCTGCCTCGCCCGCCGCGCCGACCACCCAGATGCCCGCCTCCTTGATCTCGCGCAGACTGCGGGCAAGGTTGGTGACAGAGACAAACGGCACGGTTTCCGCCGCGCCGCAAGCAACCTTGCGCACCGTGGCATTAAGCCCGGCGGCGCGGTCTTTCGGCACGACCACTGCGTGCGCCCCCATGGCATCGGCCACGCGCAGGCAGGCGCCCAGGTTGTGCGGGTCTTGCACGCCGTCCAGCACCAGCAGCAGCGCCGGTTCGCTCAAGCCCTCGATCACGTCGAACACGTCATGGTATTGGCGTGCCGCTTCGACCTTGGCCACCACGCCCTGATGTTTGTCGTGACCCGCCATGCCATCGAGACGATGACGCTCGGCAAAAATGACGCGCACGCCCTGGGTTTCCGCCAGTTGCAGCAACTCGCGGACACGGGGGTCATTCCTCTCCCGATGCAGGTAGATTTCGACCACACCTTGCGGGTTTTGCCGCATGCGGCTGACCACGGCATGAAAGCCGTAAATGAAGCTGTCGGCCATCAGTGCGCGGGCTTGCGTTTCCGGCTGCGCGGCTTGCTGCCTTCTTTTTCCCTGCCTTCCCTGGCAGCGTGTGGCCGGCCTTCGCCTGTTTCCCTGGAAGTACGGCGTCTGGCCGTTAACGGTGCCCTAATCACGGGCTCTGCCATCACGAAGTCGATCTTGGTGGTTTCGAGATCGACCCGCGCCACCTTCACCCGCATCCGGTCGCCCAGACGGATACGCTGGCCGCTGCGCTCGCCCGTCAACTGGTGCTTGGCGGCGTCGAAGTGGAAATAATCGTCGCCCAGCTCGGTGATGTGCACCAGGCCTTCCACATAAATGTTGTCGAGCGCGATGAAGGCGCCGAACCCGGTGACGCTGGCGACGGTGCCGTCGAAGGTCTCGCCCACTTTGTCCTGCATGTAATAACACTTGAGCCAGTCGTTGACGTCGCGCGTCGCATCGTCGGCACGGCGCTCGGTCAGGGAGCAGTGGACACCCAGTTCCGCCCATTTGCCGGGCTTGTATTTCTCTCCGTTGAGCACCGCCTTGATGGCGCGGTGCACCAGCAGGTCGGGATAGCGGCGGATCGGCGAGGTAAAGTGGGTGTAAGACTCATAGGCCAGGCCGAAATGGCCGACGTTGTCCGGGCTGTACACCGCCTGCCGCAGCGAGCGCAGCATGACGGTCTGCAGCAACTGCTCGTCGGGCCGCCCTTTTACCTTGGACAGCAGCCTGGCGTAGTCCTTGGCGTGAGGATCATCGCCGCCGGCCAGAGGCAAGCCGAACTCCTTGAGGAATTCGCGCAGCCCTTCCAGTTTTTCCGGGGTCGGCCCTTCGTGGATGCGGTACAGGGTGGGGTGCTCGTTCTTCTGCAGGAAATCCGAGGCGCACACGTTGGCCGCCAGCATGCATTCCTCGATCACGCGGTGGGCATCGTTGCGGTGTACCGGCACGATGCGCTCGATCTTGCCCTGGTCGTTGAAGATCATCTGCGTTTCGACGGTCTCGAAATCGATCGCGCCGCGCTTCTCGCGCGCCTTGGCCAGCACCTTGAACAGCTTGTAAAGTTCGTGGACGTGCGGCAGCAGCTCGTCGTGCTCCTGGGCTTCCGGTCCCTTTGGGTCGGCCAGCATCGCCGCCACCGTTGTATAGGTGAAGCGCTTGTGGGATTTCATCACCGCCGGATAGAAGCGGTATTTCTTGACCTCGCCGCTGCTGTCGATGTCCATTTCGCACGCCATGCACAGCCGTTCCACGTGCGGATTGAGCGAGCACAGGCCGTTGGACAGCTCTTCCGGCAGCATCGGAATGACGCGGCGGGGAAAGTACACCGAATTGCCGCGGTCAAAGGCCTCCTGGTCGAGCGCGTCCCTGGGCCGGACATAATGGCTGACGTCGGCAATCGCCACGTACAGCTTCCATCCCCCCTTGCTCAGGATCTTCCAGCCCTTGTCGAGCTTGCGGCAGAACACCGCGTCGTCGAAATCGCGCGCCGTCTCGCCATCGATGGTGACGAGCGGCAGATCGCGCAGGTCTTCGCGCCCCGCCACGTCCTTTTTCAACACTTTCGGCGCAAATTTCTTCGCCAGGCTTTCCACCTCGGACGGAAACACATGCGGGAGATCGTGCTTGCGCAGCGCAATCTCGATTTCCATGCCGGGATCGGTGTAATGGCCGAGAATTTCCACCACCTGTCCGACCGGTTTGACATGCTTGCTCGGCTGCTCGACGATTTCTATCATCACTACCTGGCCGGGCGTGGCGCCCATGTCGCCTCCCGGCGTGATCAGGAAATCCTGGCTGATGCGCTTGTTCTCGGCCACCGCGAACAGGATGCCATGCTCGTTGAAAAGCCTCCCCACCACGCGCGTATTGGCGCGCTCCAGCACTTCGACGATGCTGCCTTCGGGGCGGCCTCGCCTGTCCTCGCCAATCACGCGCGCCATGACCCGGTCGCCATGCAGCACTTTCTGCATCTGGCTCGGGCCGAGGAACAGGTCGGGGCTGCCATCATCCGGCACCAGGAAGCCGAAGCCGTCCTTATGGCCTTGCACCGTGCCCTTGATCAGGTCGAGCTTGTCCACCACGCACACCGCGTGCTTGCGATTGCGCATGATCTGGCCATCGCGCTCCATCGCTCTGATACGACGGCTGAAAACGTCCGCCTCGTCATCCCGGATTTCCAGAATTTTGGCGAGCTTTTCCTCGGCGACGGGCACGCCCTGTTCGGTGAGGATCTGCAAAATGTACTCCCGGCTTGGCAGCGGATGCTCATACTGGGCACGCTCGCGTTCCAGGAAGGGGTCTTTGGATCTGATTTTCTTCGTTGACAAAAGGTATTTTTCCTATTAAAGTTCGCGCTTCACGAATTGCCCAGATGGCGGAATTGGTAGACGCGCACGGTTCAGGTCCGTGTGCCGCAAGGTGTGGAGGTTCGAGTCCTCTTCTGGGCACCAAATCAAAAAATGGCGGGTTCTCTTTGAACCCGCCATTTTTTTATCCTTCAAACGGATGACGCAGCACGATGGTCTCGTCCCGGTCCGGCCCGGTCGAAATGATATCGATCGGCACGCCGCAGACTTCCTCCATGCGCTTGAGATAAGCCCGCGCCGCAGCAGGCAGGGCAGCGTAACTCTTCACGCCGACAGTACTGTCCTTCCAGCCCGGCATTTCCTCGTAAATCGGCTCGCACTTGGCCAATGTTTCCGCGCCAGCCGGCAGGATATCGAGCGTTTCGCCATCCACCTTGTAACCGATGCCGATACGCACCACTTCCATGCCGTCCATGACATCCAGCTTGGTGACGCACAGCCCCGTCACGCCGTTGATCTGGATCGAGCGCTTGAGCGCCGCCGCGTCGAACCAGCCGCAGCGCCGCGCACGGCCGGTGGTGGAGCCGAATTCGTTGCCGCGCTCGGCCAGGTGCCTGCCGGTGTCGTCGAACAGCTCGGTGGGGAACGGCCCCGCGCCAACGCGGGTGGTATAGGCCTTGGTGATGCCCAGCACGTAATGCAGCATCTGCGGCCCCACCCCGCTGCCGGTAGCGGCATTCGAGGCGATGCAGTTGGAGGAAGTCACGAACGGGTAAGTGCCGTGATCGATGTCCAGCAGCGCGCCCTGCGCGCCTTCGAACAGCAGGCTGCTCCCCCCTTTGTTGGCTTCGAACAGCAAACGCGGCACGTCGGCCACCATCGGCTTGATGCGCTCCGCCACGGCCAGGGTCTCTTCCAGTGTCTTCTGGAAATCCACCGTATCGGCATGGAAGTAATTCTTCAGCACAAAGTTGTGGTAGTCGAGAATCTCGCCCAGCTTGGCCGCCAGGCGCTCGCGGTGGAACATGTCCTGGATGCGGATGCCGCGGCGCGATACCTTGTCCTCGTAGGCCGGGCCGATACCCCGGCCAGTGGTACCGATCTTGCCGGCACCCTTGGCCAGCTCGCGGGCCTGATCCAGCGCAACGTGATGGGGCATGATGACCGGACAGGCCTCGGAGATTTTCAGCCGGCTCCGCACCGCCACACCGGCGGATTCCAGCATGTCCATCTCTTCCAGCAAGGCCTGCGGCGACACCACCACGCCATTGCCGATATAGCATTGCACATTCTCGCGCAGGATGCCGGACGGGATCAGATGCAGCACCGTTTTCTTGCTGTCGATCACCAGGGTGTGGCCGGCATTGTGCCCGCCCTGGAAGCGCACCACGCCCTGGGCGTGGTCGGTGAGCCAGTCCACGATCTTGCCTTTGCCCTCGTCCCCCCACTGGGTGCCGATTACCACTACATTCTTTGCCATGCTGAACTAATCCTTATGCAACGCTTTTCGCTGTTATTTATTAAACTTCGACCACACTCCAACCGCCGTCGCCCTGGACCAGGACACGGTCGTAATTCAACTCCTCCCGGTTCATCTGGTGACCCGGCAGATCCACCACCACTACCTCGCCCTGGGCACGCAAAAGGCTGATTCTATCCTGTAACGCGGCATCCTGAACATAAGGCGCGAGAATAGCCTTTGGCAACGCCGGTGCAGGCAGCGCCCCAAGCACAGCGCGCAGATCCATGCTAAAACCCGTAGCCGGACGGGAACGCCCGAATGTCTTGCCCACTTCGTCGTAGCGCCCGCCCAGTGCGACCGCATTCGCCCAGCCTGCGGCATAGGCGGCAAACACCACCCCGCTGTGATAATGGTAGCCGCGCAACTCGGCAAGATCGAAACAGAGGCTGGATACGCCGTTTTGCACCTGCTTGCCGATGCTGCGCAAATCGTCCAGCGCCTTGCGAATTTCGGGATGGCCGGGCAGATGGCGCTGCGCATCATCCAGCACCTCCGTGCCGCCGTAGAGCCGGGGCAACAGGCATAGCGCCTCGCGGGCAGCCTTATCCAGTGTGGCGGTGAGCTCGGTCAAACCGGGAACATCCTTGCCCTGCATCGCCTGGAACAGCTCCACCTCCAGCTCCGGGGAAACTCCGGCTCGCTCGATCAGGCTGTGGAATATCGCAACATGGCCGAGGTCGAGCTGCACCGGTTCGACACCGGCAAGCTGCAATGCCCTGAGCATCAACTGCTGGATCTCCACGTCGCTTTCGATGCCTGCATGGCCAAACAGTTCGGCCCCGATCTGCAGCGGTTCGCGGGTCTGCATTTGACCGTCGGGCAGGGTGTGGAGCACGCTGCCGGCATAGCACAACCTGACCACGCCCTGGCGGTTCAATAGATGGGCGTCGATGCGCGCCGCCTGCGGCGTGATGTCGGCGCGCAGGCCCATCAGGTGGCCGGAAAGCTGGTCCACCACCTTGAAGGTCTTGAGGTCCATGTCGCGGCCGGTGCCGGACAGGAGCGAGGGCATGTATTCCAGCAGCGGCGGGATCACCAGTTGATAGCCGCAGGCGTGGAACCAGTCGAGCAACTGGCGGCGGGCGCGCTCGAAGCGCAGGGCTCCGGCCGGCAGCATATCCTCAATGTATTCGGGGAGTAGCCAGTTATGCATGATCAATTAATCAGAAATAGCAGCAGCAAGCCGCCCATCATCGAAGTCAGTCCGACGAAGCGCAACTGCCCGTCGGACATTTCGGTCATTTTGCGAAAGGTTTCACGCCACAGAGCAGGGGCCAGGAACGGCAGAATGCCCTCCAACACGAGCATCAGCGCCAAAGCCGCAAACAGACTGGTTTTCACAGCTCGAGCCACTTCCGTTGTTTTTATTTGCCCGGGGACTTCAGGTACTTGAAGAACTCCGAACTGGGGTCCAGCACCATCACGTCGCTCTTGCTCTTGAAAGTCTGCCGGTAGGCTTCCATGCTGCGATAGAATGCATAAAATTCGGGATTCTGTCCGAACGCCTCGGCATAAGTTGCCGCCGCCCTGGCATCTCCTTCGCCCTTGGTGCGCTGTGCCTCCCGGTAGGCCTCGGCGAGTATGATCTCGCGCTGCCGGTCGGCATCGGCGCGAATCTTCTCCGCCTCGCCGGCGCCGGTGGAACGCAATTCATTGGCCACCCGCTTGCGCTCGGCCTCCATGCGCTGGTACACCGATTCGCTCACCTCCTGCGGCAGATCTACCCGCTTCAGGCGCACATCAAGCACCTGAACGCCGATAGTACGCGCATCGGCATCGGCTTTCTGACGCAATATCTCCATGATCTGGTCGCGCTGCCCGGAAACCACGTCGTGCACGGTACGCTTGCCGAATTCGGCGCGCAGGCCATCGTTGATGGTCTGGGACAAACGTGTCTGGGCTCGGGTCTCGTCGCCACCAACACTGACATAGTACTGCTTGACGTCAACGACACGCCACTTGACGAAAGAATCCACCAGCACGTTTTTCTTTTCCGAGGTGATAAAGCGCTCCGGATCCGGGGAGGTCATGGTAAGAATCCGGGTATCGAAATAGCGCACGTTTTGCAGCAGTGGCACCTTGAAATACAGGCCCGGCGTCTTCTTCACGTCGATGATCTCCCCCAACTGGAAAACAATCGCATTCTGGCGCTGATCGACGGTGAACATGGTCAGGCTGAGCAGAATGAAGACCGCGATCAGCCCGGTCATGATGGCGTTGAGATGTTTCATGGGCGCACCTCCCGTTCGCGGCTGCGGAAGGCTTCACGTGTGCGCAGCGTGCTTTCCGCCGCAGGCGCGGCTGGCTCGGGCGCCTTCGCCGGAGGGGCATCGGCCAGCACCGGCGAAACGGATCCCGTGCTCTGGATCAGCTTGTCCAGCGGCAGGTAGAGCAGGCTGTTGCCACCCTTCTGATCCACCAGCACCTTGCTGGAATTGCTCATCATTTGCTGGACGGTATCCAGGTACATGCGGTCGCGCGTCACTTTCGGCGCCTTGCTGTATTCCACCAGGATCTGCTTGAAGCGGCTGGCGTCGCCCTGGGCATTGGCGATCACGCGCTGCTTGTAGCCCAGCGACTCCTCCAGCAGGCGCGAAGCGGCGCCGCGCGCGCGCGGAATCACGTCGTTGGCATAGGCCTGGCCTTCGTTTTTGGCCCGCTCCTTGTCCTGCCCCGCCTTCACCGCATCGTCGAACGCGGCCTGCACCTGCTCAGGCGGCTGGGCGTTCTGCATCGTCACCTTGCTGATGCTGATGCCGGTCTTGTAGCGGTCGAGAATCTCCTGCATCAGCCTGGCGGCGCGCGTCGCGATCTCGGCACGCCCTTCGTACAACACAAAATCCATTTTACTCTTGCCCACTATTTCACGTATCGCCGTTTCCGCTGCCTGGTGCACCGCTTCGTCGGGATGGCGGTTGTTGAACAGGTAATCTTCCGGGCTTTTCAGGATGTACTGCACAGCGAACTGGATGTCGATGATGTTCTCGTCGTCGGTCAGCATCAGCGACTCTTTCAGCATCTTGCTCTTGACGTTGGCGCGGTAGCCAACCTCGACCGTGCGCACCTGCTGCATATTGACCACTTCGGCGCTCTCGATCGGATAGGGGAAGTGCCAGCGCGGACCCGGCATGGTGGCCTCGACAAACTTGCCGAAACGCAGCACCACGCCGCGCTCACCGGCATTGACGATGTAAAAGCCGCTGCCCAGCCAGATCAGTATCGCCAACAGCGGGATCAAACCCAGGCCGGCGGACAGCTTGCCGCCCCCCGGCGCCGGGGCTGCGCCGCCGCCCTTGCCACCGAACATCGCGCTCAGCTTCTGGTTGAAACGGCGCCACAATTCATCGAGGTCGGGGGGGCCGCCGCTACTCTTCTTGCCCCAGTCGGGATCATTCCATGCCATATTGTTTTTTCCAGTTACCCAGTTCGTAATTCAGTTCCGCGCCTGCGTGGGGCTGCTCGACTGCCTGCGGCGCCTCCGCCTGGTGCTGGCGGCTGTACTCGGCCAGCGCCGACCTCAGCAGGTCGAGTCCTGCGCCGCTTTGCGCACTGACCCAGACACGGCCAATTCTACCATACTCATCCCGCTCCAGGCCGGGCGCCAGACCATTGACGTCGATTTTGTTGAACACCATGAGCTGAGGAATCCGGTCGGCGCCGATCTCGGCCAGCACCTTGTTCACTTCCGCAATCTGCCGGTCACGGTTGAAGCTGGAGGCATCCACCACATGCAGCAGAAGATCGGCCTCCACCGCCTCTTCCAGCGTGGCACGAAAGGCGGCCACCAAAGTATGCGGCAAGTGCTTGATGAAACCCACCGTGTCCGACAACACCACGGAACCGCCTTCAGGGACAAAAAACTTGCGCGAGGTAGTGTCCAGCGTGGCAAACAGTTGGTCAGCCGCATAGACCTGGGCATGGGTCAGCCGGTTAAACAGGGTGGATTTTCCGGCGTTGGTGTAGCCGACTATGGATACCGACAGCACATTGGCGCGGCCTCTGGCGCGGCGCTGAATGCCACGTTGCCGCCCCAGCTTGACCAGCTTTTCCTTGAGCAGCTTGACCCGCTTTCCCAGCAGGCGCCGGTCTGTTTCGAGCTGGGTTTCGCCCGGGCCGCGCAGCCCGATACCGCCCTTCTGCCGCTCGAGGTGGGTCCAGCCGCGCACCAGCCGCGTCGCCAGATGTTCCAGTTGCGCCAGTTCCACCTGCAGCTTGCCCTCGTGGCTTTGGGCACGCTGCGCGAAAATATCGAGGATCAGGCTGGTGCGGTCAAGCACGCGGCATTTAAGCCGCTGCTCCAGATTGCGCTGCTGCGCGGGAGAAAGTTCGTGATCGAATATAACCAGATTGGCTTCGCTGCCAGCCACGGCATCGGCGATCTCGTCGACCTTGCCCTTGCCCGCGAACAGCGCCGCATCGGGCCGGGAACGCTTGCCCCGCACCACTCCCTGGATGCTGACGCCGGCGCTTTCGGTCAGGCGCTTCAGCTCTTCCTGGCTTTCCTCGAAATCCGCGTTGCCGAAATCCAGGCAGACCAGAACGGCAGCGTCGCCGCTGCCCGGACGTTCAAACATCAACTTTCGGAGGGGGGTTCAAAAGACATATTCACGGGACGTACTGGCACCACCGTGGAAATCGCATGCTTATAGACCATCTGGGTAATGGTATTCTTCAGTAGCACCACATACTGATCGAACGACTCGATCTGGCCCTGAAGCTTGATGCCGTTCACCAGGTAGATGGATACGGGCACATGCTCTTTACGCAAAGCATTCAAAAACGGGTCTTGTAATAACTGCCCTTTCGCGCTCATGGTTTCTCCAGTGTTTTGTTATGCTTATTTAAAATAACTACTCTACTTTATTTTTCAGTCGACTGCCAGCGCCATGGGAATTTAGGCATCTTTTATTTAATATATGGGAAAAACGGCGCATTTCAAGCCACCATCCGGCTTAAAATCCCGTGTCGGGCAAAAAAGACGCATAAGGAATTTTCCGCCGACGCCCCAGCAGGAACGATCAAGTCAAATCAGCATACCCTGCGCAACCGGCAGGATATAAGAAGACGGACAAAACACGGGAGCCGGCGAGCGACCGCTCGCGGAATGCGGGAAGCGATCTAAAAATTATTCTTCAGGCCAGTAGTCGGTGGCGATGCCGTCGCCCAGGTCGGCCTCGACCAGGCGACGCCGCACTTCGAGCAAACGCTCGATTAACCGAGGCTCCTGTTTTTCGTAGGCATCGGCATCGGCCACACGGTTAACCACCACGCCGAGCAGCTCGGTAATCGCATTGCCGATGGAGTTTTGGCTGATAGTGACAATCAGCTTGCCCTCGTCATTGCGATAGATGAGTTGTTTGAAGGCCGGCTGCCAGCGGATGGCGTTGGCATATTTCGCGTCCGTAATGCAGCGGTCGCGCACCTTCTTCGCCGTTTTCAGAAAATCGTTGTTGAACAGCAGCACGCTTTCGACCTGCTCCGGAAAATAGACATCCGACGGCATCGGCGCATTACGCGTGGAGACTTGGGAAAAAAAGGTACGGTAGAAATCGATGAAGCCTTTCAGCACCAGATCATACTCATACCAGAAACGGACATCTTCCAGCGTTGCCGAGCCGCCGGGAATTTCCCAGCTCGGCAGGCCCTGCGGATAACCGGTCAACCCGAAGCGAGCGGCGTCATCGCTCACAGGCCGCAGCACTTCCAGATGCAGCGCCTTGCAGATGAACTCCCTATAGACGTCATGCATGTATTCCTCGAACAGGGAGTGCTGGCCACCATCGGTGAGATTAGGGTTTTTCGCGTCGGCTAGCTTGGCGTTGCGCAGCTCATCCATGGGAAAAACGATGAAGTGGTTGTGCAGCATGCGGATGCTGGGCACGCCGGGCGAGGTCAGCGGCCAGGTGGCGTCCAGGCTAGCCTCGCCCGCCAGGATCAGCGCCTCATCCGGATCGGGATAGAGCTCCAGCATGTAGTCGATGATGATCTGATTCATCCGGTTCCAGACATGCTTGACATTGTCCGGCACCTGGGTGCGCCGCACCGGGCGCCCCAGCGGATTAAGGATGCATTGCGAGGTGTTGTAGATAATCGAGGTATCGAACTCGTTGCTGTGCCCCAAAGCCTTGCGATAGAGCAGCAGATTTTCGTCATTCATCAACAACCCGTTATTGTGCATCAGATCGTTGAGATTTTCCGTGCTGTTGAAAAATTCGTTGGGCTTCATCCCCTCCGGCACATCCAGAGGGATGGGGCGGAAAGGGGTGACAATTTCACGGGGACCGGATTGCATCATGTTGTATATAGGGTTACTTTTTCAGGATCGTATAAGTCGTAGAATATAGCGGGGTTAACCCGGCTACTTTCTGTTTGAAGTTGCACTTTTTACCATACCCGGCGCGCAATTCAGAGCAAAAAAAACAAATGCGGCGATAAGGCCAGTTCATCACCCCAGAAAGATCATTTTTTACCGTACATCTTTCTGCCCCGCCGGCGCTGGCGGCGGTCGCGGTTTTCATCGCTCTCGGTCTTGGGTCCGGGCACCCTCCCTGCGAAGGGGTTGTGCCCTTGCTTGAACTGCACCCTGAGTGGCGTGCCCGTCAACTCGAATGCCTTGCGGAAGGCATTTTCCAGATAGCGCTTATAGCCGGCAGAGAGGCTGGTCACCGCCGTTCCGTGAACAATCACCAGCGGCGGATTGGAGCCGCCCTGGTGAGCGTAGCGCAGCTTGGGACGGAAGGGGCCCGACTTGGGCGGCTGGTGCTGGGCAGTGGCATCGATCAGGATGCGGGTCAGCATCGGCGTCGGCATCTTCACCATGGCCGCGGCATAGGCGTCATCGATGGATTTGAACAGGCCGCCCACGCCGCTGCCCTGCAGCGCAGAAATATAATGGAACTTGGCGAAGTCCAGAAACTGCAGCTTGCGCGCGATATCGTTCTTGACGGTTTCACGGCGTGCGCCGGGAAGGTCGTCCCATTTGTTCACCGCCACCACCAGCGCACGCCCGCTTTCCACGACAAAACCGGCGATATGGGCGTCCTGCTCGGAAATGTCCTGGCGGGCATCCAGCACCAGCACCACCACGTTGGCGTCTTCCACCGCCTGCAGGGTTTTCACCACTGAAAACTTTTCGATCGCCTCGAACACCTTGCCGCGCTTGCGTATGCCCGCGGTGTCAATCAGGGTGTAATGCCGGCTGTCGCGCTCAAATTCGATATAGATACTGTCGCGCGTCGTACCCGGCTGGTCGAAGGCAATGACCCGCTCCTCGCCGAGCAAGCTGTTGACCAGGGTTGATTTTCCGACATTGGGACGGCCGACGACGGCTATTTTAGGGTGGTCATCCTGGTCCGCGCCGGGCTCCTCCACAGGGAAACTTTCCAGCGCCAACTCGACCAGATCATGCACCCCCTCGCCATGCGCACCCGAAATCACCAGCGGGTCGCCCAGGCCAAGTTCGTAGAATTCGGCAGCAACGACATCGCGCCGCATGCCCTCGGCCTTGTTCACAGCCAGGAACAAGGGCCGGCCCGACTTGCGCAACTGGTCGGCAATGATCTTGTCCTGGGCGGTCAGACCCTGGCGCGCATCCACCATAAAAATGATGGCGTCGGCCTCATCCACTGCCTGCAGGGTCTGTCGCGCCATTTCGTGCAGGATGCCGTCCTTCGCCACCGGCTCGAAACCGCCGGTATCCACCACCAGATAGGGTTTATCCCCCACCTTGCCATGGCCATAATGGCGGTCGCGCGTCAACCCAGGCAGGTCAGCAACGAGGGCGTCGCGGCTCCGGGTTAGCCGGTTGAACAGGGTGGATTTGCCGACGTTGGGACGACCGACCAAAACTAAAGTAGGTTTCAATTTGAAAAATCTTTCACCGCAAAGGACGCAAAGTTACGCAAAGGAGAAGCAATAAGGTTTTGAATTTCCTTGCGACCCAGCCCTCCCCTCAATCCCCTCCCGCGAGCGGGAGGGGAGGCAATCGCTCCTTCCCCCGCTTGCGGGGGAAGGTTGGGATGGGGGTTGGCGTCCTTTGCGGTTAATGCTTTGATAACTATTGCACTGTTAGCGCGTACAGCCCGCCGTTGCGGGTCTGCACCAGGAAACCGCGGCTCAGCGCCACGGGCGGAGCGCCGATCTGGCTGCCGTCAGTGGCGAGGCGCGCGGTGAAACTGCCGTCCTCCCGCGCCAGCAAGTGGACATAGCCCTGCACATCCGCCACCGCGATGTAGCGCCCCAGCGCCACAGGAGCCGTGGCTTGCCGGTCGAGCAGCTTGTCCTGCTTCCACATGCTGGCGCCGCTGTGCTTGTCGAGGGCATGGATCGCGCCACGCGTATCGCTGACGTAAACGTTGCGTTCGTCCATTGCCAACCCGGCGGAGCTGGCGATGTCGCGGGCCCAGATCAGGTTGCCGCTGGCGATTTCGAAACAGGTGGTGCGCCCCTGGTAAGCAGTGGCGCAAACCATGCGATCGTCCGCTACCGGCAGGCTGCTGACGTCGGCCACCCGCTCCAGTTCAGTGGCTCCACGCGGCAAGGCCACGGTGGCTTCCCAACCGACATTGCCGTTGGCAAGATTGAGCGCCACCAGCTTGCCGCCGGCAAAACCGGCAAATACCGCACCGCGGGTGATGACCACCCCGGCATAACTGCGCAGGCTCAAGGCCGGCAAGGCGCGCTGGTAAACCCACTTGCGCTTGCCATCCCTGGCATCCAGGCCATAAATCCTGCCGTCCCCGGTTCTCACCACCACGATGTCATCGGCCACCTGAGGCGCACTCCGTATCTCGCTCGATAGCCGCACCTGCCAGAGCGGCTGGCCGCTGCCGTCAAACGCCAGCAGCTCCCCATTGGCAGTCCCCACGGCCACCAGATTGGCGCCTGCGCCCACGCCGCCGGAAATCTTGCGGCCCGCGTTGATGCGCCACTGCTGCGCGCCAGTTTCGGCATCGAAACGGGCGATCTGCCCATCCAGCCCGGCAGCATAAACGCTGCCCTTCACCACGCCGGGAAACAACACCGCATCGCCTGCGCCGCTGACGTTCGCGCGCCACAGGGTTTTAAGCTCTGCCGAGGGTTTGAATTCGACCAGCGCCGCCGGTTTCTCGCCCGCATCCTTGCCGCCCCACATGCCAAAGCCAGTGGACACTTTCTCGCCCATGCCGCTGCAGCCGGAAAGCTGGACGAAAATCAGGCCCAGCAGCAAGCCGGGCCACAACCTCATTGCCATAAGGCTTTTCATCCGTTCGCTCCCAGTCCGTCCAGCTTCATTTGCACTACCTGGCGGTAAGGGCTTTTTTCCTCCATTTTTTCCAGTGCGGCCTTGTAAGCTGCGCGGGCATCCGCCACCTTGCCTTGAGCGGCCAGCACATCCCCCTTGAGATCGGCGAACAAAGCGGCAAAAGCCTGTCCATGCTGGCTTTCCAGCACCTTCAAGGCTTCCTCGTTACTTTTCTCGTCCAGCAGAATCCCGGCCAGCCGCAGCCGGGCAATGTCGCGTACACCGTCTTCCTTGGCATGGTCTATCGCCCATTGCAACTGGGCCTTGGCACTCCTGGCGTCACCCGACTCGTAATTGGCTCCGGCCGCGAGCAGTGCAGCGCGCGAAGCATAAGCCGTACCCGGATACTTCTCGATCAGTTGGCCGGCAGCATTGCGGATACGCTTGATGTCCTTGCCCTGTATCCCGCCTTGCACCACCTCGTACACCATTGCTGCCTGCTGTTGCTGGTTTTTCTGGTAGTAACGCCAGCCCTGTATGCCCACCACCACGGCGGCGAACGCCGCAATTCCCAGCAGCACGGCATTGCCGTTACGTTTCCACCAAGCCTTGAGTACATCCAACTGTTCCTGCTCTTCCAGATCGTAAGCCATTTTCACCTCATCCTTAAAACCATTAGCGCGCCGTGCCGATCAGGCCCGCCGCCGCATCCACCGTCATCCGTACCTGCCCTTCCAGTTCGCGCAGCGACTTGAGGCTGACCTCGCCCGCTGTTGCCTCGTCATCGCCGACAATCACCGCATAGCGCGCGCCGCTGGCATCCGCCTTTTTCATCTGCGACTTGAAACTGCCGCCGCCGCTGTGCAGGATCACATGCAGACCCTGGTCGCGAAGCTGTTCCGCAGCGGCCATCGCAAATTTGTCCGCCGCCTCGCCTTGATGCACCAGATAGGCGTCAACCGCGATCTGCGGCGGCTGGAATGCATATTCCTCCAGCAGCGCTAGCAAACGCTCCACGCCCATGGCGAAGCCGCAGGCCGGAGCCGGCTTGCCGCCGATCTGTTCGATCAGTCCGTCGTAACGCCCACCGGCGCACACCGTGCCTTGCGCGCCGAGCCTGGTCGTCACCCATTCGAAAACGGTGAAATTATAGTAGTCCAGTCCTCGCACCAGCCGCGGATTGATCCGGTATTCAATCCCGGCATCCCGCAGCATCGCCTGCAAGGCCTCGAAATGCTTCAGGGACACCTCATCGAGGTCGTCCAGCAGCCTGGGCGCCGCCTCGATCAGATCCTGCAGGGCCGGATTCTTGCTGTCGAGCACGCGCAACGGGTTGGTGGCGAGCCGCCGGCGCGTATCCTCGTCGAGCTGGTCGAGATGCTGCTCCAGATAGTGCACCAGCCTCTTGCGGTGGCGCGTGCGATCTTCGCCGGTGCCGAGTGTGTTGAGCTGCAGTTCGATATCGGGCAAGCCCAGCCTGCGCCACAGCCGCGCCGTCATGATGATGTGTTCGGCGTCCATGTCCGGCCCGGCGTAGCCGAGCGACTCCACCCCGACCTGGTGAAACTGGCGGTAGCGGCCTTTCTGCGGCCGTTCATGGCGGAACATCGGGCCCATGTACCAGAGGCGCTGCGGCGCATTATACAGCAGGTTGTGCTGCAGCACCGCGCGCACGCAGGAGGCAGTACCCTCCGGCCGTAGCGTCAGGCTCTCGCCGTTGAGCGCGTCGACGAAAGTGTACATTTCCTTCTCGACGATATCCGTCACTTCGCCGATGGCGCGCTTGAACAGCGCGGTCTGCTCCACGATCGGCATGCGGATGCTGCGGTAGCCGTAACTGCGCAGCCAGTCCTGTACGGTTTCCTCGAAAAAGGTCCACAGCTCGGCATGTTCTGGCAGGATGTCGTTCATCCCGCGTATGGCTTGGATTTGGCTCATT
>JAJYXP010000054.1:28045-35137 GCA_021801705.1 Pseudomonadota bacterium
TTCATCGCCGCGATGCGGGCTCGCACCTGGCGCTCCATCTCGTCCACGATCTCGTCGTCGCCGACCTTGTGACTCGGCTTGCCGCCGATGTAAAGCAGGTTCGGCTCACCCCCGGCCAAACCCACATCCGCCTCGCGCGCCTCGCCGGGACCGTTCACCACGCAGCCGATGACGGCAACGTCGAGGTGCTCTACGACGTCTTCCAGGCGCTGCTCCAGAGCGTTCACCACCTTGATCACGTCGAAATTCTGGCGCGAGCAGGAGGGGCAGGCGATGATGTTGATGCCCTTGCTGCGGATGTGCAGGCTTTTCAGGATATCGAAGCCGACCTTCACCTCCTCCACCGGATCGGCAGCCAGCGATACCCGGATGGTGTCGCCGATGCCTGCGGCGAGGAGCATGCCGAGGCCGATCGCGGATTTCACGCTGCCGGAGCGCAGCCCCCCCGCCTCGGTGATACCGAGGTGCAAAGGCTGTTCAATCTGCCCGGCAAGCAGCTTGTACGCTTCCACCGTCATGAATATTTCCGATGCCTTGAGGCTAACCTTGAAATCGCGAAAGTTCAGGCGCTCCAGGATCTCGATGTGACGCAAGGCGGATTCCACCAGGGCCTCGGGCGTGGGCTCGCCGTATTTTTTCTGCAAATCCTTCTCCAGCGAACCGGCATTGACGCCGATGCGAATCGGAATGCCATGGTCCTTGGCCGACTGAACCACTGCCTGCACCCTGTCCTCACGCCCGATATTGCCGGGATTGATGCGCAGGCAATCCGCGCCAAGCTCGGCGACGCGCAAGGCGATCTTGTAGTCGAAATGGATGTCGGTGATGAGCGGCACCGGCGAGCGCTTCCTGATCTCGCCGAAGGCTTCCGCCGCCTCCATGCTGGGCACTGAAACCCGCACGATATCGACGCCGGCCTTCGCCGCACGCACAATCTGGGCGAGCGTCGCCTCGACGTCGCAGGTTTCGGTGTTGGTCATGGTCTGCACGCTGATCGGCGCATCGCCGCCGACGGCCACCGATCCGACCATGATCTGCCGGCTCTTGCGGCGGGGAATTTCAGGTTTAAACATCATGGTTTACTCGAGAATCAGGCGCGCTACATCCACCTTGATATGGGGCGCCAGGTCGACCGGCTTGCCGTTGTAGGACAACCTGACATGGGCGGCATTACCGACCGTCAGGGAAAAAGGCGGCGTGCCGCGCACGGATTGCTGGCTGCCCTTCGGGTTCAATTGGTGAAAAACAATCTTGCCGTTTTTATCTTTCACCTCGACCCAGGCATCCTCATCGAACGCAAAACTGAGAAGCTGTCCACCCGTATCCACCGCAGCTTCGCTTATGGGCGCAGGCGTTTGGGCCGGCTGAGTCTCCTGCTTCGTAGCAGGCTCCGGCAGGGCCGGCAGTTTAATTTCCTCTTGGGGTTGTGGCAATGGCAGCGACAATGCAGTTTCGCCAACGGATTTAACAGGTTCACTATGGGGCGGTTGTTGCTGCCGCTGAATCAACTCAAAGACGCCCCATGACAGGAACAGCGCCGCCACGATGATGGCAGCAGCGAATTTCGGCCAGGACTTGTGCGGACGATCGGAAAACGGCAACAACCTTTGCTTGCCGCCAAACTCGACACTGCTCGACGGCACCACGATCAACTGATCCTGTGTCTGCGCTTGCATCTCCTGACCGCCCGCCAACAAAGGTTCAGGATCGATCTGGAGAAGCTTGGCATAATTGCGCAGAAAACCACGCACAAAAGTATTGCCCGGGAGTTTTGCATGATCGTCGGACTCCAATGCCTCGACCTGGCGCGGAGCCAGCCTCAACTGGCGCGCCACCTCGTCCACACTCAACCCGGCCCGCTCGCGTGCTTCGGCCAACATCCGGCCCGGGCTCAGTTTTTCCTGATCCTGCTGTCCAGCCACGCCATCCTGTGCCTCTTCCGTCACTTAAATCCCTCTCAAGGTGAACCGGTTACTCATACTTTCCGCTACGCACCGCCTGAGCCTCGCTCGAATCGGGAAACATTTTCCGCAGTTGCAGACCATAGCTGGCCTCGGCATTGCGGTCACCCAGCTTGTGCTCTATGCGCAGGCCCAGCCATAGGCTCTCGGCCGTAGGCTGGGCAATCCGGGAAAGCTGCTCGCTGAATTTTTTCGCCTCGGCGTAATTTCCGCGCTTGAAGTTAATGTCGGCCAAATGGAATAGCGCCTGTGGCTGCCGCGCTTGAATCCTGATCGATTTCAGCAGAAAGTCTTCGGCCTCGGCATCGTTGTTGTCCTTCTTGCGCGAGCAAATCCCGGCATTGAGATAGGACTTCTCTGGCGTGGCATAGAGAGGATTCTTCAACGCCGCCATGAAATGCCGGACGGATTCGTCGATTTGACCGCGCTGGCACAAAAACCAGCCGTAATTGTTGTGGGCATCCGGATCGGCGCTGTCCAGGCTGAGGGAACGGCGGAAATTTTCCTCCGCCTTGCCATCCTCGCGCAGCGTCATGTAAATCAGGCCCAATATATTGTATGCCGGCGCATAGCCGGAATCCGCCCGCACGGCCTCATTCAGCTCGTCCAGCGCCACACCCATCTGGCCACGGGCGAAATAGGCCGCACCCAGTTCGGCGTGAGCCTGGGCGCGGCTCCGCGAATCGGACCGCTCATCTGCTAGCGCCATACCGACCGCCAGCAAACCGGCGCCAAGCACCAGCAAAGAAACCCATCGCATCAGGTTTTGCTTCATGCTCATGCAGCCACCTTGACATTTATTGTACGCCTGGTTTTGTCCTGCACCTTGCCCGCCAGTTGCCCGCAGGCGGCATCTATATCATCGCCGCGTGTTTTGCGCGTAGTGACCACCCGCCCGGCCTCGATCAGGATTGCGCCGAAACGGCGGATAGTCTCGACAGGCGAGCGCCGGTACTGCGACTGCGGAAAGGGGTTGAACGGGATCAGGTTGAATTTGCACGGCACATCCCTGACCAGCGCGACCAGCTCGCGGGCATGGGCGGGAGTATCGTTCACCCCGTCCAGCATGACGTATTCGAACGTGATGAAATCCCTCGGCGCATCCTCGACGTAGCGGAGGCAGGCCGCCATCAGATCGCGCAAGGGGTATTTTTTGTTGATCGGCACCAGCACGTCGCGCAGGGCATCGTTGGGCGCATGCAGAGAAACCGCCAGCGCCACCGGACACTGCACGCGCAACCGGTCCATGGCGGGAATGATGCCGGAGGTGCTCACCGTCACCCGCCGCCGCGAAAGACCGTAGGCGTTGTCGTCCAGCATCAGGCGGAGCGCGGTCACGGTATTGTCGAAATTGAGCAGCGGCTCGCCCATCCCCATCAGCACCACGTTGCTGATGACGCGTTCATTGCGCGGCGTGGCGCCGAGCGCCTTGTTCGCCCACCACAACTGTCCGATGATCTCGGCCACACTGAGGTTGCGGTTGAAGCCCTGGCGGCCGGTGGAGCAGAAGCTGCACTCCAGGGCGCAGCCCACCTGGGAGGAAACGCACAGCGTGCCTCTGTCGCCTTCGGGTATGAAAACGGTTTCGACACCCTGGCCGGTCCCGACATCGAGCAGCCATTTGCGCGTACCGTCATCGGAAATCTGCTCCTGGATCAGGCGCGGCGGCTCGATCACCGCCAACCTGCCCAACTTCTCGCGCAGCACCTTGGACAGGTCGCTCATGCGGGAAAAATCATTCTCCCCGAACTGGTGGATCCAGCGCAACAACTGCTTGGCGCGGAACGGCTTCTCGCCGTTTTCAGCGAAGAAAACGGCAAGCTTTTCTTGGTCGAAGTCGAGCAGGTTGACAGGCATTAACGTGAATAAATTTCCATCGACGGAAAGAAGTAGGCGATTTCCACCTTGGCGTTATCCAGACTGTCGGAGCCATGCACCGCGTTGGCATCGATGCTCTCGGCGAAATCGGCGCGTATGGTGCCCTTGTCGGCCTTTTTCGGGTCGGTGGCGCCCATCAGTTCGCGATTCCTGGCGACAGCATTCTCGCCTTCCAGCGCCTGCACCATCACCGGGCCGGACGTCATGAAATCCACCAGGTCCTTGAAAAACGGACGCTCGCGGTGCACGGCGTAGAAGCCTTCCGCTTCGGTGCGGGAGAGGTGCATCATGCGCGATGCGACAATCTTCAACCCGTTGGTTTCAAAACGGGAATAAATCTTGCCAATCACGTTCTTCGCCACGGCATCGGGTTTGATGATCGAGAGGGTGCGTTCGACAGCCATTCTTTTCTCCAAAATAGATACTTCTATAAAACGTGTGAAAATACCACATTATGCACTTAAAATAAATGCTTAATGCAGCGGAAGCCGGCCGCTATTGCCGCTGGAAATATCGTGATACCATGCAATGCAACCGGTTTCCCCATAGAATAAGGATATCGCCATGCCGGAGCAACCGTCCGCCGACGAGCAAAACGAAATCAAAAAACGCGCCGTCCGCCGTGTGATCGTAGCCTCCCTTCTGGTGGCCGCCGCCATCGCCGCGCTCACCGTTGTGACCGGCTACAGGGAAAAAACGCCCATTACAAGCACGAGCGCGCCTGACACCGTGCTCGCCCCCATAAAACAGGCCGAACCTGTCGCGCCGCCGCCCGAAGAAACCGTCGCGCCCCCCACCATCCCGCCGGAGCAGGAAGCCCAGACTACCACTCCGCCCCCACCGCCGCCCGAAGTGGTGAATGCGCCGCTGCAGCCGGCACCCGCCGAAACGGCAGAGAAAGCGGCCAAGCCGGTGCGGGCAAAACCCGGTGCGGGCGCCGAAATGTCCGCCCGCCCCACCCCGGCCAAACCTCCCGCTGCCCAACCATCACCTGAAGCACACCCGGTTCGGGAAGCGCCGCCGGCAAAAGCGGCAAAAGAAATAGCCGCCGAAAAGGCGCCGCCCGCCAAGGCCGCCGAAGCGGCCGCAGCCAAAGGCTACACCGTGCAACTGGGCGTCTTCTCCAATCCGGCCAATGCCATGCAACTGCAGGAAAAACTGCTGCAAAGCGGGATCAAGTCCTACACCGAAACCCGGCTCAACGTCGGCCCGTTCCAAAGCAAGGCCGAGGCCGAGCAGGCGCTGGCGAAGATCCGTTCACTAGGGATTAGCGCGGTGGTGGTGCCGGTTCACTGATTCGGCTAGAGGCCCATCAGCAACAACCACATCGGCAACGTCACGGTCGCCAGCAGTGTGGAAACCATCACCTGGGCGGCGCTGATACCGCCATCCCCGCCCATGCGCATCGCCAGCACGTAGGACACGGTGGAAACCGGCAGCGCCGCCATCAGCACGGCGATGTGCAGATACACCCCGGCGAGGCCGAACGCTGAAGCCACCCCCCAAGCCACGGCAGGCAGCACCAGCAATTTCACCGTTACGCCGTACCACAAGGTCCCGGGATAACTGTGCAGGCCTTGCAGCCGCAATCCGGCACCGACCGCGATCAAACCCATCGGCAGCGAAGCCTGGGAGAGCAGCGCAATGGGGCGCTGCAGCAAATCCGGCAAGTGCAGCCCGGCCAGACTGAAGGCAATCCCGCCCGCAGTGGCCATGATCAGCGGGTTGAACAGGATTTCCTTCAGCCATTTTCCCTCGCCGTGGCGCGCCAGCGCCCACACCGAGGCCACATTGGCCATCGGCACCAAAAACCCCATCAGCAATCCGATCGCCGCCAGCCCATCCCGGCCATGGATCGACCCCGCCACAGCTAGTCCCACGTAGCTGTTGAAGCGGAAGGACGACTGGAACGATGCAGCAAACACCTTTGGCGGCGCATGAAACAGATACTTGGCGACGTAGCCGAGGGCCATGCCGGCCAGCATGTAAAGAACGGCCGCCTCCAGCATCGGAGTGGCCGCGCCCAGGTCAATCTGGAAACCTGACAGGGAATGGAACAGCAGTGCGGGGAAAAACACGTAGTAAATCAGCCTGTCCAGTTGCGGCCAGAAATCGTCGCGTAAACGGAACCATAGACGCAGCCCGTAGCCGAGCAGTATCAAGGCAAAAATCGGAATGATGGCCTGTGCAACGGACATGTCGCCTCAATAAAGTCGTAACCAAGGGTAAACAAGAACGCCCCGCAATCAGGCGGGGTGTTCCACAGAAGAGAAAAAACGGCCTACTTATAAAGCAGATTCGGCAACCACATGGATATCTCCGGCACGTAGGTGATCAGGCCGAGATAGAGCAGCATGACACCCACCCAGGGCAGCGTCGCGATCGAAACCTCGGTCAGCCCCATCTTCGCCAGATGGCTGGCGACGAACAGGTTCAATCCAACCGGCGGATGGATCATGCCGATTTCCATGTTCACCACCATGATGATGCCGAGATGGATCGGGTCGATGCCCAGGGTTTTGGCGATCGGCAGGAACAGCGGCGCCAGGATCAGGACGATGGAGCTGGGTTCCATGAACTGCCCCGCCGCGATCAGGGCGAGATTCACCACCAGCAGGAACATCCAGGGTTCCAGGTTCTGCGCCACCACCCAGGCAGACATCGCCTGCGGGATCTGTTCCGAAGTCATCAGGAAGGAGAACAGGATGGCGTTGGTGATGATATAGAGCAGCATGGCGCTGGTATTGGCCGCGCTCAGCAGCACCTTGGGGACCTCCTTCCACTTCAGGTCGCGGTAAATGAACATCGCCGCCAGAAAAGCATAGACCGCGGCAACCGCCGCCGCCTCGGTCGGGGTGAAAATGCCGCCGTAAATGCCGCCGATGATGATGACCACGAGGAACATTCCCCACCAGGCATCCTTGAACGATTCCCAGAACTCCCTGGCCGTGGGTTTGGGCTGGGTCGGAAAGCCGTTCCGCCTGGCCTGGACATACACCAGCGACATCATGATGAGCGCAAGCAGGAAGCCCGGCACGATGCCGGCGATGAACATCTTGCCGGCGCTCTCGCTGGTGGCGACCGCATAGATGATCATCACGATCGAAGGCGGGATCAGGATGCCCAGAGAGCCGGAAGTCGCGATCACGCCCACGCCGAAGCGCTTCGGGTAGCCCGCTGCCACCATGGCGGGCAGCATCACCGAACCGATCGCCATCACCGTGGCCGGACTGGAGCCGGAGATCGTGGCAAA
>JAJYXP010000070.1 GCA_021801705.1 Pseudomonadota bacterium
TTCTGGGGTAAAATCAACAACAGGGCGAGTACCAGTAGGCATTTTTTACGAATCGGTTTTTAGAGAACTCCAATTATATCAAATGTTTACTGTGTTATTCGCCCTTTTTATGCAAAATTCAGGTTAACAGCCTGTTTTTGCAGTTCTTTGCGACCTTTGCGTCTTTGCGTTGAGGAATTTAGGATAAAACACGAATGTTCACGAATAATCAATGAATTAACGAAATTCACCCGATTCACCTGTTTGGTGAGACGATATTTGTTGTTAATTATTTGTGTTCATTCGTGAACATTCGTGTCATTCGTGGTTAATTACGGTTTTAAGGATAAATTGACGCGCAAGGAGCAAGCCGATGTCCCCGTTTTCCCCTGGCGGCCTCGAGACGTTGCAGGCTTTTATCACCAGCCTCGCCATTGGCCTGCTGATTGGCCTGGAACGGGAACGCAGCCCGGCAGCCAAAGCCGGTCTGCGCACCTTTACCCTGGTCGCGCTGTTCGGTACGCTGTGCGCGATGCTCGCCGCCACCACCGGTTCCGGGTGGCTGCTGGCAGCCGGCCTCATCGCGGTAGCGATGTTGATCGTTGCGGCCTATTTTGGTTCACCCGCCGCCGAGGGCGACCCCGGCACAACGACTGAAATCGCCCTGCTGCTATGCTACGGCCTGGGTGCGCTGGTCTGGTATGGCTATGCGACGCTGGCGATCATGCTTGCCATTGCCACGACCATGCTGCTCTACTTCAAACCGGAGCTGCGCGGTCTCAGCCAGCGCCTGGAGCGGCGGGATTTGCTCTCCATCTTGCAGTTCGGCGTGCTCAGCTTCGTTATCCTGCCTATCCTGCCGAATCAGGGCTATGGCCCTGACAGCGCCCTCAATCCCCACCACATCTGGCTGATGGTGGTATTGCTGTCCGGCATCAGCCTTTCCGGCTATATCGCGTTGCGCCTGGTCGGGCAGCGCTACGGCGCGCCCTTGCTCGGCATTATGGGCGGCCTGGTGTCCAGCACCGCCACCACGCTGATTTACGCGCGCCACGGCAAAACGGACGATAGTCTGGCCAGGCTTGCGGTGCCGGTGATCCTTCTGGCCAACCTGGTTGTCATCGTGCGTCTCGGCGTAATCGGCGCGGCGGTTGCGCCGGCCATCCTGCCCGAACTGCTGCCCGTTCTGGGCGGTGGGCTGGTGCTGGGCCTGCTCCCCACCGCATACGGCTTGCGCAAGCTGCGCGTGGAGGAGAATCCGCCCATGCCGACCGTGAAAAATCCGGCGGAAATCCTCAGTTCCCTGATGCTCGGGCTGGTCTACGCGGCCGTGCTGTTTTTCGCTGCCTGGCTCTCCGACTATGCCGGCAGCAGGGGGCTTTATGCAGTGGCGGTGGTATCCGGCCTGACCGATGTGGATCCCATCACGCTCTCCAGCCTGAGGCTGTATAACCTCGCCCGTCTTCAACCGGAGCAGGCGGTTACTGCCATTACCTTGGCGCTGGTTGCCAACCTTGCTTTCAAATTCTGCCTGGTAGCGTTCATCGGCGGCCCGGCCTTGGCACGTCGTTGTTTCCCCGGAATGCTGGCCATCGCACTGGGCGCGCTTGCTGCGTCGATGTTGTAATCAGGGTTTTCTGCAAGGCTCTGTTTGCGTGCATGTTTTTGATGCGGAAGTGCCAAAAAGACGTGCGGCTAATGCCTGTGCCGGCAAAGTGAGGAATTATCTTATAAAAAGCAGTTCAGCCACGGATTAACACAGATACACGGATTATCAATGAGTTACATTTCCCGCCTTGCGCACCTTTCGGGTGAGTGGCTTGTTGCCGCAACACATTGTTTTATCTGTGCTAATCTGTGTAAATCCGTGGATAATGGCGGTTTTTAGGAATTATTTGACCGGTGTGCAGACCATTGCCCGGAGGCGTTCTTTTGTCTTGGTATAACGGTCCAGCCGCCAATTTTTCATGATGCCCAAGGCAAGCTCAAAATCGTCATAGCCCAACTCATAGATTTCTGCCAGCTTGAAATCTTCTTTTAAGCAGAGCGCTTTGACAAGGCGTTCGAGGATTTTGCTTTCAGGATCATGCGGTTCATCAATCAAACGCTTCTCAAGTATCTTCAATGTGTTCATACAAGGGCTTCCCAAGTCCAAAGCTGATTGGTCAAAAATCATAACAGGCTATCATTCGCCTTGCTGGCAGACAGGCGATATCCTACGCTCCTCACTGTTTGTATCAAGTAATCGTGTCCGCCAGTTGCAAGAGCCAGTCGCAAGCGACGAATATGCACATCCACGGTGCGATCCTCGACGAAAACATGACTTCCCCATACCTGGTCAAGCAATTGGGCGCGCGAATAGACCCTTTCCGGATGGGTCATGAAGAAAAGCAGCAAACGGAATTCAGTCGGGCCCAGTTCAATGGGCTGTCCAGCAGTTGTGACACGGTGGGAAACCGGATCAAGGAGCAATCCCCCTATCTCCACTCGGCTATCTGCCGTTTCCGGCGTATTCCGCCGCATTACCGCCTTGATGCGGGCAACGAGTTCACGCGGGCTGAATGGTTTTGCAATGTAATCATCCGCGCCAGCTTCGAGGCCTGTGATTTTGTCATTTTCATCGGCTCGTGCGGTGAGCATGATGATAGGCACACTGCGGGTATAATGGTTGGTTTTAAGGCGTCGGGCGAATTCGACGCCGCTCATTCCGGGCAGCAACCAGTCGAGCAGAATCAGGTCGGGCAGGGCATTGTTCACCATCTCAAGAGCCTCTTCGGCACTCAGGGCTGACAGAGGGTGGTGTCCGGCCAGCCGCAGATTGCAGGTCACCAGCTCCTGAATCGCCGGTTCATCTTCCACTACCAGTATCGTCGTGGGCATCGTTCTTTCTGAGAATTCAGGGTTATTGGCGGGCATGGTTTGGCCGCCATGAGAGCTGGATTTAATGAGAGGCCTTGCCGATGGGCGGATTGGCAAAGAAAGGGTGCCGGCCGGCATCGGGTTTCACGCAATCCTGTATCAAACAGGTCCAGAACCAGCGATTCAGCAAGCGGCAAAGGCGAATTTACCGGCTTGTATTTGCTAGATTCTTATCAGGTTGGCGCTGGCCGGACTTGTCCGCGGGTTCTCCGCAATCAAGTAATCTATGCCTTTGACTGCCAAATCCATCATGCCTGGAAAATTGGATATCCTGGAGCCGGGAGTGCGGATCCATTCCTTTATCCTGGCAAGATCCTCCACGCTGACTACGCTGCGGCAGTTTTCCTGCTTCCATTGCGAGCACACATCCAGTGCTATCCCGTAAGTCAATGCCTTATCTGAATTGTGGATTGCCATATCAGCTCCCGTAAATAATGAAGTGTCATATACCGTGCCAGCATTTTGCCAAACTGTTGTGACAGGACTATGACAATCGAAATTTTCATGTTTTTCAGATTGTTGTGCCAAGGTATCCGGATGTGCTTCGTGTAACGCCATTGTCACAATCCATGCTTATGATGTTGCACATTTGATGCGAGGAGACGCCGTGCCGAAACGCGCCCTGGTTTCGATTGCCCACGATGGCCTGAGCGTTGCGCCGGTCATCATGTGCCTCTGGACTGCCATGTGGGGCGGTTGCCTTTCCTGTCGCCCGCCACTTGGCGGCAATGCCTGACCGATGGCGGCAGTCAGGGCGATTTTCCTCTCGGACGTGCATCTTGGCACCCGTGCTTGCCAGGCAGAGCGCCTGCTTGATTTCCTGAAGGAACACCCCTCCGAGTATTTGTTCCTGCTCGGCGACATCGTCGATTTCTGGGCAATGAAACGGGCCGGAATCCATTGGCCGCCAGCCCAGAACACCATCGTGCAGAAGTTCCTGCGCCGGGCGAGGCAGGGCTCGAAGGTATTTTTCATTCCGGGCAATCACGATGAAGCGCTGCGGGAATATGTCGGCACCACGTTTGGCGACATTCGCGTCGAACAGGAATTCGTCCATACGACACTTAACGGTCAGCGCTACTTGCTGCTTCACGGCGACGAGTTCGATCAGGTGACGCGCCATCACCGCTGGGTCGCAATCCTCGGCGACATCGCCTACGATCTCCTGGTCCGGATCAATAACTGGCTGTCGTGGATGCGCAGGGCGTTCCGCCGCCCGGGATACTGGTCTCTTGCCGGTTATGCCAAACGCAAGGTGAAGACTGCGGTCAGTTTCATATTCAATTTCGAGGGCTCGGTCATCCATCACATCCGCGAGCGCGGGTTCGACGGTGTCATCTGCGGCCATATACACTGGCCGGCGATAAAGGAAGTCGAGGGCCTGTTCTATCTCAATTGCGGAGACTGGGTCGACAGTTGCACCGCTATCGTTGAGCATCTGGATGGAACAATGGAGCTGCTGGACTGGCACCACGGCCTGTTGGACACGCACCAGGGGCCGCCGCGGGCCGGCGCCTCGCCGGTTTAGCCGGCGGGGCCCGGCCAGGTCTGTGGCTGCGGGCTGATTTTGATTAACCATAAAAACGGCTATTATCCACGGATGAACACGGATTAACATAGATAAAACAACGCGTTGCTGAAAGCTTGCCGTTCGCCAGAAAGGTGTGCCCGATGAGCATGGCAACTCATTGATAATCTGTGTAAATCCGTGTTAATCCGTGGCTGAACTGCTTTTTATAGGATTATTCCTCGCTCAAACAGGAATTCATCCTGCGGTCCGGGTTTGCCGTGGGCACTTCGGCGTGGCGTTCGATCACCCCACGATAAAAGTGCGTTAGCTTCTCCGCCAGCATGCCTGCTGACCACGTGCCTGCATAAGCCTTGCCCAGCGCGCCTAACCGGCTTGCAGCGTCCTTTCCCGCCAGCAGTTGCATCACCTTGGCCGAGAAATCCCCGATATCGTCCTCGGCGATGAGCGCTCCCTCGCCCTGCCTGAGCACGTCTTTTGCCCCCATTTTGGCAAGCGCCACCACCGGCACTCCCTGGGCCATCGCTTCGAGCAGCACCAATCCCTGCGTTTCGGTATGCGAGGCGAACACGAACACGTCCGCCGCCCGGTAGCAGTCCGGCAGAGCGCGGCGCCGGTCGAGGTAACCCACGAACGACACGTTGTTCGAAATGCCCAAATCCTCAACCTCCTGCCGCAGCCTGGGAAGCGCAGGCCCCTCGCCGGCCACCACCAGCAGCACGTCCGGTATGGATTGCCTGATGCGGGCGGCGACCTTGAGCAGGAAGGCTATGTTCTTCTCGAAGGCCACCCGTCCGATATACGCCATCACCGGGCGTTGCGCCGGAATGCCGTGTTTAAGGCGGAAAGCGGGGCCATTCCCGGGTTCGAAGCTTTCCGGCTCAAGGCCGGTCGGAATGACTTCCGCGTGGCTCTCTATGCCATATCGGCGCAATACGTCGAGCATGCTTGCGGACGGCACCACCAATCCGTCCAGATTGTTGCACTGGTGGCTGGACAGGCGCCGCGCAAGAAAGCGCATGAAGCGCCTGGGGAGGAATGGCACGTAATGATAAAGATATTCCTCGAAGAAGGTGTGGTAGGTTTCCACTTTCGGCACGCCCAACTCCTTCGCCAGGCGCACGCCCAGGTAGTGGGCAAGGAATGGCGTCTGGATGTGCACAATGTCGAAGTCGGCCTGGTGCAGCCAGTCGCGCATCGCCAGCACGGCGCCCATCTTCATCATCCGGTCTTCCGGGTCAAGGATGACGGCGCGCGAGGGGATGCGGTGGATGAAGCGTTCATCTTCCGTGAGCAAACCGTAGTCCGGCGCGATCAGGTGCGCCTCATGGCCCTGCGCTTCCAGCTCGCGGCGGAAGGTGGCGATCGAGGTGGAAACACCGTTGATGCGCGGAAAATAAACGTCCGAAATCATCAGGATCTTCAATCTGGGTTCCTCCCCCAGGCCCGGAATGGGCCAAAGTAGCCCACGATGCCGCGCTGGTCCACCCTGGCGCGCAGATTGAGGCGCACTTCCTCGGGGTATTTCTCCAGGTCCTTTTCCGCACCGGGATGCTGCACGTTAGACATGAGATAGGTGTAGCCATTCAGGCCTTCCGCCACCTGCAGGCCGGTCCACTCCGCCCCGATGGGCGCCGAGGCCAGGCGCGCCAGCTTTCCGTCCGCAGGCCGGTACGCCCAGAGGAAATTGTTCAGGTGATGGCCGCTGTCCTCGCCGATGAACAAGGTATCGAGCGCGTCGGAATACTTGAGGTTGTCGGGATTCGCCACGCGGTCGGTGTCGCAGGTGTCGTAACGGCCATAGCCGGTCCGGCCGGCAGGTTTCCTCGCGCCCGTAACCAGCGCACGCGCCGATGCCGCCACCCACGCGCTGCGGATGGGGCGGCCCTCGGTGTCCTTCTGGCCGGCGGCAAGATTCGACTCGTACACAGCGCCGCATGCCAGGTCCTCCGGATCGCCGCCGAGGCGGATGTCGTCACGCGGGCGCTCGCCGTTCCTGCCGTCCAGCATGCCGCCCTCGATATAGGACATGGCGGTGTAAAGCTTGCGATGGCGGGCGCTGTGGGTTTGCCCCTCCATCTTGGTGAACTCGGTGGTTGCACCGAGCCAGGCCGCGTAGCGCCGCGTTTCCAGAAATGCCGCGGCTTTCTCCATGCCGGGCTTGAGCTTCAGATATGCCAGTTTGGTTTCTCCGGCCGTCCCTGCGTACGCATACACGGGGCGATAGCCTTCCGCTGCCCGATCGGACACATCGAAGATGTCCGAGAAGCGGACGCCCCGGCGCACCAGGCCGGCGATTTCGTTGTCGCTGGCATGCCCCAGGCGCATCCATTCCAGTTTCGCGGCTCCGCCCCTGGCGGCTTCGGTCTGGCGCCACCGCGCGGCGTAAATGGTGCCGGCGGAAAGATCGTCCTTGCGGTCGGCAACGAACATGAACAGGCCCACATCGCGGCCGTCATCGCCGTAATAGGCGGTGCGCCGGTCAGGCATGATGTCGGCCAGTTCGAAGGCGAGGCGCCCCATGGCATAGTGCTTGGCGACACGGGTTTTGCCCTTCGCATCCACCTTGACCTCGACGGGGTGGCCATAATCGTAGGGATTGGCGCCGCCCTCCGCGGCAGTCTTGCCCGGGGTTTCAAGATAAAGATTCATCGGCTCCAGCGGTTTGCGTTCGAAATGGCGGGCATCCGGCTCGTACTCCTCGCCGCCCAGATGCGAATTCCAGGGCGTCAGCGTGCCGGCGCACGGGATCCACAAGCCGTTCACTGCGCCCATGTCGACGCCGGCCAGGCCAACCGGCGCCAGTTCGCCGGATTTTCTGTCCTGATCCAGAGCCGTGAGATTCATCGTCATCGGCAGCTTGGCATAGAGATCGACAGGGGGCTTGGCGGGATCGAGGTTGGGCGCCTCGGTGTGGTATTCGAAATGGGTCACCAGAAACAGGCGGTTCGCTTCTTTATTCCGCGACTTCGCTCCATGCACTGCCAGCAGCGAATTGGCATCCGGCGACCAGGAATAAAATGGGCCCTGCGCAATGTTGCCATTCTTGTCCGGGGCTGAAAGCATCACAGGGGCTCCGTCCCGGTCATTCACTCGTCCGGCTTGCATGTCCCCGATAGTGTCACCCGAGCGGAGCAGCGTCCGGTATTGCAGGGGCTGTTTTTGTCGTGCCGTGCCGGCATGCGTGACGACGATGGATGCGCTGCTGAACGGGACGATCATTTCTTCCTCCGTCGCCGGCGCCGCAGAGGAAATGAATTCGACACGTGACGCGCCCGAATCGGAGAGTGCCGGCAGGCTTGGGAAAATGCACAAGGCAGCCAGCGCTGCGCCCGAAAAACGGTGTTTCCTCATGCTTGATATCCTCCCGTGGGCTTGTCTAAAAAGGAATTCTAGCGACGGTAAATGACAGGAAGATGACGCTGATTTTTAGCCTGGACGATGTTTCCCGCTGGCGCAGCTTGTCCAGTTGGGTCTTGTGCAGCAAGGCATTGTTGAGCGCTTCGTTCTGGGCCGCCTGGGCCGCAGCAACGGGATCATGCCCCAGGGCACTGGCCGCGGCCCCGCCGGCCAGCATGGAAAGCGCCGTGACGGTGGCAGACTGCAAACGGGAGGGATCGCCGAGCCGGGACATCATGTCGTCCCCGGTGGTGGCGTCAATCAGCGCCGGAGAGACCATAGACCCCACCGCCCCGCCAATCGCCCCGGCGAGCGCATCCTGGCCCCGGAGACTGGCGGCTGCCGCCCCTACCAGGGCATGGCCCGCCACGTTCTCCGGCGTGTAGGCTTTTGTGTTTAGCCCCACCGCATTCGCGCCGATAGCGGCAAGATCATTGACCAGGCTTTGTCTGAAAGCCTCGCCGAAGCTGCCGCCATAGACCGCCGTATTGACGCCGGCGTTGACCAGCCCCCGCCCGGCCATGCCGAGGAGATTCTGGCCGAAAGAGTCCGGATTGAAAGTGCCGGTGATGTTGCCGGCAGTGGTCTGGACATTCGCCCACTGGTTCAGGCTCTCGCCGCCGAAGACCGGCGCACTGGTCAGCCCCGCCGTCAGCCCGGCACTGAGCCCCGACTTCAGGAGTTGCCCGCCGTCGATCCGGCCGCTGGAGAGGAACTGGGTCGTCGCCGAAGAAGCCAGCCCCCCGGCGGCGCCGGAGAGGGCGGCCGTGGTCCAACTGGTGGCGGCAACCTGGCTCGCCGCCACAGCGGCGGCACCGGCCTCGGCAGCGGTGGCGCCGGCGGCGGTGGCTGCCGCAGCGGCGGAGTCCCCGGCGGCGGACGCGATAGCCCCGGAGGCCGCCCCGGCGGTGAGATAAGCCACCGCCACCCCGACCGCCATAATGGCCAACTGCTTCAGCCCGAAGCCGCTGTCCACATGGAGCTTGCTGAACGTGTGGTCGATGTTCTGGCTCTGGCTGAAACTCGCCCCCGGAGTATTCCTGAGGCTGCCCGTCTTGTCCTGCCCGGCCTCCAGGAAAGTGCCCGAAACACTCTCGATGCGGGCGGCGTGGAGGTCCAGGGTGGCGGCGGAGAGAAATCCCCCCGGCTGCACCCGGTCGCCCCACACCTCCACATAGCCGCCCTCCACATCCTGCGTGTAGGAACCCCAGGCGGCCGACCGCGCCCGGTTGACGAGCTCCCCGGCATCGACGGAGAGCGTGTTGCCGGCGACCACATAACCGGTGTTCTCGACAGTACCCGCGTCCGCATCGAGCGTCACATCGTAGCCCCGGATCACCCCGCCGGCCACGTTCGCCCACTGGCCGAGCTGCCCCTGGGGCAGATAGAGCCTGGGCGCCAGCGCCGCATAGGCCTTGCCGTCCGGGCCGGTCACGGACTCCTCCACGTACCACAGCATGGGCTCGGCCAGCCTCGCCTGCTGCGCCTCGGAGAGGGCGGCGCCGAGCCTGATCTCCTCGGCGGAGGCGAAGCGCGCCGCCGCCTGGTAGAGCAGCGCGCGCTGCTGGGAATCGACCGAGAGGCCGGACCCCGCATCATAGGCGAGCCCGGCGACAAAGGTGGACTGGCCGGTCTCGCGCAGAGACGCCTGGCGCAGGGACTGCTGCTCCAGCCAGGCGTCCATCAGGAAGGTCGTGGAGCCGGGGCGCAATTCGGGGGGCAGGAGGGCGAGGAGATAGCTCTGCCCTACCGGGGCGAGCAGGGAAAGCCGGGCGGCCGAAGAGAACAGGGCCGGGGCCGTGGGAGTGAAGGCCGACCCGGCGGGGGGCGCGGGGAAGTGGGGGGTGGATGTGCCGCCGGGGAGCGCGCCTGTGCCTGTGCCCGCGGGCGCTCCCGAGAGATCGATCACGGCATGGGGGAGAGAAGTGGCCGGGGTGGGCTGGTTGTAGCCGGTCAGGCCGTTGGTGAGGGCGCCGCCCAGATAGACGCTGCTGCCCTGGATGGTGCCGGTGCTGGTCTGGGCGGGGGCGGTGACGGAGACGGCGCCGCCGGCCTGGACGGTGGACGCGCTGTTGCCGTAGGCCACCAGGGTATGGCCGCCGCCCCCGGCGAAGGCGACGCCCTGATAGCTGTCCTGCGCGGCGAGGTTGTGGAAGGCCGCGGCTTGAAGCGCGAGATCGTTGCCGGCGGTGATCAGGGCGGCGTTGTTGGCGAGCGTGCCGGTCACGCTGGCCGTCAGGTTGCGCCCGGCGGAAAGGCTGGCGTTGGAACTGTGCCGGGTGATGGTGAGGGAGAAATAGGGCCCCTCGAGGCCCGAATCCATGAAGTAGCCCCAGCGGTTGAGGAGGTAGAACCGGGAGTTGTGCCACTGCGAGTCGGGGGTGATCTCGTTGAAGAGCTTGCCCTGGACGACCGGGTCGTCGATGTAGGTGAGCACCCAGGCGCGGTAGTCCGCCATGCTGGTGCTCTGGCCGAAGGACTGGACGGTGGCGGCGCCGCCGTTGCCGTTGCCGAGGGCGGCGGCCGAGACGGAGAGATCGCGGCCGGTCTCGACGATGCCGGCGTTGGCGAAGGTGCCGCCCGCCGTGAAGGCGGCGTCGCGGCCGGCGAGGAGCTGGCCGGTGTTGGTGAGCCCGCCGGCGGTGGTGATGGCCAGGTCTTGGTACGCGGCCAGGGTGCCGGCATTGCTCAGGCTGTCGGCGGTGACAGTGAGGTTGCGTCCGGCAAGGAAGGCCGTCTCTCCCGCCCCGTTGGTGTAGTCGGCGAGGTGGAGGATCAGATCCCGGTTGGCGCCGACGGTGCCGCCGAAGTTGCCCGCTGCGGCAGTGGTGAGCGTGAGGTCGTTGCCGGCCGTGAGCAGGCCGCCGGCGTTGGTGGCGGCACTGCCCAGGGTGAAGGCGGCGTCGTTGCCGGCGGCGACGGTGCCGCTGTTGGCGAAACCCGTGGCGGCGTCTAGCGTAAGGTCGCCCGCGGCGACGGCCTGGCCGCTGTTGGCGAAGGCGGGCGCGGCGAGCGTGAGCTTGCCGTTGCTGGAAACAGTGCCGGTGTTGGTCAGGCTCGCCGCGGTGAGCAAGGCGTCGCCGCCGGCGGCCCAGATGCCGGTGTTGAGCAGCGACGTGGCGGCATGGGCGGTGAGCGCGGCGCCGGCGGCGAGGGTGCCGCCGTTGGACATCGTGTCGGACTCAAGCGTGGCCGCGCCTTGGGTAACGAGCGAACCGGCATTCGCGATCGAGCCGGCGGTCAGGGTCAAAGGGCCGGAGAGATCGATGCTGGCGCCAGGGCGGCTGTCGAAGGCGTGGGCGAGGGTGAAGCTGCCGGCGCCATCGACGGTGATCCCGCCGGTGTTGGTGAAACTGTCGGCGGTGACCGTGAGGTTGCCGCCGGTGTAGAGGAAACCGTCGTTCTGGAATGGGCCGGCGGTGTCAAGGACGAGGTTGCCGCCGGAGGCCAAGGCGCCGGTGTTGGTGATCTGGCTGTCAGCGGTGAGGGTCAAGGCGCCGGCGTGGCCGAAGCTGCCGGTGTTGGCGAGGGTATCGGCGTGGATTGCCAGCGTTCCGCCCGCCGCGAGGGTGCCGGCCTGGGCGCCCGACAGGTTGAAACTGCCGCCCGGCAGGGTAAGGCTGAGGTTGCCGCCCGCCTGGAGCAGGCCGCCGGTGCTATTGAGCGACGGGGCAGTAAGCGTCAGCTCATTGGCAGCGGCGATGAGACCGTTGGTGTTGTCCACGGCTCCGGTGGCGGTCAGGGTGAGGTCGCCGGCGTAGGCGATGAGGCTGCCGTTGGCGTTCGAGGCGGAACCCGCCTGGATGGCCGCGCTCTGGCCGGCAGCGAGGGTGCCTGAGGTGTTGTCCAGTTGGCCGGTGAGGTTGAGGCCCAGATTGCCGCCCGATGCCTGGACGGTGCCGTTGGCATTGGCGAGCGATGCGGCGGCAAGCGTCAGCCCGTTGGAGGCGGTGATCAGGCCGCCGGTGTTGTCCACGGTGCCGGTGGCGCTCAGGGTGAGGTTGCCGGCGTAGGCGATGAGGTTGCCGTTGGCGTTCGAGGCGGAACCCGCCTGGATCGTGGCCCCATGGGCGCCGGCCAGCGTGCCGCCATTATTGTCGAGCAGTCCGGTGACACTAAGGCCCAGATCGCCGCCGGCGGCCTGGACGTTGCCGCCGGTATTGCTCAGTGAACCGGCGGCAAGCAAGAACGCTCCAGATGCGGCAAGAATGCCGCCGGTATTGTCGATGGCGCCAGTGGTAGCCAGGGTGAGGTCACCGCCTTGGGCGGCGACGGTCTGGTTGCGGTTGTCCAGGCTGGCGGCGGCAAGGCTGAGGTTGCGCCCGGCGACGATCTGGCCGCCGTTGGTGGCGGCGCCAGTGGCGCTGAAGCTCGCATCGCGGCTGGCGCTCGCATTGGCGAGCATGAGGTCGCCGTTGGCGTCGATGGCGAGATCGCCGCCCGAGGCGGCCATCTGGGCGGCGCTGCGCACGCCCATGCCTGCGGGCGTGGCGACGATGCGGATGCTGCCCGCGTTCATGGCGCCGAATGCCGTGGCGTCCACGGCCCAGTCCTGGCCGATGCCGGCCTTGCTGTTGCCCGCGCCCGTGGCGAGGACGGCGAGGCTCTCGGCATCCACGGTCTGGCGCCCGGCCAGGAGGTTCAAGGCGCCGGTGACGGTGACCGGGCCGTTGGCGGAGAGGGTTTCGGCGATGAGGTCGAGGCGCGCCAGGGGCGAGGAAAGCCCGGCGCCGTCGATGCAGACCTGCCCGCCGGCGACCTGGAGGGTAATGCCGGCGGCGGCGTCGAAGCTGCTGGAAGCGCCGCCGGCATCGCGGAAACCGACGCTGCCGGTACTGAGCTGGACCTGTGGCGTGTTGAGGAAGGAACAGCCGTTGCAGGTGATGCCGTTGGGATTGGCGATGACCACCTTGGCCGGATCGCCCAGCACCGCCAGGGGGCCGTTCAACTGGCTGGGAACGGCGGTGACGACTTCGTTCACGATGAGGCTGGCGGAACGCCCGGCCAGGTTGGCGTTGGCGGGGATGATGGGGCCGAGCGGCGTGGCCAGCGGCGCCGTGCTGTTGTTGAGCAGCAGGCCGGCGGGGTCGACGTCGAAACGCTGGTAGCGGTTGTAGGAAAGACCGGCGCCGTTGGGGGCGGCGATGTCGACCATGGCGACGCCGGTGGGCGAGGTGGTGACCGTGGGCCGTTGGCTGGCGAGGGCCGCCGCATCGGCCACCGGGCCGGCGAAGACGAGGCCGGTGGGGGAGGCCAGCAGCCACAGGGCAAGCAGGCCGGCGGACAGGCGGCGGCCGGTGGTGGCGGCGGGGATGTCGATAGCGCTTGCAGCCATGCTCGGCTCTCCTTGGTATACGACGGCGGGCTACTGGATTTTGGCGCTGGCGATCAGGCGGGCCACCAGCCCGGCGGTCGCCTTCTCCAGGGCCTGGGCTTCGAGCGCGCGGCGCAGGGCGGCTTTGACTTCGTCATAGGCCGGAATGCGCGTGGGGCGGACCTCGTCCATGCGAATCAGGTACCAGCGGCCCTGCCAGGAAATGGGTTCGGCGGGGAGCGCCCCGGCCGGCAGGGCGGCGACGGCGTTGGCGAGCGGCAGCGGCAGGCCCTGGGTGTGGCCTTCCTCGGCAGGGGTCTTGAAGGAAATCCAGTCCATCTCGCCGCCCTTGTCGCGGGAGGGCAGCAGGCTGTGCCGGCGGGCGAGGTCCGCAAAGTCCGCCTGGCCCGCCTTGAGGCTGGCCAGGAGTTGTTTCGCCTGGGTTTCGTCGGCGACGGCGATGAGGCGGAAACGGAACTCCCGTTCGCCCAGGCCGGCCACGATACTCTCGTAACGGGCGCGGACGGCCGCCTCGGCGACCGGCTCGGGGCGCACGGCGTCCTTCAGGTAGCGCTGGATCATGGCCGAATCCCGGGCTTCCAGCACCTGGGGATCGTTCTGCCAGCCGCGCTTGACGGCTTCCTGGCGAAATACTTCGCGGGCGACGAGCTGATTCCGGATGGCTGCGCGCAGTTCGGGTGTGTCGGCCTTGCCCTGGGACAAAGCCTGCCGCAGGGCCTCGTCGAAACGTGCCATGGGGATGGGAACGCCATTGACACGGGCGGCGGCCGGGGTTTCCCTGGCGTCGGGGCCTTTGGCCGCCGCGGCTTCCCCGGCGACACAGGCAAGAAGGAGGGCGAGGACGGCAACGGACAGGCGAGGGTTCATGGCGTTTCCTTTCAGAACTGGAGGGTGAGATAGGCGTGGACGCGATCCGCCTTCTGCACGCCGTCGGGCGCGGCGACGGGGTGCGCCCAGGCGGCTTCGAGGCTGGCGGCTTTCCAGGCCAGGCGCAGGCCGATGCCGAGGGAGGAAAGGCGCTTGTCGTTGCTGTCGGCGAGGAGGCGGGTGCGGGAGGCGTCGATGAAGGCGAAGGGGGCGAGTTGCGCGCCGGCGGCGAGGACGGCGCGGGGCATGGCGCCGGTCCATTGCAGTTCGTTGCGCAGCACGCAGCCCCGGTCGCCGGCGATGATCCCCTCCTGGAAGCCGCGCACCGTGGCGGCGCCGCCGGCGAAGAGTTGCTCGGCGCCGGGCAGGCCGACGCGGGCGTCCTGGGCCGTGAGGTTGCCGCGCCAGGCCCAGTCTGCGCCCAGTGCGAGGATGGCGGCGAGGTTCAGGTCGTACTTGTCGAACTGGTTGTGGGCGGCCGCGTCCGGCAGTCCGGGCGGGTCCTCGTCGTAGCCGAAGGCGTCAAGCCCTTTGGTAACGCCGAATTCGGCGGACACGGAACCGATGGCGAAGCGCTGCTGCCGCGACAGGGCAAGGCGCAGGGATGCCTGCTGCTGGGGCGTCAGGGAGATGTCGTTGAGGCGGCGCCAGGATTCGCGCAGGGCCAGGGAGGCATCGAGGGCGGTGCGGCCGTGGGCGTCCCGGCCCAGCACCTGGTTCCAGGCCAGGGTGTGGTTGCGGGAGTCGCCCGTGGAGATGGCGATGGTGCCGATGGGCGTGAGATAGGCGGAGCGGGCGTAAGCGTACGAGAAGGTGCCGTAGCCCGCCGGCACGGAAAAGGCGAACAGGTCGGCGCGGGAATCGCGCGATTCCACGTGGGTTACGCTCCAGGCGTCCCACGCGCCGAGCAGGTTGTCCACGTCGGCGCCGGCCCGCACGCGGCCCTGGCCGGTGGCCGGCTGGCCGTAGTTGTCGCTGCCGAGCGAGATCCGCCAGGGTTTCTCCGGGCGGTTTTCGATGGCGATGACCGATGTTCCGGGCGACTGGCCCGGCAGGATCTGGGCCTCGGCCCGGTTCGAGCGCAGGCGGTTGATCTGGTCCACCGCCTGTTCCACGTCCGCCAGGCGCAGTACCCCGCCGGAAGACTGCGGCAAGGCGGCCGCCGCCGCGCCGGCCAGGGGGGCGCCGTTCAGGCGGACGGATTCGACGGCGCCGGGAACGACGGTGACCTCGAGCTCGCCCGAGGCCAGGTTCTGTGGCCCGATGTAGGCGCGGGTGGTGATGTAGCCGCGCTCCATGTAGGCGGCGGTGAACCGGCGCAGCAGCAGGTCGATGCGCCGCGGGCCGAGCTTGAGGCCGACGAAGGGCGCGACAAGTGTGTCGCGCGCCGCCCCGGAAAGAAGGGTGTCGCCCTTGACGGTGATGCGCCGGATCAGGAAGGCCGGCTCCTGTTCATCCACCAGGGACGGGTCGATGCCGCCGTCGGCGCGGACGGCGGCGGCTTCGCCGGCGACCGCCGGCGCGGGCCGCGTGAGGGCCTCGGCCCGTTCCCTGTCCTGCCGTTCCTGAAGCAGCCGCTGCGCTTCGTCGCGTTCCTGGGCGAAGCACGGCCCGCCAATGGCGGCCAGCAACAGCAACGCAATGAACAGCCTGGGCATCGTATCAGCGCAGTTGGCGATCTGTTTCATGCGGGAAGCCTGTGCGCGGGCAGTTGGCGAGGTGGCCGTTGCGGCGCGCCTCGAGCTGGGGTTCCACCTGCAGGCGGATAAGCCTGGTGCGGAAAATCGGGGTCGAACGGTATGCTGTTCTGAGCGCAAAAACTGCCGGGCGCCCGCAGGAAGTCATCCGCGGGAATTGAATGTTCGATGTGCATGCTTCACCAGTATTTTTGTTTTTTGCTTTGTTTGTTATCTTTTTGTTGTCGCCCAGGACTTACGGATCTTTGTATCCCGAATATTGACAATGGAATAATAACTGGCAATACAGTCCCTGTCTATCGGGCACTGAAGCGGGTGTTGCAGGCAAAGCCCCCGATGTGCCGCCGGTGTTCGCGGTCTGGGCCAAGGCGAGGATACATCGCAACGCCCATGCGCAATACCCGGGTTATTTTTTTGCTATCCCGCCATCCCCGTTCACGTAAATCGATCGGACCATGTTGTGATCAGCGCGTAGCCTACACTTTTGTTCCACCTTTGCCACCTGTCAAAAATGACAGGTATGCAAAATTGAAAAAGTATGGGCCGGGTTAACAAAATCGTCCGATGGGTGAGCTGCAATTATCCCGTCACGGCATGGATTTCCTGGCGTCTTGCCGGTTTCAACGACTGTCTTTCACGTCGAATGTTTTCCGAAACCCCGCCGGCGGGCAAACGATTTGGCCAGAAGTGGGCAAGCTTTGCGTATAATACGGGCCTGCAGCTTAGCGGCCGGCGCGTTTTCGGATTCTGGTCATGCCCAAGGTGGGAGGACAAGATTTGGGCAAGAGTGGAAGATGAGCAGGCTCCGGAGCCGGAGCCGCAACGACTTGTTTGGTGCCGGGAGCCGGAATCGAACCGGCACGCTATTGCTAGCGCGGGATTTTGAGTCCCGTGCGTCTACCAGTTCCGCCATCCCGGCCGTCTGGAAGTGGCGAATTATCAACCAAAAACATTTTCCCGGCAAGTTTCTTCATATGAAAACCAGCGATTTCGATTTTGATCTGCCTGCGGAATTGATTGCCCAGTTCCCTCTGCCTGCGCGCGGCCAGAGCCGCCTGCTCTGTCTCGACGGTGCGACCGGGAACAGGGAAGATCGTCGGTTCGGCGACTTGCCGCGGTTTCTCAAGCCCGGCGATCTGCTGGTGTTCAACGATACGCGCGTGATCAAGGCGCGGCTGTTCGGGGTGAAGGGCAGCGGCGGCAAAATCGAGCTGCTGGTGGAACGGGTGCTGGACGAGCATCACGCGCTTGCCCACATCCGCGCCAGCCACGCGCCCAAAGCGGGCGCCAGCCTGCTGCTGGCGGGCGCAATCGCGGCGACGGTGGTGGAGCGGCAGGGCGAGCTGTTCCACCTGCGCTTTGCCGGGGAAAGGCCGCTGCTGGAGCTGCTGGAGCAGTATGGCAGCCTGCCGCTGCCGCCCTACATTAGCCACGCGCCGGGCGAGCTGGACGAAACCCGCTACCAGACAGTCTATGCCCGCGAGCCGGGCGCGGTGGCCGCGCCTACGGCGGGCCTCCATTTCGATCCGGCGATGCTGGCGACGCTGGATAAAATGGGTGTGAAAACTGCCTACGTGACGCTCCACGTCGGTGCAGGCACATTCCAGCCGGTACGGGTGGAGGAGATTGCCGGGCATCACATGCATAGCGAGTGGTATACGGTGCCGCCGGAAACGGTGGATGCGGTGCGCCAGGCCAAGGCGGCAGGAGGCCGGGTGATGGCGGTGGGCACCACCAGCCTGCGCGCGCTCGAATCGGCCGCGGCGGGCGGTGAGCTGGAAGCGGGTAGCGGCGAGACCAATATTTTCATTTTCCCCGGCTACCGCTTCAGGGTGGTTGAGCGGCTGCTCACCAACTTCCACCTGCCCAGGTCCACACTGCTGATGCTGGTGTCGGCCTTCGGCGGCATGGAAAACATACGCAGCGCTTACCGCCATGCCGTTGAGCAGCGCTACCGGTTTTTCAGTTATGGCGATGCCATGCTCATAGAAAGACAGCAATGAAATTCGAACTTCATGCCAGTGACGGACTGGCCCGGCGCGGGACGCTCACCCTCGCCCACGGCGCGGTGGAAACCCCGGCTTTCATGCCGGTGGGCACCTATGGCACGGTGAAAGCGATGTCGCCCGCCGAGCTGAAGGAGATCGGCGTCCACATCGTGCTCGGCAATACCTTTCACCTGTGGCTGCGCCCGGGTATGGAGGTGATAGAAGCGCACGGCGGGCTGCACCGTTTCATGGGCTGGGACGGGCCGATCCTGACCGACTCGGGCGGATTCCAGGTGTTCAGCCTGGGCGAGCTGCGCAAAATTACCGAGGAAGGGGTGAAGTTCCAGTCGCCGGTGAACGGCGACCGTTGTTTCCTGACGCCGGAAGAGTCGATGCGGATACAGAAAGTGCTGAATTCCGACATCGTGATGATTTTCGACGAGTGCACCCCCTACCCGGCGGATTTGCCGCAAGCGGCCGATTCCATGCGCATGTCCCTGCGCTGGGCGGAGCGCAGCAAGCGCGCCCATGAAGGCAATGCCAATGCGCTGTTCGGCATCGTCCAGGGCGGCATGCACGAAAGCCTGCGCGACGAATCCCTTGCCGGACTGGTGAATATAGGATTTGACGGCTACGCCGTGGGCGGACTTTCGGTGGGCGAGCCGAAGGAGGACATGCTGCGCATTCTCTCCCACACCGTGCCTCAATTGCCCCCGGACAAGCCGCGCTACCTGATGGGCGTGGGCACGCCGGAGGATATCGTCGATGCGGTCGAACGCGGCATCGACATGTTCGACTGCGTGATGCCGACGCGCAACGCCCGCAACGGCTGGCTGTTCACCCGCTTCGGCACGGTCAAGATCAAGAATGCCCGGTATCGCCTGGATATGCGCCCGCTGGACGAGGCCTGCGGCTGTTATACCTGCCGCAATTTCACCCGTTCCTACCTGCATCACCTGCACCGCATCGGCGAAATCCTGGGCGCGCGCCTCAACACCATCCACAACCTGCACTATTACCAGGAGCTGATGCAGGGAATCCGCCGCGCCATCGAGGAAGGGCGCTTTGCCGATTTCGTGCGACAGTTTAGGCAAGCGCGCACAGTGGTGTCGTGATAAAATGCCCCGTTATTTTTTCATGACGGAGAACCGATATGCTGATTAGTCTTGCACATGCCGCCGATGGCGCGCCGGCCGATATGATGGGCAGCCTGACGCAGTTCCTGCCCTTGATCGTGATTTTCGCGCTGTTCTATTTCATGATGATCCGCCCGCAGATGAAGCGCGCCAAGGAGCAGAAGAACATGATCGAGTCGCTGCAGAAGGGCGATGAAGTGGTCACCGCGGGCGGCGAGCTCGGCAAGATCGTGAAAGTGAGCGAAAGCTACGTCAGCCTGGAAATCGCCGAGAACGTGGTGATCCATATGCAGAAGTCGGCAATCCAAACCCTGCTGCCGAAAGGCACGATCAAAGGGATATAAAAGAGAAATGTAGGTCGGGCTTCAGCCCGATAACGGCTCCAGCCATCGCTGTCGGGCTGAAGCCCGACCTACATCTAAGTCACGGAGCCCCTCATGAACCGTTACCCCCTGTGGAAATACATTCTCATCGCCGTGGCGTTGCTGTTCGGCCTGATCTACACCCTGCCCAATTTCTTCGGCGAATCCCCCGCGGTCCAGGTTTCGCCGCTGCGCGGCATGACCAAGGTGGATCCGGCGCTGATGAAGCAGGTGGAAGAGGTGCTGAAGCAAAACAAGCTCGTCTACCAGGGCATTTCGTTCGACCGGGCCGGCGTGAAAGTGCGTTTTTCAGACCCCGACAACCAGATCAAGGCCAAGGATCTGCTGCAATCCCAACTGGGCGGAAACTTCGTGGTGGCGCTCAACCTGCTGCCCGGTTCGCCGCAGTGGCTCACGAACCTGGGCGCCTTGCCGATGTACCTCGGCCTGGACTTGCGCGGCGGCGTGCATTTTCTGCTGCAGGTGGATATGAAGGGGGCGGCCACCAAGGCGCTGGAGCGTAACAGCGGCGACATCCGCACAACTTTGCGCGAGAAGCGGATCGCCTATTCCGGTATTTCGCGCCAGGGCGATGCGGTGGAAATCAAGTTCCGCGACGCGGAGTCGCGCGCCAAGGCGCTGGAGGAACTGCAGAAGAGCGCGCCGGACCTGCTGCTGAAAGAGCAGGATGAGGGCGGCGAGTTCAGGTTGCTGGGGAGCCTGAAACTGACGGCGCAAAAGCGCATCCAGGAGTTCGCCCTGCAGCAGAACATCACCACCCTGCGCAACCGCATCAACGAGCTGGGCGTGGCCGAGCCCATCATCCAGCAGCAGGGCGCCGACCGCGTCGTGGTGCAGTTGCCGGGCGTGCAGGATACCGCCAAGGCGAAGGACATCCTCGGCCGCACTGCCACCCTGGAAATCCGCATGGTGGACGAGGAACATGACGTCATGGCCGCGGTTCAGTCCGGCCAGGTTCCTTTCGGCGATGAGCTTTACACCGAGCGCAAGGGCTTGCCGCTGCTGGTGAAGAAAAACGTGGTGCTGACCGGCGATTACATCAGCGACGCTCAGCCCGGCTTTGAAGGGCAGAGCGGCGAACCGGCCGTGCATATCAGCCTGGACGGCCGCGGCGCCCGCATCTTCAAGCAGGTGACGCGCGAGAACGTGGGCAAGCGCATGGCGATTCTGCTGATAGAAAAAGGCAAGGGCGAAGTGATCACCGCACCGGTGATCCGCGAGGAAATCGGCGGCGGCCGGGTGCAGATCAGCGGCCGCATGACGACGGAGGAGGCCAGCGATGTCGCGCTGCTGCTGCGTGCCGGCGCTCTGGCCGCGCCGATGGAGATTGTCGAGGAGCGCACCGTCGGCCCCAGCATGGGTGCGGAGAATATCGCCAAGGGCTTTCATTCCAACATCTACGGCTTCCTTGCCATTGCCGCCTTCATGATTTTCTACTACCGCTTCTTCGGCCTGATCTCGACATTCGCGCTGGGCGTCAACGTGCTGCTGCTGGTGGCGATCCTGTCGCTGCTGCAGGCGACCCTGACCTTGCCGGGGATGGCCGGTATCGCGCTCACGGTCGGCATGGCGATCGATGCCAACGTGCTGATCAACGAGCGCATACGCGAGGAGCTCAGGAACGGCTCATCGCCGCAGGCAGCGATACATGCCGGCTACGAGCGGGCGTTCGCGACCATTCTCGACTCCAACGTCACCTCCCTGGTCGCCGGCTTCGCACTGTTCTGGCTCGGCTCCGGCCCGGTGCGCGGCTTTGCCGTGGTGCTCTGCCTCGGCATCCTGACTTCGATGTTCAGCGCGGTATTGGTGTCACGCGGCGTGGTCAACCTGACCTATGGCCGCAAGGCGAGGCTGGACAAGGTTTCCATTTGATTTTGACATTGAACCGCCAAGACGCCAAGGCCGCCAAGATTCCGTTAAGTTGCTTCCTTGGCGTTCTTGGCGTCTTGGCGGTTGATGAAAGGGTTTAACATGCTGGAGTTTTTCAACATCAAACGCGACATCCCGTTCATGAGCTATGCGCGGGTGACGACCTTCATTTCCCTGGCGACGTTCATCGCGGCAGTGGCGGCGCTGGGGTTCAGGGGGCTGAATCTGGGCGTGGATTTCACCGGCGGCACGGTGATGGAAGTCAGTTACGTGCAGCCCGCCGAGATTCACCAGATACGTGCAACCCTGGACAAGATCGGTCTGACCGAAGTGGCGGTGCAGAATTTCGGCACCGCCCGCGATGTCATGATCCGCTTGCCGCTGCGGCCCAATGTCAGCAGCGCGAAACTCTCCGAGCAGGTGTTCCAGGCGCTCAAGGCCGCGGACGATGCCGTCATGCTCAAGCGGGTGGAATTCGTCGGGCCGCAGGTGGGCAAGGAGCTCTATGAAAACGGGGCGCTTGCGCTCCTGGTGGTGAGCCTGGGCATCATGGCCTACCTCGCCGTCCGTTTCGAGTGGCGCTTCGCGGTGGCGGCGATCATCGCCAACATGCACGACGTGGTGATCATTCTCGGCTTCTTCGCCTTCTTCCAGTGGGAGTTCTCCCTCACCGTGCTGGCCGGCGTGCTGGCGGTGCTGGGCTATTCGGTGAACGAGTCGGTGGTGGTGTTCGACCGGATCCGCGAGAACTTCCGCAAGATGCGCAAGGCCACCGTGCACGAAATTATCGACAATGCCATCACCACCACCATGTCGCGCACCATCATCACCCACACCATGACCGAATTGATGGTGCTGTCGATGCTCTTCTTCGGCGGCGAGGCGCTGCACTATTTCGCCCTGGCGCTGACCATCGGCATCGTCTTCGGCATCTACTCCTCGGTGCTGGTCGCGAGCCCGATCGCAATGTGGCTGGGCGTATCGCGCGAGAATTTCCTCAAGCCGGAGAAGAAAGAAGGCGAGGAAGCGGAAGCGCTGTCTTGATTTCCTTCAGCCACGGATTACACAGATTTGCACGGATAACTCCCCGTGAAGCTTAAAGCTGTTTTTATCTGTGCCAATCCGTGGCTATATTTTAAAAACCAATGGAACTGCTGACTGCTTTTATCGACCTTGTCCTGCACCTTGACGCGCATCTGCTGGCGCTGACGCGGGACTACGGCACCTGGGTCTATCTGATCCTGTTCCTGATCATATTCTGCGAAACCGGTCTGGTGGTGACGCCTTTCCTGCCGGGCGATTCTCTGCTCTTCGTCGCCGGTGCCCTGACCGCGACCGGGGCGCTGGATGTCCAGATTCTGATTGGCCTGCTGGTGGCCGCGTCCTTCCTCGGCGACAACACCAACTACTGGATCGGCCACTACCTCGGGCCCAAGGTGTTTCGCAGCCATGACTCGCTCCTGCTCAACCGCCGCTACCTGGACCAGACGCGTCTCTTCTACGCGAAGTACGGCGGCAAAGCGATCATTCTGGCGCGCTTTTTTCCCATCATCCGCACCTTCGCGCCCTTCGTCGCCGGCATCGGCCGCATGGACTACCGCCGTTTCCTGCCCTTCAGCCTGGCCGGCGGGGTGGCCTGGGTCGGCTCGCTGGTGCTGGGCGGCTACTTCTTCGGCAACATTCCGGTGATCAAGCAGAACCTCACGCTGGTGATCTTCGGCATCATCCTCCTCTCGGTACTGCCTGGCGCGGTCGGCTATCTGCGCCATCGTGCCAGATAAACCGTGGAACCCGGACTCGACGACGCCACGATAAGAAGTTTTCTTCCGCCGACCCGCAATATTCTTGTTCACATCGCCGTGATCGCGGCCATCTCGGTGATCGGCGGGCCGCTGCTCGGGCTGTTCGTGTTCAATGCGCCGCGCGGCGAGATGCTGACGCTTTCGCTCGGCACCGGATTTGCCTGGGGGCTGTCCTTCGCCTTCGTCGCCGCCTTTGTGTACACCGCCTGGATACTCTTCCGCACCTGGAAGGCCTACCACAAGCACATGGCGGCGCTGAAGATGGAGGCGTTCTATCGTGCCATTGAGGGCGAGCAGGCGAAGGATTGAACTTTTAAACGGCGATTAACCACGAATGACACGAATAAACACGAATAAATAATAGTGGGGGCGTTACACGCGCACCATGGCGCGCACAGCGCACCCTACGCACGGATTATTCGTGAACATTCGTGTAAATTCGTGGTTAAAGCTTTTTTCTGGATTAAATCCTTGCCGCCAGCTCCGCCGCCTTGCCGATATAGTTGTGCGGGGTGAGTTGCAACAGACGTTGTTTTGCCTCTTCCGGAATCGCGAGGTTGCCGATGAAGGCGTGCAGCGTTTCCCTGTTGATGCCGCCCTTGCCGCGGGTGAGTTCCTTGAGCTGCTCGTAGGGGTTTTCCACGCCATAGCGGCGCATCACGGTCTGGATCGGCTCGGCCAGCACTTCCCAGTTGTTGTCGAGGTATTCATTCAGGCGCTGCGGGTTGGCTTCCAGCTTGTTGAGGCCGCGCAGGCAGGAATCGTAGCCGAGCAGGGTGTAGCCCAGGCCGACCCCCATGTTGCGCAGCACGGTGGAGTCGGTGAGGTCGCGCTGCCAGCGCGAAACCGGCAGCTTCTCGGACAGGTGCCGCAGCAGGGCGTTGGCGAGGCCGAGGTTGCCTTCCGAGTTCTCGAAATCGATCGGGTTGACCTTGTGCGGCATGGTGGAGGAGCCGACTTCGCCGGCCTTCACTTTCTGCTTGAAATAGCCCATCGAAATATAGCCCCACACGTCGCGGTCGAGATCGATCAGGATGGTGTTGGCGCGGGCGTAGGCATCGAACAGCTCGGCCATGTAGTCGTGGGGTTCGATCTGGATGGTGTAGGGGTTGAATTCCAGCCCCAGCCCTTCGACGAAGTGCCTTGCGAAACGCTCCCAGTCGAAATCGGGATAGGCCGACAGATGCGCGTTGTAGTTGCCCACCGCGCCGTTGATCTTGCCCAGGATGGCGACCTCCGCCAGGCGCTTTTCGGCGCGCTGCAGCCGGTAGGCGACGTTGGCCATCTCCTTGCCGACCGTGGTGGGGGAGGCGGGCTGGCCGTGAGTGTGAGCCAGCATCGGCAGTGTCGCCAGCTCGCGGGCGAGTTCGCTGAGCTTGGCAACGACCTTGGCGAGGCCGGGCAGCATCGCCTGCGCGCGCGCTTCCTTGAGCATCAGTCCGTGCGAGAGGTTGTTGATGTCCTCCGAGGTGCAGGCGAAATGGATGAATTCGCTCACCTTCATCACCTCCGCGTTGCCGGCCAGGCGTTCTTTCATCCAGTATTCGACGGCTTTGACATCGTGGTTGGTGGTCTTCTCGATATCCTTGACCGCCTGCGCGTCGGCTTCCGAAAAATCATTCGCCAGCGCGTCCAGTTGCGCCAGGGTTGCGGCGGAAAAGGCGGGGATTTCGGCGATGGCGGGTTCGAGCGAGAGCGCCTTGAGCCATTTGATCTCCACCTTGACGCGGTAGCGGATCAGCGCAAACTCGCTGAAATAGGCGCGCAGGTCGGCCACCTTGCTGTGGTAGCGCCCGTCCAGGGGGGATAATGCGGTAAGCGTGGAGAGATTCATAAGCCGGCCCGAGCTGTTAGGTATGGGGAAACCGGCATTTTACCCTAGAACAAGCTGTTCACCACAGAGCCAAATGTAGGCGCCTCCAGGCGACACAGAGGCACAGAGAAATTCAGGGCTTTTCAACCTTAAAAAAACGGCGATTAACCACGAATGACACGAATGTTCACGAATGAACACCAATTGTTGGTGGCAAACATCGTGTCACCAAACAGGTGAGTCAGCAAAACCATGTTAATCCGCTGGCTATTCGTGAACATTCGTGTTTCATTCGTGTAAATTCGTGGTTAAAAGCTTTTTTAGGTTCAACACAAACACCATGAAAATAGTCCAAAGGCACGCGTGGGAAATCAGCCCGGCTGAGGCGATTGCCATCCAGCAGCAACTGCGCGGCGAGGTGGAGAGGGAAGACCGGCTCGGTCCCGTTGTCCATGTGGCGGGTGTGGACGTGGGTTTCGAGGCGGGCGGCACGATTACCCGCGCCGCGGTGGCCGTGCTTGGTTTCCCTGCGCTCGAACTGGTGGATCATGCCATTTTTCGCGCGCCCACCTGCTTTCCCTATGTGCCGGGGTTGCTTTCCTTCCGCGAGGTGCCGGCGGTGATCGGCGCGCTGGAGAAGCTGACCGTCATCCCCGACCTGCTGCTGTGCGACGGTCAGGGCATCGCGCATCCGCGCCGTTTCGGGATTGCCAGCCACCTCGGCCTGTTGTGCGACATCCCCTCCATCGGCGTGGCCAAAACCCGGCTGATCGGGCAACATGCCGAGCCGCCCGGCCAGCGCGGCGCATCCGTGCCGCTGCTCGATCACGGTGAAACCATCGGTGCGGTGCTGCGCACCCGGGTAGGCGTCAAGCCGCTCTACATCTCCGTCGGCCACCGCATCGGCCTGGCAACGGCGCTCGACTATGTCATGGCCTGCGTCACCCGCTACCGGTTGCCCGAGACGACGCGCTGGGCACACCGTCTGGCCTCCGGCTCCCCGTCCATTATCGAGGCTACGCTGCGGAACGCCCGGCCGGGTTGATTCCCGCTTCGAGCCAGGCCAATACCCCCAGGCCCGCGGCGTGACCGCTCGCGAAACAGGCCGTGAGCAGATAGCCCCCGGTGGGGGCCTCCCAGTCGAGCATTTCACCCGCACAGAACACGCCCGGCATGGAGCGGACCATCAATCGCTCGTCGAGCGCTTCGAACAGGACGCCCCCCGCGCTGCTGATCGCCTCGTCGAGAGGGCGCGGCGCGATGAGCCGCAGCGGCAGCGCCTTGATCATTGCGCCAAGACGGGCCGGGTCGGAAAAGTCCTGTGCCGGTGCCAATTCCCGCAGCAGCCCCGCCTTCACCCCCTTGATGCCAAGCCGGCTTTGCAGGTGGCTTGCCATCGACCGCGAACCTCGCGGCCGGGACAGTTCCTCGACGACGCGAGGGAGTTCCTTGCCGGGCGCAAGATCAAGTCGAATGACTGCGGTGCCCGTGGCTGAAATCTCGTCGCGCAGGCGCGCGGACATCGCATAGATCAGGCTGCCCTCGATGCCGGTGGCAGTAATCATGAATTCGCCCTGCTTGCGGAATTCGCTGCCCTTCGCGTCCGTGAATGCGGCCGCTACCGATTTCAACGGGTGTCCGGCGAAACGCGTGCGAAAATGCTCGCTCCAGCCGACATCGAAGCCGCAGTTCGAGGGCCGCAGCGGCGCAACAGGGATGCCACGCTGCGCGAGCAGCGGCACCCATGCGCCATCGGAACCGAGCCGCGCCCAACTGCCGCCGCCCAGCGCCAGGACCACGGCATCGGCGTGTGCCGGCCGTTCGCCCTCCGGCGTGGCGAAGAGCAGCGTGCCGCCTTCCTCGGGGCCGTTCCAGCCGCACCAGCGATGGCGCACATGGAAGTTTACCCCGGCCTCGCGCAAGCGATGCAGCCATGCGCGCATCATCGGTGCCGCCTTCATATCGCTAGGGAAGACTCGTCCGGACGTGCCCACAAAGGTCTCGATGCCCAGCCCGTGCGCCCACTTGCGCAGGGCCTCGGGCCCGAATGCGTCAAGCAGCGGTTTGATCTGCGCGCTGCGCGCGCCGTAGCGCGAGAGGAACAGCTCGGGCGATTCGGAGTGCGTGAGGTTCATTCCCCCCTTGCCGGCCAGCAGGAACTTGCGCCCCACGGAAGGCATCGCATCGTAGAGATCCACGCGCGCGCCACCCTGGATCAAGACCTCCGCGGCCATCAGCCCGGCGGGGCCGCCGCCGATAACCGCGACCGATCTGGCGTGTAAGCTGTCTGAGGGCATCATCGGGGGCTGGCGCAAGATTGAATCGCATCATGCAATTGAATTGCTAATTCTTTCACCATGTACAGCATCCCGCAAGCGCGAGAGGGTGCGATCCGGATCAATGGCCGGGTCGCCGCGGGCGGACAAGCAGTAAAGTGGCCAGAACCAGCAGGGCGAACAGCGCGTAGATCAGGGTGAACACCCATTCCGGCAGGTCGTAGTACAGCAGGCGCCAAACCCAGCGCTGCATGAAGCTGCCTGGTTCCGTTCCGGCCCTGCGCAGGAGCGCCTCCCACACCGTGAGCGGGCAGGCGATGCCGGCCAGAGACTCGGCGGCAACGAAGAGGATGGCGGCAAGATGTGCAACGCGGAAGCGGAAGTTGCGCACCCAGCTCCAGCCGAGCGCTGCCCCGGCCCAGATGGCAATGAGGCCGCCGACCACGAAAAGCACGAACAGGAAGTGTACGGCGAGAACGATATCCGCCAACAGCGCCATGGCATTAAAAGGCGGAGACCCATTCCCGTGCCAGGTTGTAGTCGTCGAACACCTGGGTTTTGGCGTGGCTGAACAGAGTGGTGAGCCAGGCAGTCCAGCTAACGAACCGGTTTTCAGTGACGATGGCAATTTTCCACATGTCGAAGCGGTGCGCCCGGGTGAATTGAATATCCTCCCAAGCAACGTCCACGGTGGAGCCGGTCATGTCGCGCAAGTCGAACAGCAGGCTGACCTTGCCCTCGAATTTTATTTTATGCGTCACGGCTTCTTCCAGCTCCTTGAAATCGGCGAGGGTAAACTGGCCCAATACGGCCACGTTAACGAGGTGGTTCTGCAATTCTATGGTGATCATGGCGCCTCCTTGACGGCTGTGAATTATCTTAATAACGGCGTTTCACCGCAAAGGACGCAAAGGACGCAGAGGAAAAAACAAGACCTTGTTAAGTTGCGCTGAGTCGCCCGCTGGGGAGTGTGCTTGTTACGCTAATCATCTGAATTCCTTTGCGTCCTCCGCGTCCTCTGCGGTTCAATAGCTTTTTCTAGGATTATTCAACTATAGCAAATACGGCTGAGTGGCTATGCGACAGGAAGGCGAGGCGCCATGCGGGAAGCCAGGGCGCCGCTCAGGATGATCAGCGCGATCCCGGTCCAACTGGTGAGGGACAGTACTTCATGCCATATCAGGATGCCCCACAGGCTGGCAAACACCACGGTGCTGTAGGCCAGGCTGCCGACAACCAGGGTGTTGCCTTCACGGTAGGCGCGCGTCATGGCCAGTTGCGCCAGGGTTGCGGTGGTGCCGAGCCCGAGCAGGAGCAGGAAATTCATCGGGCTGACAGGGTGGAAGGTGTGGGCCGCCATCCAGACGCCGCCGCCGACGGTGCTGACCAGGGTGAAATAAAATACGATCCGCCATTCCGGTTCGCCGAGCTGCCCCAATTGCCTGACATTGAGATAGGCGATGGCGGCAAGAAAGCCGGAAGCCAGGCCCATCAGTCCGGCCGCCAGTTGTTCCTGGTGCAGGGTGGGGCGAAGCAGCAGCACCACGCCGGCGAAGCCGAGCAGGATGGCCAGGATCAGCGGCAGGTGCGGGCGCTCTTTCAGGATCAGCGTGCTGATCAGGGCGAGGAACAGGGGGGCGGTGTAATTGAGCGTCACCGCGGTGGCCAGGGGCAATTGACCGATGGCGTAGAAAAAGAGCAGCAGCGCGGCGAATCCGGACAGCCCGCGCCATGCGTGCATTTTCCAGTTGGGGGTGGCGAGTGAGAGTTTCATGCCTTTGATGATCAGGAAGATCACCGCGAGGCCGAACAGGGAGCGGTAAAACACCAGCTCCGCGCTGGAAAAATACGCCGCGCCGAGCTTGACGAACACCCCCATGCAGCCGAAGAAGAAGCCGGCGACCAACATCCAGCCGGATTTCATTTTTTTCTTTCCACGCTAACTGCGGCCTGAGGGGTAAAAGCGGCATTATACCTGTTGAGCGAAGTGAAATGGCCTTCTCCGCCTGTGGCGGGAACGCGTAAAGCCGGACCGCAAGCCGCGCGGATATTGACCGGAACCGGTAATTTGCGGTATTTTAACCCTTTTTAGAGTGCGGCAAGCAATGAGCAAAGCCTCAAAACCACAGACCTTCGAAAGCGCACTCGCCGAGTTGGAAAACATCGTCTCCTCCATGGAAGCTGGCCAACTGCCGCTGGAGCAGCTTCTGTCAGCCTACAAGCGCGGCGCCGAGCTGCTCCAGTTCTGCCAGCAGGCCCTGCGGGACGCGCAGCAAGAGGTGCGGATACTGGAAGCGGGGAGCCTGAAAAGCTTACCCGCTGCCGAAGCGGATATACCCAGTGCGAACAACAACTGACTTTCCGGAATGGGCGGCTGCGTTGCAGCAACGCATGGAAGGCGTGCTGTCCGGCGTCCTGCCCCAGGCGGCGATTGCGCCGCAAAGACTGCACCAGGCGATGCGCTACGCCGTGCTGGGCGCGGGGAAACGCATCCGTCCCCTGTTGGCCTTTGCCGCCGGCGAAGTGGCCGGGGCAGACCTGCGGCGTGTCGATGCCGTCGCTGCGGCGGTCGAACTGATCCACGCCTATTCCCTGGTGCATGACGACCTGCCTTGCATGGACGACGACAGCCTGCGCCGGGGCAAACCGACCTGCCATGTCGAATACGATGAGGCGACCGCGCTGCTGGTGGGTGACAGCCTGCAGACCCTGGCGTTCAGGATATTGGCGGAGCAAAAGCTGGCGGACGATCCCGCGGTGCAGCTCGAGATGGTACGGCTGCTGGCGGCGGCTTCCGGCTCGCGCGGCATGGCGGGCGGACAGGCCATCGACCTGGAAAGCGTAGGCAAGGCTTTGAGCCTGCCGGAGCTGGAGTTCATGCATATCCACAAGACCGGTGAATTGATCAGCGCCTCCGTCCGGCTGGGAGCGCTGTGCGGACAGCCGCTCGAAGATGAGGAAATGGACCGGCTGCTGCATTACGCCAAATGCGTCGGGCTGGCTTTTCAGGTGGTGGACGACATCCTCGATGCCGAATCCACCACTGCCACGCTGGGCAAGACGGCCGGCAAGGACGCCGAAGCCAACAAGCCGACCTGCGTCACCATCATGGGTTCAACCGCGGCGCGCGCCTTTGCCGCCGAGTTGCACGATGATGCGCTGTCGTCTCTGCAGCACTTCGGCGAGCGTGCGGCCAGGTTGCGCCAGCTTGCCGATTTTATTACCCAGCGGGAATTTTAACCCTACTCGTAGTCAGTCACGTTGAATTATTGGGATGGAGGTCGGGCTTCAGCCCGATATGTCGGGTTAAAACCCGACCTACGCACCTGCGACGTATGTTTCGTAATTAATGGGGTCAAATATTAGATGTACCAATTACTAAATAGCATCGACGACCCCGCCCAGTTGCGCGCCCTGGATCGCAGGCAACTGCCGCAACTGGCAAGCGAGTTGCGCGCCTTCCTGGTGGAAAGCGTGAGCCGCACCGGCGGGCACCTGGCTTCGAACCTGGGCGCGGTCGAGCTGACTATCGCCCTGCATTATGTGTTCAACACGCCCGACGACAAACTGGTCTGGGATGTCGGCCACCAGACCTATCCGCACAAGATACTGACCGGCCGGCGCGCGGCCATGAGCGGGTTGCGCACCTATGGCGGCATTTCCGGCTTTCCCCGCCGCACAGAAAGCGAATATGACGCCTTCGGTACCGGCCATTCAAGCACATCCATAGGCGCCGCACTGGGCATGGCGGTGGCGGCTCAGCTTGAGGGCTCCGCCCGGCGCGCGGTGGCGATCATCGGCGACGGCGCCATGACAGGCGGCATGGCGTTCGAGGCGCTCAACAACGCCGGCGCGATGGACGCCAACCTGCTGGTGGTGCTGAACGACAACGACATGTCGATCTCGTCCAATGTCGGCGCGCTCAACAACTACCTGGCCAAGCTTTTGTCGGGGCGCTTTTACGCCAATTTCCGCCGCCGGAGCGAAAAGGTGCTGGGGGCTGTGCCGCCCATCCTGGAGCTGGCCAAGCGCGCCGAGGAGCACGTCAAGGGCATGGTCATTCCGGGCACGCTGTTCGAGGAATTCGGCTTCAACTACATCGGCCCGGTCGACGGCCACGATCTCGACGTGCTGGTGACCACCCTGAACAACCTGAAACATCTTCAGGGGCCGCAACTGCTGCATATCGTCACCCAGAAGGGGAAAGGCTACAAGCTGGCCGAGGAGGATCCCTGCCGTTACCACGGCGTGGCCCGATTCAACCCGGAAGACGGCCTCGCCGAAGGCGGCGGCAAGCTCACTTACACCCAGGTGTTCGGCGACTGGCTGTGCGACATGGCGGCGCAGGACGAGCGCCTGGTCGGCATCACCCCGGCGATGTGCGAGGGCTCCGGCATGGTGCGTTTTGCCGCGGAATTCCCCAAACGCTATTTCGACGTCGGCATCGCCGAGCAGCATGCGCTCACATTCGCGGCGGGCCTTGCCTGCGAAAAATTCAAACCGGTGGTGGCCATTTACTCCACCTTCCTGCAGCGCGCCTATGATCAGTTGATCCACGACATCGCCATACAGAACCTGCCGGTAATGCTGGCCGTGGACCGCGCCGGACTGGTCGGCGCGGACGGGCCGACCCACGCCGGCAGCTTCGATCTGAGCTATCTGCGCTGCCTGCCCAATATGGTGGTGATGGCGCCGTCGGACGAGAACGAGTGCCGCCAGATGCTCTACACTGCCTTTATGCACGATGGTCCGGCAGCCGTGCGTTATCCCCGCGGCGGCGGCCAAGGCGCTACGGTTTGCAAACAAATGCAGGCGCTGCCGATAGGGCGGGGCGAAATCCGCCGCGAGGGCGAGAATGTCGCCCTGCTCGCATTCGGCAGCATGGTGGCGCCCGCACTCGCTGCGGCGGAAGAGCTGAACGCCACTGCCGTCAACATGCGTTTCGTCAAGCCGCTGGACGAGGCGCTGGTGGCCAGGCTGGCGAGGGCCAACAATCTCCTGGTCACGGTCGAGGAAAATGTGATCATGGGCGGTGCGGGCAGTGCCGTCATCGAGTGTCTGGAACGGATGGGCGTGACTGTGCCGGTGCTGCAACTCGGGCTGCCAGACCGCTTCATCGAGCATGGCGACACCGCGTTGCTGCTGGCGAACTGCGGTCTGGACAGGGACGGGATCGTGCGCGCAGTGCGGAAAAAATTAGCCGAGTAGTTTACTCAACTATTGCCGAGTGTTATACTTGGTCTAAATCAATTCAAGGATGCTATCATGAGCGACTGTAATGCGAGCTGTGACCTGGCCTCGCCCACCTGCGAGAAGGATGATATCGCCGATGTGCAGAGTTATGCGGATTCCCGCCGCATCGCCATCGACAAGGTGGGCATCAAGTCCATCCGCCATCCCGTCCGGGTGGCCGACAAGAGCGAGGGCGTGCAGCATACCGTCGCCCTGTTCAACATGAACGTGTACCTGCCGCACAACTTCAAGGGCACGCACATGTCGCGCTTCGTCGAGATACTCAACAGCTACGAGCGCGAAATCTCGGTCGAATCGTTCGAGGCCATGCTGCGCGAGATGGTCGAGCGGCTGGAAGCCGAATCCGGACACGTCGAGATGAATTTCCCCTATTTCATCAACAAGACGGCGCCGGTTTCAGGGGTGCAGAGCCTGCTCGACTACGATGTCACCTTCATCGGCGAAATCGTCAAGGGCAAGTACCAGCTCACCATCAAGGCCGTTATTCCGGTGACCAGCCTGTGCCCGTGCTCGAAGAAAATTTCGAACTACGGCGCCCACAACCAGCGCTCGCATGTGACCGTGGCGGTACGCACCAACGAAATGGTGTGGATCGAGGACATCGTGCGCATGGTGGAGGATCAGGCCTCCTGCGAACTGTACGGCCTGCTCAAGCGGCCGGACGAGAAATACGTCACCGAACGTGCCTACGACAATCCCAAGTTCGTCGAGGACATGGTGCGCGACGTGGCTGCCGCGCTCAATGCCGACAAGCGCATCGATGCCTACGTGGTGGAAGCGGAGAACTTCGAGTCCATCCATAACCATTCGGCTTATGCGTTGATTGAGCGGGATAAGACTGCAAAGTAAGCCGAGACTCGAAGTCCGCGCCGCCTACGCGGTCGCATCCCCGCCAATGGCGGGGCCCCTGCTCTGCGCTACGGCGCCGCACTTCTCATCAATTCACAACCATTCAGCCTACGTCCTGATCGAGCGGGACAAGACGGCGGCCTAGCCGGCAGTCAACTTGAGACGGCTTACGTTCTTTGTAGGTGCGAATTCATTCGCACATTTGGCCGAATGAATTCGGCCCTACAAGAACATAAGGCCCGGAAGCAATCAACATTCTTCGCCTCTCATTTTCTGGGCCAACGCATTCAACACCTGGTCGATCTGGGCGCCTGACATCCAGTCGTTGTCGAACAGAATTGTCCCCAGCAAACGATGCCCATGACCGGAAAGCTCGTCGTGAATTTGGGAAGCAAGGGCCTCTTTGAGCTGAGACTCGGTGATAAAGCCCATCTCGACAGCAAGCTGGCCGAATCGGGGGCAATATTTCCGGGAAACATCCTTGAGCGAATTGGCGGTCATGATTTGGTTCATTCTGATGTTCGCAAAGTTGAGTTGATCTTCAAGAAGATGTGGCCTAATATTTTTTCACCAGCGTCATCTCGCTGCCGTCGCGCTTCATCTCCAGCCGTTTCAGGAAGCTCATGCCGAGCAGAACGAACGGCATGCTGCCTTCCTGCACCACCCCTTCAACCTGGTTGAGCGTGACGTTGCCCACCTTCACGGCGTTGAACATGACGCGGTAGGCGGGAATGACGCCGTTGGCAGTGGATATCCCGATGCGTTCGCCCTTGAGGTAGGAAAGCCCGATCCGTCTTGCCTCGGCGCTGCTCACGGCAACCAGCGTGGCGCCGGTATCCACCATCATGCGGACGCTGACGCCATCGATCGTGCCGGTGGTCAGGAAATGGCCGTTGGAATCGGCGCTCAGCACCGTGGTCGGGTTGCCGTTTCCGCTCCCGGATTGGATGTTGGCGCCTTGCCCCATGCGCAGGGTCTGCCGTTTGCCGTCGATCTCCAGCACCGCCGATCCGGAATCGGCGCTGATCAGTCTGATGCCTTCGGGCGAAGTTTCTCCTGTTACCAGCACGCGCGGCTTGCCGCCGTTGACGATGAGCATGGCCTTGCCGCTGAACAGGCCAACCACATTGACGCTCGTCGCCCCGGCTGGGGCGGCGGCGAATAGGAAAAACAGCCCGAACAGGATAGAATTCCGCCATCTGAAACCCATTTGAAATCTCCACTATCATGAAGCCAGTTGCGATTTTCCGCCATGCGCCCAGCGAGGGGCCCGGTTATTTTGCCACATTTCTCGACCGGCACGGCATTCCCTGGCAGCTTTTCAGGATAGACGCCGGCGATGCCGTGCCGGCCGACCCTCACCGCTTCAGCGGACTGGCTTTCATGGGCGGCCCGATGAGCGTGAACGACGACTTGCCCTGGATACCCCGTACCCTCGATTTGATCCGCCTCGCGGCATCGGCCGGTATTCCGCTGCTCGGCCACTGTCTCGGCGGGCAGTTGATGGCCAGGGCGCTGGGCGGCACGGTGATCCGCAACCCGGTCAAGGAAATCGGATGGGGGGAAGTGATGGTGGCGGCCGATGCGGTTGCCCATGC
>JAJYXP010000030.1 GCA_021801705.1 Pseudomonadota bacterium
TCGTTTGCTAGGAGGCGGTATCTGCCGGACGGGCAGCGCAACGAATAAATGGGGTCGGGTTGAGTGTCCCCTGCGCCACAAACAAAAACGGCACCACATGGGTGCCGTTTCTGTTCGATTTTGGTGGAGGCGGGGGGAATCGAACCCCCGTCCGCAAGCCCTCTACAGGCAGTTCTACATACTTAGTCCGATTATTTGATTTCGCCCGAACCACGCCAACCGAACAGGCTGGATTCACGCTAGTTGCCTTAAGTTTAGGATCGGTTCAAGCAACCCGGACCGACACGAGTCTCTGTGAATGACTCTGCTCTTTCCACCTTGCGGCTTCAAGCCGGCCCAGAGACCAACCGGTGCAGAGTCTAACCGTCAATTAAGCGGCTAGAGCGTAGTTTTCGTCGTTTGCGACTAGTTTTTTTCAGATGGATTTACGAGGTAACTGAGCCTCGGTATGCCCTACACTGCTTTGCAACCCACGTCGAAACCGGGTCGCCCCCATGCTAACCATAGACTGGGCATTGAAGAGAAAGTTCCCGTGCCAGTCTGATGGTTAATTGATTATACATGATACGCCATGGCTTGATCGGATAGGGTGTCGATGTCGGCGAAAATGCCGGGGTCTTCGCATTCGAGCGCTTGTATCCGTGCGGCATGGGCGGCGAGCAGAGGATGCGCGCCCCGGTCGCCGCCGAGTTGGGCCAGGTCGTGGAAAAACTCCCGCGCGAAGCCGACCGGATGGCCGCGGCGGCCTTGCTGGCGCGGTGCCGCGACCGGCGCGCCGGCCCTGAGCAGGCCGGCTATGCCGCGGATGGTGTCGGGCCGGATGAATGGCATGTCGGCCAGGGCGATCAGCCAGCCGTCCGTGTCCTGCGCGGCAGTGACGCCGAAAGCGAGGCTGGTTCCCATGCCGGCGTCTGCATTGGGGCAGAAGGCCACCCGGAAGCCTTCCATTTTCAGCAGATGGGCAAGCTGCCGGTCGGACGGGCGCACTACCGCAATGCCTTGGTCTACAGCGCTGAGCAGATTGCGCGCCGCCTTTACCCCGATCGGGGTGCCGTCGGGCAGGGGGAACTGCAGTTTGTCGCCGCCGAAGCGCGTTCCCGCCCCCGCGGCGAGGAGAATGCCGGTGATCATGAGGCTGCCGCCAGCGGTTCGCGTGTCAGCGGCATGTTGGCAGCGGCAGGCAGAACGCCCAGTTCGATGCCGTGGCGTACCGCGGTCAGTTCCGCCAGTATGGAGACGGCGATTTCCGGCGGCGTGCGGCTGCCGATGGGCAGGCCCACCGGCCCGTGCAGGCGGCCGATTTCGGCTGCGGAAAGATCGAACAGGCGCAGCCGTTCGCGCCGCTTCAGGTTGTTGGCGTTCGAGCCGACGGCGCCGACGTAGAAGGCCGCAGACTTGAGCGCTTCCAGCAGTGCCATGTCGTCGAGCTTGGGGTCGTGGGTCAGGGCAATCACCGCGCTGCGGGCGTCGGGCATGAAGGCGCTTACCGCGTCGTCCGGCATGCCCGGGACGATTTCGGCGCCTGCGATATCCCAGGCGGCGCTGTATTCCTCGCGCGGGTCGCATGCCAGCACCCGGTAATCCAGCGCCTGGGCCATTTGCGCCAGATGGCGGGAAATCTGGCCGGCTCCGATCAGGAGCAGCCGCCAGCGCGGGCCGTGCACGGCGGTCAGCGTCCGCCCGTCGAACTGCGTGGCTTCGTCGCCATGCGGTGGGTAAAGGCGGCTATGGCCGCTGGCGAAATCGAGCCGGCGACCGACCTGTTTGTGCTGGGCGATGGCGTCCAGGATCGCTTGCAGCACGTGCGCCGCAGGAGCCGGTTCCAGCACCAGTTGCAGCGTGCCGCCGCAGGGCAGGCGGAAGCGGTGGCACTCACCGGCGGAACCTCCGTATGTGAGCACTTCCGGGCGGGAGGGCGGCGCGGTGTGCACGCGCTCGATCAGATCGGCCTCGATGCAGCCGCCGGAAACCGATCCGGCGAGCAGTCCGTCGTCGCGCAGGGCGAGCATGGAGCCGACCGGCCGCGGTGAAGAGCCCCATGTTTTGACCACGGTGGCGAGCGTGGCGCGGCGGCCGTCATCCTGCCAGTGCAGGCATTTCTGCAGGACTTCCAGATCCGTGCTGTCCATCATGTGCTCCGCAGTTCTGCGGTTTCGAACGGCAGCTTGCGCAGGCGCTTGCCGGTCGCGGCAAACAGCGCATTGGCGACCGCCGGGGCAAGCGGCGGCACGCCCGGTTCGCCGACGCCGCTGGGCGCGGCCTGGGAAGGCGCGATGTGCACTTCGACCCGGGGCATTTCGCTGATGCGCAGCAGCGGATAGTCATGGAAGTTGGATTGTTCGACGCGCCCGTCCTTGAAGGTGATAGCGCTGTGCAAGGCCGCCGAAAGGGCGAAGCCGATGCCGCCTTCCATCTGCGCCCGGATCTGGTCGGGATTCACCGCAACGCCGCAATCCACGGCGCACACCACGCGATCGACGCTGAACGAGCCATCCGGCCTGACGCTCACCTCCGCGACCTCGGCGACGAATGACCGGAACGACTCATGTACGGCGATGCCACGCCCGCGCCGCACGCCGCTTTTCGGCGCCAGCGGCTTGCCCCACCCCGCCTTGGCCGCGGCCAGTTCGAGCACGCCCTTGTGGCGCGGGTGTTGGGCCAGCAGGGCACGGCGGAATTCGTAAGGGTCCTTGCCTGCGGCCACGGCCAGTTCGTCGATGAACACCTCGGTCGAAAAGGCGGTGTGGGTATGGCCGACGCTGCGCCACCACAGCACCGGCACGCCCAGCTTGGGCGTATGCAGCTCGACGTGCAGGTTGGGGATGGCGTAGGCCAGGTTCGATGCGCCCTCGACCGAAGTCATGTCGATGCCGTCCTTGACCATTCCGCTTTCGAACGCCGTGCCGGCGGCAATCGACTGGCCGACGATGCGCTGGTTCCAGGCCACCGGGTTGCCCTCGCTATCCAGTCCGCCGCTGATGGCATGGGCGAACATGGGCCGGTAATAGCCGCCGCGGATGTCGTCCTCGCGCGTCCACATGAGATGGATGGGCGCATTGAGATGGCTGGCGGCCTTCGCCACCGAAACCGCTTCGGCGATGTAGTCGGAGGTGGGGTTGGCGCGCCGGCCGAAGCTGCCGCCGGCGAACAGGGTGTGGATTTGCACCTGTTCCGGCTTGAGGCCTGCAATCCGTGCCGCGGTCGCCTGATCGGCAGTCTGGAACTGGGACCCCGCCCAGATTTCGCAGTTGCCGTCTTTCAGGCGCACGATGCAGTTGAGCGGTTCCATCGGCGCGTGGGCGAGATAGGGGAACTCGTAAACCGCCTCCAGCTTTTTCGTGGCCTTGGCAAGGGCCTGCGCCGTGTCGCCCTGGCTGCTCGCCACGTTGCCCGCCTGTTTCAGCAGCGCAAGGTACTGTTCGCGCTGTTCGGCTGTGGAAATACGGGCGGCACCCGATTCGTCCCAATCGATTTGCAGCGCATCGCGTCCTTTTTTGGCGGACCAGAAATCCGTCGCGACGACCGCAACGCCTTGCGGCACCTCGGCTACCGCGCGCACGCCGGGCACGGCCTGCGCCTGCTCGGCCCGGACATGTTTGAGCCTGGCGCCGAATCGCGGCGGGCGCGCGATCAGTGCGGTGAGCTGGCCGGGAAGCCGCAGGTCGGAGGCGAATTGGGCGCTGCCGTTGGATTTCGCCCTCGAGTCGGTGCGCTTGAATTGCTTGCCGATGTATCTGAAATCCTTGGGCGCTTTGAGCTGTACGTCCTCAGGCAGGGGCAGGGTCGCCGCCTTTTCGGCCAGCTTTCCGTAGCTCGCCTTGCGGCCGCTGGCGCGGTGCAGCACCATGCCGTCGCGGGTGGCGAGGGTGTTGGCATCCACTTTCCAGTTGTCCGCCGCTGCCGCGATCACCATGGCGCGCGCGGTGGCGCCTGCCCGGCGCATTTGCTCGAATGAATTGGCCATGGCGGTGCTGCCGCCCGTTCCCTGCATAGCGCCGAAGAACAGGTTGTTATAGAGCCTGGCGTCGGCCGGCGCCGCTTCCACCCTGATCTTTTCCCAAGGCACATCGAGTTCCTCGGCGACCAGGGTCGGCAGGCCGGTGTTGACCCCTTGCCCCATCTCCAGATGCTTGACGATCACCGTCACGGTGTCGTCGGGCGCGATCCGGATGAAGGCGTTGGGGACGAAGGGCTTGCCGGTTTTCTCGCCTTCCATCATTTTTGCGATGCCGGTGGGCAGATAGAACCCGATGGTGAGTCCTGCGCCAAGGGTGGCGCCGGCTTTCAGGAACTCGCGCCGGCTTGGACTGATGATCTTGTCCATGGCTCAGCCTCTCATCGTTCTGGCGGCTTGATGCACCGCCGCGCGTATGCGCTGATAGGTGGCGCAGCGGCACAGGTTGCCGTCAAGCGCCGCATCGATATCGGCATCGGTGGGATGCGGGTTGCGCGCGAGCAGCGCCGCCGCCGACATGATCTGTCCCGACTGGCAGTAGCCGCACTGCGGCACGTCGAGCTTGACCCAGGCATCCTGCAGGGCTTCCACAGCCTTGCCCCGTGCGCCTTCGATGGTGGTGATCTTCTGCCCGGCGGCGGCGGAAACCGGCGTGATGCAGGACCGGACCGGCGCGCCGTTGATATGCACGGTGCAGGCGCCGCACTGGGACAGGCCGCAGCCGTACTTGGTGCCGGTCAGCCCCAGCGCGTCGCGCAGCACCCAGAGCAGGGGCGTGTCCGTTGCGGCATCGACCGTATGCGGCTTGCCGTTGACGATAAAGGAGATCATGCGAATTCCCTCCGCTACGGGTTAATCACGAAGATAGGGGAAACGATGCTTGCGACTGCGTCGGGCGACATGTCGCTTCATGAGTTCAATGCTGAACTCATTATAGACAATTCAGGAATTAGACAAGGTAAGCGAGGATGTCCTGCGGGGCGTTGATGCGGCCGTGCGCGCCCCATGTTTCGGGGCGGTCCGTTGCGCCGAGGTAGCCGTAGCCGGCAATGAGCGCCGTCATGCCTGCCGCGACGGCGGCTTCCACGTCCCGCTCGGCATCGCCCACATACAGGCAGGATTGCGGCGCTACGCCGATCTCGCGGGCGGCGGTCAGGAGCGGTTCGGGATGGGGTTTGGGTTGGGGGCAGGTGTCGCCGCTGATGACGCTGGCGGCGCGCCGGAACAGGCCCAGTTGTTCCAGCAGCGGATTGGTGAAGCGCGCCGGCTTGTTGGTGACCACGCCCCATAAAATGTTTCTTGCTTCGAGTGCGGCCAGCAGCTCGGCCATGCCCGGGAAGAGCGTGGTGTGCAGGCACAGGTTGGCGGTGTAGAGCGCCAGGTATTCCTCGCGCATGGGCTCGAAGCGGGCATCTTCCGGCGTCAGGCCGAAGCCGATTTCGAACAGGCCGCGCGTGCCGTGGGAGGCGTAGGGGCGGATCGTTTCCATGGGGAGAGGCGGCAGGCCGTGCCGTTCGCGCTGGAGGTTGAGGGCATGGCCGAGGTCGGGCGCGGTGTCGGCCAGCGTGCCGTCAAGGTCGAAAAGAACCGCTCTTGTCATTTTGAAAAATATTAGTTCGTTAACCACCGAGACACAGAGGCACAGAGAACTTCAAAAGCTATTCAACGCAAAGAAGCAAAGCACTCAAAGAAAATCAGCAGGCCTTTAAAAGATTGCACCTTTTGCGTTTTTGGATTTCTTGGTTTTCTCTGTGTCTCTGTGTCTCTGTGGTGAAAGATATTTTGGTTTATTCCTGCCGGCAGTGGATCAGATAGTTGACGCTGGTATCCGGTCCGAGGGAATAGGCCTTGGAAAAGGGGTTGTAGCTCATGCCGGTGATGCCGGCGATACCGAGGCCGGCTGCGCGGCAATAGCCGGCCAGCTCCGAGGGCTTGATGAATTTGTCGTAGTCGTGGGTGCCGCGCGGCAGCAGATTGAGCAGGTACTCGGCGCCGATGACGGCGAAGAGATAGGATTTCGGGTTGCGGTTGAGAGTAGAGAAGAATACGTGGCCGCCCGGCTTGACCAGTTGTGCGCAGGCCCTGACCACGCTGGCCGGGTCGGGCACGTGCTCGAGCATCTCCATGCAGGTGACCACGTCGTAATGCCGCGGCTGCTCTTGCGCCAGTTCTTCCACTGCGATCAGACGATAGTCCACTTTCACACCGCTTTCCAGGATGTGCAGCTTGGCGACCTTGAGGGCTTTTTCGCCGAGGTCGATGCCGGTAACCTGGGCGCCGCGCGTGGCCATGCTTTCGGACAGGATTCCGCCGCCGCAGCCGACATCAAGCACGACCTTGCCGGCCAGCCCGACGGCCTGGTCGACGTAGTCGAGCCGTAGCGGGTTGATGTCGTGCAGTGGTTTGAATTCGCTGTTGGGGTCCCACCAGCGATGGGCTAGCCGGGCGAATTTGTCCAGTTCCTGCTGGTCTGCATTTAGGCTTGATTCATTCATTTTAAGCTGCTGATTTTTTCGTGCCAGAAAGCGATTCTGGCATTGAGTTCACGGATGTCGAGCGTGGTCAGCCGCCGCTCGTCCAGCACCAGATTGCCGTTCACCCAGACGTGGCTGACGTTTTCACGGCCGGCGGCGTACACCAGATGCGAGGCAACATCATAGCATGGCTGGGTTTCCGGGGCGGACAAATCGACCGCCGTGATATCCGCCGCCTTGCCGGGCGCAAGCGAGCCGGTCAGGTGGTCTATCCCCAGGGCCTTGGCCGCATTGATCGTCGCCATGGCAAGCGCCTGGTGGGCGGGAAGGGCGGCGGCATGGCGGCTCTGGCCCTTTGCGAGCAGCGCGGCGAGACGCATTTCCGTAAATATGTCGAGGCGGTTGTTGCTCGCTGCACCGTCGGTGCCCAGGCCGACATTGACATTATGCTCGAGTTTTTCCACCACCGGACCAATGCCGCTGGCAAGCTTGAGATTGGAGCTCGGACAGTGGGCCACATGGCAGCCGTGCTCGGCGAGCAGGCGGATTTCCTGGGCGTTGCTCTGCACCATATGCACCGCGATCAGGTTGGGACCGAGCAGACCGAGGCGATGCAGCCGCTCCAGTGGCCGCACTCCGTATTGCCTGAGGCTTTCTTCGATCTCGCCATGGGTTTCGTGCAGGTGGATGTGGACGGGGAGGTCGAGCTGTTCCGCATAGGTCAACACCTTGGCGAAGGTCTTGTCGCTCACCGTATAGGGCGCATGGGGGGCCAGCGTGAAGGAGAGCAGCGGCTCGCCGCGAAATTCGTCGCGCACGGCCAGTCCCTTGCTCAGGTAATCGTCGGCGTCGGCGGCGTAGGCGGTGGGGAAGTCGACCGCGATCATGCCGATGGCTGCGCGCATCCCGGCGCTGAGCGCCGCTTGCGCTGCCGCTTCCGGGAAGAAATACATGTCGTTGAAGCAGGTGACGCCGCCCCTGAGCATTTCCGCACAGGCCAGAAGGGTGCCGTCGCGCACGAATTCAGGCGACACGAATTTCGCTTCAGCCGGCCAGATGTGGCCGTTGAGCCAATCCATCAGCGGCAGGTCATCCGCCAGGCCGCGCAGCAGCGTCATTGCGGCATGGGTGTGGAGGTTGATCAGGCCCGGAATCAGAACATGCTCGTTAAGCTGGAATCGGCGCCGGGCATTATATTTCGTATGGGCTTCCGCGGTGGGCAGGATGTCCCGGATCAAGCCGTCACTGATGACGATGGCGTGTTGGGCCAGGACTTGTCGCGGCGTTTCGACGGGAATGACCCAGCGCGCTTCGATCAGGGTATCCACGGTGTTGTCTGGAATGGCATGCATCAGGCGAATCTAGCATAAAAAAAAGCCCCGCACTAGGCGGGGCTTTTTCTGACCTGGGAAGCTTACTTCTTGGTCGGAACCTGAATTTCCGGTTCAACGGTGACGCGGCGGTCAGGTTGCAGGCAGGCGATTATCTTCTTCGAGCCCCTCACGCCTTTGCAGGCTTGCTTGGTATTGGCTTCGGGGTTCGGCTCGGATTCGCCCTTGCCGACAGTCTTGACGCGGTCGGCGGCAATGCCTTTGCTCACCAGATAGGTCTTGACCGCGGCGGCGCGGCGCTCGGAAAGCTTCTGATTGTATTGGGTTGTGCCGATGCGGTCGGTGTGGCCGGTTACCAGCAACAGTTCCACTTCAGGGTGGGCTTTCATGCCTTCGACCACCTTGTCGTCCAGTTCCTTCTTGCCTTCCGCCCTGACAATGGCCTTGTCGAAATCAAACAGGGTTTCGGCCTTGAATTCGGCTTTCACGGCAGGTTTTTCAGGTCCGGCAACGACGGGTGCTGCAGGCACTGCAGGCGCTGGAACATATTCGGCTTTTTTCGGCTCCGGTTTTTTCACCAGATCCGGGTCGCATTCGGCAGTCGCCATGGCCGGGGTCCAGTAGCCGGTACGCCAGCACTGGTTGTAGTTGTTCCTGACGGGGGTGCCGCGGCTGTCGATCAGGTAGCCGGAATTGGTCACGTCATGTGCAAGAGCGGTGCCGGTGGCGAACAAGCCGACCAGCAGCGTAATATTCAGGGCAAATTGTTTGGCAAGCGTGTTTTTCATTTTTTCATGCTCCTTAAGTTTAAAGTTAATTCTTTTGGCCGTTCTAAAACCCATCATCGCGGACTACTTGGAATATTTTAGTAATTTTACAATCCTATCATACACTATAGCCGTATTGACTGCCAAAATTGCAATTGTCCTGTGGAGCCCGCCGCCTTGCCTTGCCTCGTCGTCAATCTACAATGTATATTGTTCTTGCTGTAGTTGATGCGGTAAGCGATGAGTTTAACCACCACCGGGGAGTCTGCCGTGCCTCTGCTTGCTGATCTTTTTTCGCGTTCAACGGATGGTGTGTTCGCCGTAGACTTGAAAGAACGCATCGTCTTCTGGAACGATGGCTGTGAACACCTGCTCGGGATTCCCGCGCAGAAAGCCTTGGGACGCGCCTGCTATGACGTGGTCCATGCGTGCGATCTGTCGGGCCAACCTTTCTGTAAGACAGGCTGCCATATGGCGCGCCTGGCCGAGGGCGGTTCCGCCCCCCAGGCGATTCCCCTCCGGTTCTGTAACGGCCGGGGTAAAATGCTGAAACTCTCGGTGCGCACTGTGCTGGTGCCGTCGCAGCAGCGGAACCAGTGGACCGTGGTGCACTTGTTGTATCGCGGGGAGATCGCAGACGAATGCGAGCCGTTGGAGCAGTTCGACCGGCAGCAGTCATGGATGCCGGAAGGAAAGCGCATCAGGAATAAGACGTTGCCTCCTCTGTCCGTTGACCTCTTGACCGCGCGGGAAAGGGGAATCCTCCGTCTGTTGGCGGGGGGGCATTCATCTTCAGTGATTTCACGGCAGTTGTGTATCAGCCACGTGACGGTGCGCAATCATATCCAGCACCTTATCGGGAAACTGGGAGTGCATAGCCAGTTGGAGGCGGTGGCCTATGCCTACCGCCATAACCTTATCTAAACCAGGGTGGGTCCACGACTCACGGTCCGGTGAGGCAATGCCGGAAAAGGAGGGCATGTGCAAAAAAAGATCGCGGTGCTGGTGCGGGAGCGGCAAGGTGAGGCGCTCAGGATGTCATTGGGGCTGATATTGGGGGACGATGCGGTGGATGTGTATGTGCTTGACAGAAAACTGCAGCATACGGAGGCAAACGTGCTGTGCCTGGGAACGATGCAGGAAATGGAAATGAAGATTTACACAAATTGCCAGGAAAACGCGGATATGGAGTATTTGACAACCGCGGAAATTGCCCGGAGGTTGCCCCAATACGACAATATCCTGCCGTATTAGCTTTGTCAGGTTGTAAGCAGCGAAGGTGAAGATCGTCCGGGTATTCGCCTTCGCCAATTCCACAATTCCACAAACCGGGTCTTGCGCAGACCGCCCGCCCGAAAATTTCTTCGGCCAGCTTGCACGAATGGCGCGCCTCTAAAATGATGCATATACATCATTCCATTCACTGATATCTATAGTAATACTTGGTACATGAACTATTCAGATATATGAGAAACCTATGTTGCGGTGGGGGTGCCAGGATGAGCAGAGCGGTGCATGACATATTCTTGGCGATCCTCCGCCGCGGTGTGCGCCGGCCGCCATCGCACTGGTTCGATGGCCGGCAGGCGAGGGGTGTCTATGCCCGGTGTGGAGGGGGGCAGCGGTGAAGCTCGGGATCCTGGTCAATACCGCGAGACACCTGGACGACGTTGCCGGAATTACCCGGGCCGCCTTGGCCAAAAAACATCAGGTAATCATTTTCACCATGGACGAGGGCGCCAGGTTGCTGGAAAACCAGGTCTTTGTGTCGCTGGCCGGGCTTGAGGGTGTGACGCTGAGCATTTGCGATCACAGCGCCAAGATGCACGGGGTCAGCACTGTGGGCCTGCCGCCGAAGATCGTCTGTGGCAGCCAGTTGCACAACGCCATGATGAACCATAACGCCGACCGGGTGATCGTCCTGTAGCAGGCGATTGCCGGCGCGCACGTGTGGATCGAAGAGGGGGATGGCCCGTGAATATACTTTATCTGTTAAATGACGGGGCGGACGCCTCATCCAATGAATGGATCGAGGCACTGGCCAGAGATCACCGGGTAGAGGTGATCGACCTCAGGAAAAAGGAAATTCCGTATGACGCGCTCGTGGACAGAATCTTTGCGAGCGACAAGGTCATTTCCTGGTGAGGCGTGATGCCGGTGGATGGACGACAACGTGCTGAGGCGAACTGAAGAGTGAACGGAACGGCACCCATTACTTTGCGCGATTCGCTTTCCCGTCGGCGGTGGACGTCCGGGGTGGAGGTCGCCCCCCTGGCACACGTTGCGGTCATGCTCCTGTCCCTGGCTGCGTTCCTCACGCTTTTCGTCTTCCGCGCGCAGGATGACAACCGGCTGACAAGCTGGCAGTGGGTGTTCGCCGACGCCGATGTGTTCAGGATCACACCCATCCTGGCCGTCGGGCTGCTACTGGCCTTTGCTTTGGCAAGAATTCCGTTTCCCCGGCGCCGCCCGGCGAGCGCGCTTTTTGTTTTATCCTTTGCCGTGGGCGCGCTGTCGTGGGCCGAACCCGAAGTCATCGTGGATGCCGCCAGATATTTCACGCAGGCCAAGCATGTCGAACTCTACGGCGTCGGATATTTCCTCACCGAGTGGGGCGGGAAAATTACCGCATGGACGGACCTGCCGCTGGTGCCTTTGCTTTATGGCCTGATCTTCAGCCTGCTGGGTGAGAACCGGATATTTATCCAGGTCTTCACCACGCTGCTGTTCTCGGGCACCGTGGTGCTGACCTACCACATCGGCAAAACATTGTGGGACGAGGCCGCCGGGGTTTACGCCGGCGCGCTGCTGCTCGGGATGCCGTACCTGCTCGCGCAGGTGCCGCTCATGCTGGTGGATGTGCCCACGATGTTTTTCCTCACCCTGGCGGTCTTTATGACGATCCAGGCCCTTGAGCGCGGCGGGACCGGGCTTATGGCGCTGGCGGCAGTGGCGGTGGCGCTCGCCTTCTGGACCAAGTATTCCGCCTGGCTGATGCTGAGCGTGCTTCCGGTTGTTTTTCTCGCGCGGCACCGGAACGGGCCGCGGTCCGTGCGGCTCCGCGCCGGCGCACTGACTGCGGCCTCTGCGGTCCTGATCGGAACCGTCCTGTTGCCGAACATTGACGTCATCATGGGGCAGCTTGAGCTGCTGCAAAGCTATCAGGCGCCCGGCCTCAGGCGCTGGGAAGAGAGCTTCGTCTCGACCTTCCTGTTTCAAATTCATCCGTTTATTACCTGCGCGGCGCTGTTTTCCGCCTACGCCGCTTACAAGCGCCGGGATTCCAGGTACGCCATTATCCTGTGGCTGCCGCTGCTGCTGGTGCTGCTGGAGATCAAGCGTATCCGTTACCTGCTGCCGGTGTTCCCGATGCTGGCGCTGATGGCCTCCTACGGGCTGCGGGAGATCCGGAGCGGGGAAGTAAGGAAGTATGTCGTCCTGTGCATCGTCACCTCGTCCGTCGTGCTCATGGCCTTCGGGTTCCTGCCTTTTGCGCAGAAGGCGAGCGCCGTGAACCTGAAACAGGCCGGGGAGTATCTCGATTCCCTGGCGGCGGACAGGGCGGTAGTCATCGCCCTGCCGCAGCTCCATGCCCCTGTCAATCCGGCCGTCTCTGTGCCCATGCTGGATCTGTTCACCTCCAAGCGCCTGGTCTATCACCATGATTCGGTGCCGGCGCCGGCCGGGGAGGCGGCGAACAAGTCGCCCTTGCGGTTTACGTGGGAGTACCGGAACCCGGCATACTATGCCGCCGGGACGGACGGCCCGGGGGATACCGCCGTGGTGGTGATCGCCAGCGACCCCGCCCAACCCCTGCCGGCTTCCGCCGGTCAGCGGCTGCAGGGTTATCGCCTGTCACGGGAGTTCATCGATCCGGAAAACGTTTTCGGATACAGAACGATCGTGAAAGTGTACTTGCCGGTGCGGGAGGCGCCACAAGTATGAACATAAGTATAAACAATTCAGGAGATAGATGATGGAAGGTGTCGAGAAACGAAATCAAGTGTGGGTCTTCGTCATCATCGGTTTTTTGTCGTTGCTGACGATGGTTACCTACTCGATGCACGAGTATTACATCTATCTTGCGGCCTATCTGTGGTTCGGTTTCGTCTACGGCATGTGTCTGCAGTACGGCCGGTTCTGCTTCTCCTCGGCCTTCCGCGACCTGTTTGCCGTGGGCGTGCCACGCATGGCGGTGGGCATCATGATCGCCATGGTGCTGTTCGGCACGGTATCGGCCTTCGTCACGGCCACCGGCAATAGCACCTTCCATCCCGCGCCCTACGGCATCCACTCGGTGATCGCCGGTTTCGTCTTCGGGGTGGGCATGGTACTCACCGGAGGCTGTGCCTCGGGTTCGCTGTACAAGGCTGGCGAGGGCAACGCGACAGCCCTGCTGGTGATACTCTCGATCAGCGTGTCGCAGGCGATCTTTGCGGACATCGGCGGATGGGCCAACAACCTGGTGCCGTACTCCTGGCACCTGTCGGCGGTGTCCAAGGGGCTGCCGGCGGCGATAAACGCCAGCGACGGCTGGATGGACCAGTATCTCGCCGGCTACGTGTGGGATCAGCCGGTGTTGCTGTTCAGCCAGTGGCTCGGGATCCGCGATCCATTTCTTGCGGCCTACGTGGGCGACGTGCTGGTGGGCGTCGTCGTGCCCGCGACGGTGGTGCTGATCGCGGTCTACCTGATCTGGTACCGTAAAGGGTATCTGCGCAAGCGCGCGGAGGCGCATCTGCCTACCGCGGGACTGGGGGTGGAGCTCGCGGGCTACTGGAGCATGATCACAGCCTCCAAGCGCACGGCGATCGCGGGCCTCGTGCTCGGCATTGCTGCCGGACTGCACATGTATGTGATGAAGGGGATGCAGCTCAAATTCGGCGCGAGCAATTTCGGTACGCTGATGAAGGAAATGGGCATCACCTCCGGGCTCTCCGCCAAGGGTACGGTATTCGACCCCGGCTACTGGTATGTCACCACCCAGGAGGCGCAGTGGGTGGGGTGGGTGTTCAACAAGCTCGGCGCGGACAACATGGACAACATCTACTTCGGCCTCGAGAACGGCCTTCCCAACCCGCTCATCAACCCGGCCGATTGGATGTCGCTCGCCCTCATCGGCGGTGCCGCGGTGATGGCGCTGCTGAGCAACGAGTTCAAGTGGAAGGGCACGACCCGGGAACTCGCCATGTGGGCCATCATCGGCGGCACCTTGATGGGCATCGGCGCCCGGCTCGGCTTGGGATGCAACGTGGGCGCGTTCTTCGTCCGGGTGTCCCAGGGCGACGTCTCGGGATGGTTGTTCGGGCTCGGCATGGTCGGCGGCGCCTATGTCGGCGTTAAATTTTTCAACTGGTGGACCGAAAGAAAACTGGCCAGGGAAATGGCCGCCTGCGGACTGTAATGCGTGATAACAGGAGGGGTGTAAGCGATGAAATTCGACAAGAAGAGTGAAGGCGTATACGTGCTGGACGTCTGCGGGTATGTCTGCCCCCATCCCCAGCTCTACACCAAGAAGGCGCTGGAGAAAATTCAGGCGGGGGAAACGCTGGAACTGGTGTTCGACAATCCCTCCTCCGGAGAATCCATCGCCGCCATGTGCGAAAGCACGGGGAACGAGGTTGTCGACAAAGCCGGCCAAGGCGGCAAATATATCTGGAAGATCAAAAAAGCGGCGGCCTGAGGAGAAGACCCTATGAACAAGACGAGCCTTTGGATGGTCGTTATCGTCGCCACGGCCTGGATCGGGTTTCTGACCGGCTACGCCGTGTCGTCCCATAGCGGCGGCGCCAAGCCAGCCGCCGAGGGGGCGCCCGCAGCGGAAAGCGCGGGCGCGGGCGGGTACGGAAAATGAGCATGCCGGCGTGAACGGCGTCCGGGCTGGGCGGTGGAACGGCGGATGCCTCTAGTAGTCAGTCATATTGAAACCGGTGGACAATCTCGTCATTCCGGCGAAAGCCGGAATCCAGAAAAATCAACAACCTGGACACCGGCTTTCGCCGGTGTGACGGTTCAACTCATCCATGCTTTTCACCGTGACTGACTACTAGGAGCCTGTCGGACTTGAAGAATCGAAGCGAAGTGGGTCAAGCAGGCAAGCCGCGTAGCGGATGCTCGCAAAATGCGGCTGGGCGAGGACAGATTTTGCCGGTTTTGCAGGTCAATAGTCATTCTATTGACCAAGAAAGCGGTGAAATATGGACCGCCCAGGCGGATTTGCAGCCGATTTCCTTTAAGTCCGACAGGCTCCTAGGCCGCACGGGGGCGTGTCCGTGAAGTCCGGAACCGATTGCCTCATCTTGGGCGGCGGGCTCGCCGGTCTGGCGGCCGGCCGGGCGCTCACGCAAGCCGGCCGCCGCGTGCAGGTGCTGGAAAGCGGGGATGCCGTCGGCGGGCTTGCGCGCACCGTGGCGCACGACGGTTTCCGGTTCGATCTCGGCGGCCATCGCTTCTTCACCCGCGACACGCACGTCGAGCGCTTCGTGCGCGAGCTGCTCGGTGACGAGCTCGTCACGGTGCCGCGCACCAGCCGGATCTATCTGCGCGGCAAATGGATCGAGTATCCGCTGCGGCCCATGAACGCGCTGTTTGGGCTCGGCCTCCGCGCCAGCGCGGAGACTCTGCTTGGGTATGGCTCGGCGAGGGTTGCGCGGCGGATGCTGCCTGTGCCGCTGGTGTCGCTGGAAGACTGGGTTGTGGCCCACTTCGGGCGGCCGTTGTTCGAACTTTATTTCCGGGATTACAGCGAGAAGGTCTGGGGCATCGGCTGTCGTGACATCAGCGCCGAGTGGATGGCGCAGCGCGTCCAGGGACTGTCCCTGGGCGCCGCCATTCAGCGTGCGTTTCTGAAGCGCGGCCCTGCGCTGCCGACGCTCGTGGACCGGTTTCTGTACCCGCGGCTCGGGATCGGCCGCATCGCCGGGCGGTTGCGCGAGGAGATAGAGCAATCGAGCCCGATTGCCACCGGCACCCAGGTGGTGCGCATACACCACGACGGACGGCGCATTGAGGGCGTCACCGTACGGCAGGGGGACCGGGTGCACGACCTTCCGGGCGGGGCGTTTCTGTCCACAATCCCGCTTACCCAGGTTATGCAGGCGCTAACCCCGCATGCACCGGCCCATGTGCGCGCGGCTGCGGCGCAGTTGCGCTACAGGGATCTCGTCATCGTGACGGTGATGCTTGACCGCGACCGGGCGACCGACCAGACCTGGATCTACTTTCCCGGCAAGGACATTCCCTTCGGGCGGCTGCACGAGCCGACCAACTGGAGCGCCGCGATGGCGCCGCCGGGGCGCACGCTCCTGGTGACCGAACGCTTCTGTTTTCGCGGCGACGCCACGTGGAACGCATCCGATGCCGAATTGATTGAAACGACCGTGCATCATCTCGAAAAACTTGGGTTCATCCGCCGGCACGAGGCGCGTGACGGCATGGTCGTGAGAATTCCCGCGGCCTATCCGCTGTTCGATGTGGGTTACCAGGAACGCAGCCAGATCCTCTGCGATTACCTGGAGCGGTTCGAGAACCTGCGGGTCGCGGGCCGCGGCGGGCTGTTCCGCTACTACAACATGGATCAGGCCATCGCCTCCGGGCTCGCGGCGGCGGAAGCGCTGCTGGGGCGTGACACGGAGATGCGCGCCACCGTCGCGGCGGGGGCCGTGCCGTGAGGTGCGCGCTTATCATTCCCGCCTGGGTGCCGCAGGAGTTGTTTCCGCGCCAGACGGCGGGCTCGCAGATCAATTACTGGCAGCCGCTCGGCATGCTCTACATCGCGGCGGCGCTGCTCAAGGCGGGGCACGAAGTGCGCTTCTTCAACGGCGCGTTCCTCACGCAGGAGGAAATCATGCTGCGCGTCGGCGAGTTCGATCCGCGTTTCGCCGGCATCTACTCGACGACCTTCGGCTGGAACAAGGCGGTGCAGACCGCCGAGGCCCTGAAGCGGCTGAACCCGGAGATATTTACCTGTGCCGGCGGCCCGTATCCGATCGCGATGCAGGAGCAGTGCCTGCACGACTGCGCGCACTTCGATGCGGTGGGTACCGGCGAGGGGGAGCTTACCGTTCCCGATATGATCGAGCGGCTGGAGTCGGGCGGGAGCCTCGACGGCGTGCCCGGGGTGGCGTTCCGGCGGGGCGCCGGGATCGTCAAGAACCCGCCGCGCCCGCTCATCGAGGATCTGGACTCGCTGCCATTCCCTGCGCGCGAATTGCTGGGCGAGGCGGACCGCTATCTGCCGCCGCCCGGCACCTACCGGCGCAAGCCGGTTACGGTGATGCTGACCGCCCGCGGCTGCAACCGTAAGTGCCTGTTCTGCTTCCAGATCGACAGGCGCAGGCGCGCAGGCGTGCGCGGCATCCGTTTCCGCTCGATCGAGAACGTGCTGGCCGAGATCGAGCACTGTCTCGCGCTCGGCTACCGTGAGATCAAGTTCTTGGACGACACGCTCGCAGCCGATTACGACCGCGCGCTGCGGCTTGCCAAGGAAATAAAGGCGCGCGGGCTTGACTTCACCTGGTTTGCCTCGGTCTGTGTGAACCAGGTGGACGAACCGCTGCTGCAAGCGTTCAAGGAGGCGGGCTGCTGGGCCATCCTGCTCGGCGCCGAAAGTGGTGCGCAGAAGAACCTCAATGCCCTGCGCAAAGGCTCGACCATCGATCACACCCGCGAGGCGGTGCGGGCAGCCAAGGCGGCCGGACTGCGGGTCAGTATGTCGTTCCTGTTCGGGATTCCGGGCGAGACCTACGAGGACGGCCTGAAGACCATCGAGTTCGCAATCGCGCTCGATCCCGATCTTGCGAACTTTCACGCCGTCGCACCGTTCCCCGGAACCGATCTCTACGAAAATCACGCGAAGTACGGCACGATCTCCCCGGACCTCAGGGACTATACCTACCAGGGCGCGGCGTTCGTGCCCTACACGATGACGCGCGAGCAGATTCACGATCTGCGCCAGCTCGCCTTCCGGCGGTTTTACTCGCGGCCGGGGTTTCTCCTGCGCCAACTGCTCCGGCTGCGCAACCTCAACGATCTCCGCGCCGCCCTGGCCGGCGTCAAGAGCCTGTTTTGGCTTTGGGCCCGGAACGGGTTGTTCGGCCGCAAGGCAGGCGCCGCCGCGCTTGCCGGCCGGCTACAATCGCAAGTACTCTCTGGCGAGCGCGGGATACATTCTCGGGTTGAATAGAATATTGGTGATGAAGTAGCACTCGTGGGTGCAGTAACAGCGCTGGTCGCGGATGGCGCGCATGGTCGTGCCGGCCTTTTCCGAGCGCAGGATTTTCCGCACGTCGTAGTCGTATGCCCGGACGTTGCCGAGACTCTCCGCGAGCATCTCGCAGGGATACGCCTCGCCGTTCTCTGTTAGCACCAGGTTCAGTCTCCCGGCATAGCACGGGATGAGCCTTCTTTGCTCAAGCAGGGTACGGTGGATCAGGCGGCGCTGCAGGATGTCCTGGGCCGCCTTCAGGCGCGCGCCGCGGAAGCGGTAGGTCGGCGCCGCCCGGTTGCGCAGATTCGCGGCCAGTTTGCCGATGGCCTGCTCGTATTTCGCGTGATCCACTTCCTTGTGGCTCGCGTCCGCCAGGTGGCCGCGTACCAGGGAGATGGTATGGGTACGGATATGTTTCAGGCCCTGCACGAATTCGATGATTTCATCCATCTGATCCTGGTTCTCGGAACAGAAAACGGTATTTATGCCGAGTTCAAGATTGGGATGGTCGTCCAGCAGTCCGGTAAGCCGGTGGTAGGTCTGCATGGCCTTGTCGAAGCCGCCGGGGGTGCGACGCAGCGCATCGTGCGCCACGCTCACGCCGTCGAGCGAGAGTTTGACGACGACGATGCTGTTGCCGCAGTCGCGCAGAATCTGCGCCGTGCGCTCGTGAATCAATTCCGGCAGCAGGCCATTGGTGGGATAAAGCATGATCGCCGGGCGGTTCTGCCGGTAGAAGACCCGGCTGATTTCAACCAGATCCTTTCTTAAAAAGATTTCGCCGCCGGAAAAGGCGAGCCACAGCAGCGGCCCCAGCGAGCGGGAGAGCTTGCGGATCTCCTCCAGCGACAGCTCGCTGGCGTCGGGTTCCGCCGCCTCGGCGCTTTGCAGATAAAAGCAGAACGGGCACCGGGCGTTGCACTTGCGGGTGACAAAGAAGGTGAGCTGGATGGGCTGGCGCTTCCAGGGGATCGAGCCGGCATGGCGTAGCCACGAATACATCAGTGTTTCCCGCTGAACGGGCCAAGGTTTCGGAAATGGAGCGTTAACCCGGCAACGGCGCCGGCGGCCACGGCCACGGGATAGAGCAGCAGGTAATACAGCGTTGCCATGACCGCAAAGCCTGAACCTTCGGCGCGGTGGAACGCGAGGAGCAGCCCCCGGCTTTTGAACAGATTGAACGCGAGCGCCAGGGACATGAGCGCCAGGAGCGCCGGCTTCCCGCTCAGAAAATAGCCGGGCAGCAACAGGCCGTTGAAAACGTAGGCGCACACGTTGACCTTGAGCTCCACCGAGGCGGTACCCGAATCCGCCAGCAGGTCCCGGTTCCCGATGGCGTAGCAGGTCCAGTACGTCGATTTGACAAAGGCATTGCGCAGCGACCGGAACAGCGAATAATCAAAGATATGCTGCACCTGGATGGCGGGGTTCATCACCAGCCGGCAACCGGCGCGGCGCAGCCGGTGGCTGAATTCCACGTCTTCCATGATCGGCAGCGGGCCTTCTGCGAAACCCCGGTGCCTGCGGAAGGTGTCCGCGTCCATGGCCAGTGCGTGGGTGGCGATGTAATCGGCCGCCGGCGCGTGCCTGGTTTCAAAGTAATTGATGAAAACCGACTGAAAGCGGCTGCAGAAGCGCCGGTCGTATGGCGCCACCGTGTATGTGCCGCCCACGATTGTCCCCGGACCTTCGGCCGCCAGAGTTTTGACCGCCAGGGCAAGGGTATCGTCCTGTAGCAGGCAGTCGGCGTCCGTGAAGAAAAGTATGGCGCCGCGGCCATGCTGCGCTCCCATGTTTCTTGCCAGGGCCGCGCCGCCGTGTTTCGAAAGCCGCACCAGCTTGCATGGATATCGCATAATCGCGGTGATGGAATTGTCTTGCGAATCGTCGTCCGCCACGATGACTTCGAAATTGTCATGGCGCGATGCCAGGGCGGCTTCCAGGCATTTTCCTATTGTGGTTCCGCCGTTGCGGTTGGGGATAATGACCGAGACGAGGTTTTCCATTGTCGGATGCTGAAAGATGCAATATTCCGCTTCAAGCGGGTGAACGGGCAAGAACTGCGGAAATTCTCACTTACTCAGACTCACCCGGCCGTTTCTCGATTTGCTGCAAAATGATGCAAATACATCATTTTCATCGACAAGTAATCATTGTTAACTACTATATCACATAGCAATACAAATTATTCTCCATAAGAGGTGCATGCCATGCTGTGCGACCTGCGCCAGAGAATGGGGAGACGGCCAGGTACGGTGGAATCCGCACGGCCACATGTACAAAAGCTGTTTCAACCGTGCGGACGGCCGCACGGGAGGGTTTTTAAGTGTAGCACCGGGTGCCTCCAGCCATGGCACCGCTGGTTTGGCTTGGCGCTGGAGGCGTAGTGGGATATTCCAAAACGATGGGGGTGAGCTATGAACAAGCGCTATAACAAATGGGAAATCTGCAGGGCCGGAATGCTGCCGGTTTTTTTTCTGTGCGCCGGGATCGGGACGGCCTACGCGGATCGCGTGATCGTGGACACGGACTACGTTCTTAAGCACAAGGACAAGCACGGCGTCGTGCTGGTGGATGCACGCGGGGCGTCGGATTACAAGAAGGGGCTCATTCCGGGCGCCGTTGTCCTTGGTGAAAAGCCCGGGGCGGTGGGCCTCCGGGACGTGGATGCGCGCATCCTGCCGGTGAAGAAACTCGAGAAAATCCTGGGAGATGCCGGGCTGACACGCGAGAACGAGATCATCGTGTATGGGGCCAAGGGCGACACGGGGCCGACGGTGGTGTTCTGGATCCTCGAATACCTGGGGGCGGAGAAGGCCAAGGTCTATATGGGGGGGATGGATGACTGGACAGCAGCCAAAAACCCCGTGACGAACGAGGCGCGCAAACTTCCTGCCGCGCACTTCACCGCCAAGGTGCAGGCGGACCGCCTGGCCACGACGGACTATGTCAGGAAAAACCTGCAGAACAAGGAAATTCAGTTCCTCGATTCGCGGACCGGGAAGGAGTATGAGGGAGACGACATCCGGGCGCTCCGTGGCGGACATATCGCGGCGGTCAACCATGTCAACATCCCTTATGAGCAGGCCTGGAAGGATCCCGAGGCGGCGAAAAAGTTAGCCGAGAAGACGGTCAAAGACCGCGAGGGCATGACCTTGAAGGACCCTGCGGCGCTCAAGGAACTCTATAAGGGGGTGGACCCCAAGAAGGAAGTGGTAGCCTATTGCCAGACCGGCACGCGCTCCACCTATGTCTATACCGTGCTGCGGGATATGGGGTATCAGAAGGTCCGCAACTACGATGATTCGTGGATCGTGTGGGGCTCGGACCTGAATATGCCGGCCAGGAACGTGAGCTATTACGACTTCGTCAAGGTGAATGCGGCCATGAAGCGGCTTGATGCGCTGGAGAAACAGCTTGAGGCGATAGCGCCCAAGAAATAGCCGGGCGACTATGGTAACGAATTAGATCGGCGTGAAGCTATTTCGCCCCGGCTGGCATCCGCCAGACGGGGCGTTGCCGTTCTGGAAGGAAAGAAGGCCGCATCTCCTGTGGTCAGTGCGAAACGGTTTGGCCGGAAAAGGCAATCCCACAAGTCGCCGGTTCGAGAGTTGTCCCCGCCGCATGCTGACCAATCCCGACAGCCCTTCAGCCCGATAACATTCGACGATCCGTCGCACTTGACGTGGTGTGAGCCCCAGCATCTTCGCTGCTTCATCCCGGCTTGTCTTATCCTCTTCCAGCAAGCCCGATGCCTGGGTTCGATTCGCTTCCTTCCGGCTCATTAATTCCCCCATTTCAAAACATCCGCCGCTATTTTTAACAAGAAGAGATTAATCCCCAGCGGACATGACTGTTTTGCGCTAACACAATTTTCCTGCGCAGTGGCCTGGGTTGCGCTGGCATGCTAAAATTGCGCACATTTTGTTCTTGTGCCCTTTGGGTATTCGCATATCAATTTAGCTGGTAGAACTTAAAATATTCCATGGATCAATTTGCCAAAGAAACGCTCCCGGTAAGCCTCGAAGAAGAAATGCGCCGCTCCTATCTCGATTATGCCATGAGCGTGATCGTGGGGCGGGCGCTGCCGGACGTACGCGACGGCCTGAAGCCGGTGCACCGGCGCGTGCTGTTTGCGATGCACGAACTGTCCAACGACTGGAACAAGGCCTACAAGAAATCGGCGCGTATCGTCGGTGATGTGATCGGTAAATACCACCCTCACGGCGACACCGCGGTGTACGACACCATCGTGCGCATGGCGCAGGATTTCAGCCTGCGCTACCCGCTGGTGGACGGCCAGGGCAATTTCGGCTCGGTCGACGGCGACAACGCCGCCGCGATGCGCTACACCGAGATCCGCATGGCGCGCATTGCCCACGAGCTGCTCGCCGATCTCGACAAGGAAACGGTGGATTTCGGCCCGAACTACGACGGTTCCGAGCACGAGCCGCTGGTCCTGCCGTCGAAGATCCCCAACCTGCTGATTAACGGCAGCTCCGGTATCGCGGTGGGCATGGCGACCAACATCCCGCCACACAATCTTAACGAGGTGGTGGATGCCTGCCTGAAACTGCTCGAAGATCCGGAGACCGGCGTTGAAGAGCTGATCGAGATCGTGCCGGCACCGGATTTCCCGACGGCCGGCATCATCTACGGCACCGCCGGTGTCAAGGACGGCTATCGCACTGGCCGCGGCCGGGTGGTGATGCGTGCCCGCGCCCATTTCGAGGATATCGACAAGGCCGGCGGCAGGCAGGCCATCATCGTGGACGAGCTGCCCTACCAGGTGAACAAGGCCAACTTGCTGATCAAGATCGGCGAGCTGGTGCGCGAGAAGAAAATCGAAGGCATTTCCGACTTGCGCGACGAGTCGGACAAATCCGGCATGCGCATGGTGATCGAGCTGAAGCGCGGCGAAGTGCCGGAGGTGGTGCTGAACAACCTGTACAAGCAGACGCAGATGCAGGATACCTTCGGCATGAACATGGTGGCGCTGGTGGACAACCAGCCGCGCCTGCTCAACCTGAAGCAGATGCTCGATGCCTTCCTGCGCCACCGCCGCGAGGTGGTGACGCGGCGCACCGTGTTCGAGCTGCGCAAGGCGCGCGAACGCGGCCACATCCTGGAAGGCCTGGCGGTGGCATTGTCCAATGTGGACGAGGTGATTGCCCTGATCAAGGCGGCGCCTACGCCGGCCGCTGCCAAGCAGGGGTTGATGGAGAGGGTCTGGCGCTCGCCGCTGGTGGAGGAGATGCTGCAGCGGACGGCGGCCGACGCTTCCCGCCCGGACGGGCTGGCACCCGAGTTCGGCCTGACCGGACAGGGTTACCGCCTTTCCGACACCCAGGCCCAGGCGATCCTGGAGTTGCGCCTGCAGCGCCTGACCGGCCTGGAGCAGGACAAGATCGTGTCCGAATACAGGGAAGTGATGGAGAAGATTGCCGATCTGCTCGACATACTCGCCAGACCCGAACGTATCACCGAAATTATCGTCCAGGAGCTGACCGCGATCAAGGCGCAGTTCGGCGACCAGCGCCGCAGCGAGATCGTCGTTCACGCCCAGGATTTGAGCATGGAAGATCTGATCACGCCGCAGGACATGGTGGTCACCTTGTCACACGGCGGCTACATCAAGTCCCAGCCGCTGGAGGACTACAGCGCCCAGAAGCGCGGCGGGCGCGGCAAGCAGGCGACGGCGATGAAGGAGGAGGATTTCATCGAGAAGCTGTTCATCGCCAACACCCACGACTACATCCTGTGTTTCTCCAACCGTGGCCGGGTCTACTGGATCAAGGTCTACGAAGTGCCGCAGGGCAGCCGGGGCTCGCGCGGCAAGCCTATCGTCAACATGCTGCAACTGGAAGAAGGCGAGAAAATCAACGCCATCCTGCCGGTCAAGGAATTCGATGACGGCCATTTCATCTTCATGGCGACCGCCAGCGGCATCGTCAAGAAGACCCCGCTTTCCGATTTCTCGCGCCCGACCAAGCGCGGCATCATCGCCATCAATCTCGACGAGGACGATTACCTGATCGGCGTGGATATTACCGATGGCCAGCACGACGTGATGCTTTTCTCCGACGGCGGCAAGGCGGTGCGCTTCGAAGAGAGTGATGTTCGCGCTACCGGACGTGTCTCGCGCGGCGTAATCGGCATGCGTCTGGCCAAGGGAAAGCAGGTGATTTCCCTGCTGGTGGCGCAGAACGAGACCCAGTCGGTGCTCACCGCCACCGAGAACGGCTACGGCAAGCGCACGTCGATCACGGAGTATACCCGCCACGCGCGCGGCACCCAGGGCATGATCGCGATCCAGACCACGGAGCGCAACGGCAAGGTGGTGGCCGCGACACTGGTGAACGCGGAAGACGAAATCATGCTGATTACCACCGGCGGCGTGCTGATCCGCACACGGGTCAGGGAGATTCGCGAGATGGGCCGCGCCACCCAGGGCGTGACCCTGATTAACCTCGACAAGGGCGAAAAGCTGGTAGGCCTGGAAAAAGTGGTGGAAGCGGAAGAAGCGGGAGAAGAGTGATTTTGACCATGTGTAGAGTATGGAAAAACCTCACCACGAATGACACAAATGTTCACGAAGTTTCACGAATAAATTCGAGTGCATTCGTGGTTAATAATTTTTAGCTTATATTCAAGTGCTATGGAACGAATTTGCAATTTCAGCGCCGGCCCGGCCGCGCTGCCGCAGGAGGTGCTGGAGCAGGCGCGCGACGAACTGCTGAACTGGCACGGCTGCGGCATGTCGGTGATGGAAATGAGCCATCGCGGCAAGGAGTTCACTGGCGTCATCGAGCAGGCCGAGGCCGATTTGCGCGAGTTGCTTGCCATTCCCGCCAACTACAAGGTGCTGTTTCTGCAGGGCGGCGCAACGCTGCAATTCGCGCAGGTGCCGATTAACCTGCTGGGCGGACGTTCCGCCGATTACCTGGTGACCGGCGCCTGGTCGCAAAAGGCCTACAAGGAAGCGCAGCGCTTCGGCGCGGTGCGCTGCGCGAGTTCGACCGAAGATACCGGATTCAATCGGCTGTTCGCGCCCGGCGAGATCAACCTCGATCCCGGCGCCGCCTACCTCCACGTCTGCACCAACGAAACCATACATGGCGTCGAAGTCCATGACTGCGCGACTCTGCAGGCGTCCGTGCCGCTGGTTGCGGATATGAGCTCGCATATCCTTTCCCGCCCGGTGGACGTGGCCAAATACGGCCTGATCTACGGCGGTGCGCAGAAGAACGTCGGCCCCGCCGGGCTGACGCTGGTGATCGTGCGCGAAGACCTGCTCGGCCACGTCATGCAGGGCATGCCCACCATGCTCGACTACCGGGTTCATGCCGAAAACGGCTCGATGCTCAATACCCCGCCGACCTTCGCCATTTACATGGCCGGGCTGGTTTTTCAGTGGCTCAAGCGGCAGGGCGGCCTGGCGGAGATGGAGCGAGTCAACATCGAGAAGGCAAAGCTGCTGTATGACGCCATCGATGCCAGCGCGCTTTACCGCAATCCGGTCGAGCCGGCCAGCCGCTCGCGCATGAATGTGCCGTTTACGCTAGCTCGCCCCGAGCTAGATGGCGCCTTCCTCGCCGAAGCCAAGGTGCGCGGGTTGGCGGGACTCAAGGGCCACAAGTCGGTGGGGGGCATGCGTGCCTCTCTCTACAATGCCGTGTCGCTGGAAGGTGTCAAGATTCTGGTAAATTTCATGCGCGAGTTCGAACAAAAAAATGGCTGACGAACTACAGCGGCACCGCGACGGCATCGACGCGATCGACGCAGAGATTCTCAAGCTCGTCAATCAGCGCGCCGAGCATGCCAAGGCGATCGGGGCGCTGAAGAATGGCGCGGTTTACCGCCCCGAGCGCGAGGCGCAGATCTTGCGCCGGATCAAGGAGCGCAATCCCGGGCCATTATCGGATGAAACGGCGGCGCGCCTGTTCCGTGAAATCATGTCGGCCTGCCTGGCGCTGGAGAAGCCGCTTTCGGTGGCCTTCCTCGGGCCACAGGGTACGTTTACACAGGCGGCTGCAATCAAGCATTTCGGGCACGCCGCCAAGACCCTGACTTGCTCTTCGATCGACGAGGTTTTCCGCCAAGTCGAGGGCGCCAACGTCGATTACGGTGTGGTGCCGGTGGAGAATTCCACCGGCGGTGCGGTGGGTACTACCCTGGATCTACTGCTGGAAACGCCGCTCAAAGTTTGCGGCGAAGTGGTGTTGCGGGTGCACCAGCATTTGTTGAGAAAATCGGGTGGACTCGATAATATCAAAATCGTCTATTCCCATGCGCAATCTTTCGCCCAATGCCACGAATGGCTGAACAAAAATCTGCCCGATGTGAAGCGTGTTAGCACCGAGAGCAATGCCGAGGCGGCCAGGATGGCTGCGGAAGACGGTAGTGCTATTGCTGCGGCAATCGCCGGAGAAGCCGCGGCCGAGCCATATGGGCTGCAAGTGATGGCATGGAACATCGAGGACGAGCCGAACAATACCACGCGCTTTTTGGTGATTGGCCAGCACGATGCCGCGCCTTCCGGGCGCGACAAGACTTCCCTGCTGATGTCGGCGAAGAACCGTCCGGGTGCGGTGCTCGAACTGCTCGCGCCGCTGGCGCGACATGATGTGAGCATGACCAAGCTGGAATCTCGCCCGTCGCGCATGAGACTGTGGGAATACGTGTTTTTCGTCGACATCGAGGGCCATCACCAAGACGGCAAAGTGGCTAAAGCACTGGCCGAGCTGAGCGACAAGGCGGCTTTTCTGAAAATTCTCGGTTCCTATCCCGTGGCAGTCTTATAGAAGACAAGCTTTAACTCCCTCAAGAATCGGCGTATCCTAACCGCTTTAAATTTCCCGTTCAGCCTACTTCGACAATGGATCTGTGTGAACTAGCGCCGGCTTATGTCCGCGCCATCGCGCCCTATCAACCCGGCAAGCCGATTTCCGAACTGGCGCGGGAAATGGATCTGCTCGAAAGCGACATCGTCAAGCTGGCTTCCAACGAGAACCCGCTGGGTGCCAGCCCGCGCGCGCTGGCTGCGATCGAGAACGTGATCATGGAGATCGCGCGCTACCCGGACGGCAACGGCTTTGCGCTCAAGACCGCTCTGGCGCGAAAGCACGGCGTGGCCTTGAACCAGATCGTCCTCGGCAACGGCTCCAACGACGTGCTGGAATTGGCGGCGCGCGCCATCCTTACGCCGCAGTCCTCGGCTGTTTATGCCCAGCACGCCTTCGCGGTGTATCGGTTGGCGACCCAGGCGGCAGGGGCGCGCGGCATCGAGGCCAAGGCCAGGGATTACGGCCACGACCCCGAAGCGCTGCTGGCGGCGATTGCGGATGATACGCGCATCCTTTTCATCGCCAATCCCAACAACCCCACCGGCACGCTGCTGCAACCCGCGCAACTGCTCGGATTGATCGAACGCGTGCCGGCCCGTATACTGGTTGTGCTGGACGAAGCCTATACCGAATATCTCCCCGAGGCGCTCAAAAGCGACAGCGTTGGCTGGCTCGCGCGGTTCCCGAATCTGATCGTCAGCCGCACCTTTTCCAAGGCCTACGGCCTGGCCGGTTTGCGCGTAGGCTATGCGCTCGCCAGCCCGCAGGTGGCGGACATGCTGAACCGTGTCCGCCAGCCGTTCAATGTCAACAGCCTGGCACAGGCGGCGGCGGTGGCGGCAATGGCGGATGAGGTTTTCCTCGACGAATGCCTGGAGATCAACCGCAATGGCATGGTGCAAGTGACGGAAAGCTTCAAACGCCTGGGCCTCGATTACATCCCGTCCTATGGCAACTTCGTCGCGGTCCGCGTCGGGGATGCCGCCGCTGTCTATCAAAGCCTGCTGAAACAGGGCGTGATCGTGCGGCCGGTCGCCAATTACGGTATGCCTGAGCACTTGCGGGTCAGCATCGGCCTCGAAGGTGAGAACGAAATATTTTTACAGGCCCTGGAACGGGCACTCAAGGAGTTGAAAAAATGATTATCGTCATGAGCAGCGGCGCAAGCGAACAGCAGATCGACGGCGTCATCCGCAGGATCAAGGAGGCCGGGCTGGACGCCAATGTTTCGCGCGGCACCGAGCGTACCGTAATCGGCGCCATCGGCGACGAACGCAAGCTGGAAGCGAAGTTCTTCGAAGCCCTGCCCGGCGTCGAGCAGGCCATGCACGTGGTCAAGCCCTACAAGATCGTCGGGCGGGAATGGCACAAGCAGGACAGCGTGATCGATATCAACGGCATCCCGCTGGGCGGCAAGCAGGTGCAGATCATTGCCGGGCCGTGCTCGGTGGAAACGCCGGAGCAGATGGCGATCGCGGCGCGGGAAGTGCATGCCGCAGGTTGCCGCCTGATGCGCGGCGGCGCCTTCAAGCCGCGCACCAGCCCGTATTCCTTCCAGGGCCACGGCGTGGAAGGCCTGACGATGTTCCGCGAGGCGGCGCAAAAATACAATCTCCCCATCGTCACCGAACTGATGGATGCGCGGATGCTCGATACCTTCATGGAATACGACGTCGACGTGATCCAGATCGGCACGCGCAGCATGCAGAATTTCGAGCTGCTCAAGGAAGTCGGCAAAATCAACAAGCCTGTCATCCTCAAGCGCGGCATGTCGGCAACCATCTCCGAGTGGTTGATGTCGGCCGAATACATCGCCGCCGGCGGCAACCACAACATCATCTTCTGCGAGCGGGGAATACGCAGCTTTGAAACCTACTACCGCAACGTGCTCGACGTGACAGCCATCCCGGTACTGAAAAAGGAAACTCACCTGCCGGTAATCGTCGATCCCTCCCATGCCGGCGGCAAGGCGTGGATGGTGCCGGCGCTCTCGCGCGCGGCCATCGCGGCCGGCGCAGACGGCCTGCTGGTTGAAATGCACCCCAACCCCTGCGAGGCCTGGTGCGACGCCGACCAGGCGCTGACCCCCCAGGAGCTCAAGGATCTGATGGTGCCCTTGAAGGCCATTGCCGAGGCGATCGGCAGAACAATTTAAATTGAACCGCCAAGACGCCAAGAACGCCAAGTTTTTTGTGGTTTTGTTTTTCTTGGCGCTCTTGGCGTCTTGGCGGTTGGAGTAAATGGATTTTTATATTAATAAACTGGTGATTATCGGCGTCGGCCTGATCGGCGGATCCTTTGCACTGGCCTTGCGCGAGGCCGGCGTGGCGAGGGAAATCGTCGGGGCCGGGCGCTCTGCCGCTAATCTCGAAGAAGCCTTGCGGCTCGGCGCGATCGACCGGATCGCGCCGGATGCGGCCGAGGCCGTGCGGGACGCGGATCTGGTCATGCTGGCGGTTCCCGTCGGGCAGATGGCTGCGTTGATGCAGCAGATTGCGCCGTGTCTGGGCGCGCACACGGTGGTGACGGATGCCGGCAGCACCAAGGGCGATGTAGTGGCGCTGGCGCGCCGGCATCTGCCGCAACATCTGGCTTCGTTCGTGCCGGGCCACCCGATTGCCGGAGCGGAAAAAAGCGGTGTCGGCGCGGCGGATGCCGGCTTGTTCCGCGGCCGGCAGACAGTGCTGACGCCTTTGCCGGAAACCGGTGCCCGCGCCACGGAACTGGTTCTGAACGCCTGGCAGGCTTGCGGCGCGCGGGTTGCCGAAATGGCGCCGGAGAATCATGACCGGATTTTTGCCGCGGTAAGCCATCTGCCGCATCTGCTGGCGTTTGCCCTGGTGGAAGACATGGCTTCCCGCGCCAACGGGGAAGAGTTGTTCAGTTTTGCCGCCGGGGGCTTCCGTGATTTCACCCGCATCGCGGGCAGTTCACCGGAAATGTGGCGGGATATTTTCCTTGCCAACCGCGAGCCGCTGCTTGATGAGCTCGATCTGTACCGGGCGCAACTGGATCGTTTGCGCGCCATGCTGGAGCAAGGGGACGGTGCGGCGCTGGAAAAGGTTTTCAGCCGCGCCCGCGCGGCCCGCAACAAATGGATAGCAAAGAAAAACCTTGATTGACATGGATTACCTCGATCTCCCTCCCATCGCACAGGTCAGCGGCACGGTGCTGCTTCCCGGTTCGAAAAGCATTTCCAACCGCACCCTTTTGCTCGCGGCACTGGCGGACGGCGTCACCGAAGTCAAGGCACTGCTGGACTCGGATGACGTCAGCCACATGCTTGAGGCGTTGAAGAAACTCGGCGTCAACTGGACGCGGCACGGCGACAGCCGCGACTACCGTGTGGAAGGCGTGGGCGGTGCATTCCCGGTGAAGCGTGCCGATCTGTTTCTGGGCAATGCCGGCACTGCTTTCCGCCCTCTCACCGCCGCCCTGGCGCTTTCCCATGGGGAGTATCGCTTGAGCGGCGTGCCGCGCATGCATGAACGGCCGATCGGCGACCTGGTGGACGCCTTGCGCCAGCTTGGCGCCGATATTGCCTACCTTGGCAACGAAGGCTACCCGCCGCTTCTCATCAAGGCTGGCGCGATTTCCCCTCACCCCTGCCCTCTCCCGCCTGCGGGAGAGGGGGACGAAGTGCCGCCTGGCGGCGTGGTAAGAATACGCGGCAATGTTTCCAGCCAGTTCCTTACCGCTTTGTTGATGGCCGCTCCCCTCGCCAAGCAGGACGTGACCATCGAGGTGGTGGGCGAGCTGATTTCCAAACCCTATATCGCGATCACCCTGAACCTGATGGAACGCTTCGGCGTCAAGGTCGAGCGCGAGGGCTGGCAGGCGTTTACCCTCCGCGCCGGCCAAATGTATCGCAGCCCCGGCGTGATCCATGTCGAAGGGGATGCTTCGAGCGCTTCCTATTTTCTCGCTGCCGGGGCAATCGGCCATGGGCCGGTGCGGGTGGAAGGGGTGGGCAAGGCCAGCATCCAGGGCGACGTGCGCTTCGCCGAGGCGCTGGCCCAGATGGGCGCACGCATCGAGATGGGCGACAACTGGATCGAAGCGCGCGCGCCGGAGAGCGGGAAGCTGAAGGCGATCGATCTCGACTGCAACCATATCCCCGACGCAGCCATGACCCTGGCCGTGGCGGCGCTGTTCGCCGAGGGCACGACCACCCTCTCCAATATCGCCAGCTGGCGGGTCAAGGAAACCGACCGCATCGCCGCGATGGCGACGGAACTGCGCAAGGTCGGCGCGACCGTGGAGGAAGGGCCGGACTACATCCGCGTCACCCCGCCTCACGCCTTTCTCCTCAGTCCTCACGCGTCGATCGACACCTACGACGACCACCGCTTGGCAATGTGCTTCTCCCTTGTCGCCCTGGGCGGCGTGCCGGTGCGCATCAATGATCCCGGCTGCGTGGCCAAAACTTTCCCCGACTATTTTGACCGCTTTCGTTCCATTTCAACCACGGCCTGACAATGCCTGCGATGTCCAACAATACACCCATTCCCGTCATTGCCATCGACGGCCCCTCCGCCTCCGGCAAGGGCACGGTGGCGCAACTGGTCGCCGAGAAGCTGGGATTCCACTATCTCGACAGCGGCGCGCTGTATCGGCTGCTCGCCCTGGCGGCATCCCGGCGCGGGGTGTCCTTCGAAGATGAGGAAAAATTGGCGCGCCTGGCGGAAGGGCTGGCCATCCGTTTCGAGAACGGAGAAATCTGGATGGATGGCGAGCGGGTCGGGGATGCGATCCGCACCGAGGAATGCGGCAATGGCGCTTCCAGGATTGCCGCCTACCCCCGCGTTCGCGCCGCGCTGCTCGGCCTGCAGCGCGCTTTTTGCAAGGCGCCGGGACTGGTCGCGGATGGCCGGGATATGGGGTCGGTGGTGTTTCCCGCTGCCACGCTCAAGATATTTCTGACCGCCAGTGCTGAAGTGCGTGCCGATCGCCGGTATAAACAGTTGATGGAAAAAGGAATGCATGCTAATATTCATCAGATTTTGCATGATATCAGGCAACGCGATGAGCGCGACAGCGCGCGGAGCGTGGCTCCATTGCAAAAATGCGCGGATGCCAGCCTGCTGGAAACCAGCGCCCTGACCATTGCGCAAGCGGTGGACGAGGTGCTGGCACGGTTCAGGCAGGTTAGTGTTCAATAGGCGCCTCAAGCTCCAACAGTTTTGTCGGTTGAAACATTCTTTATGCTATTTCGGCATGTTTCCCTTTTCAGGCTGCCGGAAGCTTTTGGCGGATAACTAACCCCGTTGATTGACGGGCTTTTTCGGGTTTTTTTTAATAATGACTACTGCTGCTCCTTCTGTTTCCCTATCCAATGAAAGTTTTGCCTCTCTGTTCGAAGAGAGCTTGTCCCACCAGGAAATGCGTGCCGGCGAGGTGATTACCGCCGAGGTTGTGCGCGTCGATAACGATACCGTGGTGGTGAATGCCGGGCTCAAGTCCGAAAGCGTGATCGACGCTAACGAATTCAAGAACGACAGGGGCGAAATCGAGGTGAAGCCGGGCGATTTCGTCAAGGTTGCGATCGAGATGCTGGAGGACGGTTACGGTTCGACCAAGCTGTCGCGCGAAAAAGCCAAGCGCGTCGCCGCCTGGCTGGACCTGGAAACTGCCATGGAGCAGGGCACCCTGGTGCCTGGCGTGATCAGCGGTTCCGTAAAAGGCGGCCTGACCGTCATGGTCAACGGCATCCGCGCCTTCCTGCCGGGCTCGCTGGTCGACATCCGTCCGGTCAAGGACACCACGCCCTATCAGGGCAAGGAGATGGAATTCAAGGTCATCAAGCTGGACCGCAAGCGCAACAACGTCGTGGTTTCGCGCAAGGCAGTGCTGGAGCAGAGCCTGGGCGCCGAACGCCAGGCATTGCTGGGGAACCTCAAGGAAGGCATGGTCGTCAAGGGGATCGTCAAGAACATCACCGACTACGGCGCATTCGTGGACCTGGGCGGTGTCGACGGCCTGCTGCATATCACCGATCTGGCCTGGCGCCGCGTCAAGCACCCCTCCGAGGTGCTGGCTGTGGGCGACGAGGTCGAAGCCGTGGTGCTCAAGTTCGACCAGGAGAAAAACCGTGTTTCCCTGGGCGTCAAACAGTTGGGCGATGACCCGTGGGTCAACCTGTCGCGCCGCTATCCACAGGGCACCCGCCTGTTCGGCAAGGTGACCAACCTCACCGACTACGGTGCATTCGTCGAGATCGAGCAGGGCATCGAAGGCCTGGTGCACGTTTCCGAAATGGACTGGACCAACAAGAACGTGCATCCGGGCAAAGTGGTGCAGCTTGGCGATGAAGTGGAAGTCATGGTCCTGGAAATCGACGAAGAGCGCCGCCGCATCTCCCTCGGCATGAAGCAGTGCAAGACCAATCCCTGGGACGATTTCGCCGTCACCCACAAGAAAGGCGACAAGGTCTCCGGACAAATCAAGTCCATCACCGATTTCGGCGTGTTCATCGGTCTGCCTGGCGGCATCGACGGTCTGGTGCACCTGTCCGATCTGTCCTGGAACATGCCGGGCGAAGAGGCGGTGCGCAACTACAAGAAGGGCGACGAAGTCGAGGCCATGGTGCTGGCGATTGACGCAGAGCGTGAGCGTATCTCCCTGGGCATCAAGCAGATGGAGGGCGACCCCTTCACCAACTACGTTGCCATGAATGACAAGAACAGCATCGTCAAGGGCATCGTCAAATCCATGGACGCCAAGGGTGCCGTGATCACTCTCGACGGTGAGGTTGAGGGCTATCTGCGCGCTTCCGAAGTGTCGCGCGACCGTGTCGAGGATATCCGTACACATCTCAAGGAAGGCGACGAAGTCGAGACCAAGATCATCAACATCGATCGCAAGAACCGCAATATCAACCTGTCGATCAAGGCCAAGGATATGGCGGACGAGGCCGAGGTAATGCAGAAGATGGCCACCGACAACAGCGGCGCTGCCAGCGGCACTACCAACCTCGGAGCGTTGTTGAAGGCCAAGATGGATACCAAGCAAACTGGCCAGTAAAATCAGTCAACCCCAAGAATAAGGTCGAAAGTCTATGACTAAATCCGAGCTGATTTCCAAGCTGGCGTTGCGTTATCCGCAGCTTGTCACCAAGGACGCGGAACTTGCGGTTAAAACGATACTTGATGCGATGTCGACCAGCCTGTCCCAGGGCGAGCGAATCGAGATCCGGGGGTTCGGGAGTTTCAGCCTGAACTACCGCCCGCCCAGAGTCGGGCGCAATCCTAAAACCGGAGGCAAGGTGAGCGTACCCGAAAAGTACGTGCCACACTTCAAGGCCGGTAAGGAATTGCGTGAACGGGTGGATGCTTGATGCCAAGTAAATCGGGTAAGTTGGGGTACTGACAAACCAGAGGATGGCGGCATAATCGAAAGATCATGCCGCCTTTTTATTGGTGCGCCCGGCAGGGCGCACTTACTTGGAGGTGAAAGTCCTCTACTCGCCCGGCAAGGGGAAGAGTTAGCCGAACGGCAAGGGTGTTCTGGGTGACTGGAAATCTGGAGGAAGCCGAAGGCAAA
>JAJYXP010000023.1 GCA_021801705.1 Pseudomonadota bacterium
CACAGGCAATCATGACATGATGGCGAGACAGGTCAGACCGTGATTGAGCAAACCTGACCCCGGCATTGCACCATAGAGTGCGCGGCTTTGTTGAGGACTCGATCAGCGGATTCCATCAGGGGCAGAGCCGATAGGCTTCACACAAAGTCCGGATGTATGACTGCAATCTTTACCTACGCTCGATATCATCGATTGAAAGCTTGGCAAAAAAGTGGGCGTCCATGTATGCCGGGGGTAGCTTAATTTGCGCGAATGCTGGAAACGGTGCTTGCCCAGGCAAGCCACTTAAGGAGGGAATGCCGTGACGACCTTGGAATTGAAACTGAATCTTCCCGACGAGTTGGCGCAACGCGCGCAAAGCGCTGGGTTGCTCGCACCGGAGGCCATTGAATCGATGCTGCGCGAGCAGCTAAAGAAGCAAGCCGGTGAGCAATTGCGCGCAACGTGGGCACGCATGCCGCGCGAGGAGCTTACACCAGAGGTTGAGCAGGAAATCGTCGAGGCTGTACGCGAGGTGCGCACTGAGCAACGCAAGCGTACCCATAGCTGATGCGGTTGGTGCTGGATACCAATGTCGTGGTCGCCGGTCTGTTGTGGCACGGTGAGCCGCGCCGGTTAATCGAATTAATTATCGACAATGAGGCTGTCTCGCTTCATTGCAGTCCGGTGCTGATTGCAGAACTGGCGAATGTGCTGAGCTATGCGAAGTTCGCCAAGCGTATCGTGCAATTTGATACCAGTATCGTGGCCTTGGTGGCGCAATATGAGGCGCTGGTAAAGCACGTATCTCCCGCACATACGCCGCGAGTCGTGCTCAATGATCCCGACGATGATCATGTGCTGGCTTGCGCGGTGGCTGCCCAAGCTCAGTTGATCGTCTCCGGCGACAAACACTTGCTGACGATCAAGTCATATCAGGATATTTCCATCGTCACCGCAGCCGAGGCGGTGAGTATTCTTGTGACAGGGTAAGCGCGGCCCATTTTTGGCGGCTAAGTAAACCCCTGCAAATCGTTGCCCCTGTACACCGCGTTACCAGAGTGGAGTGGCGGAGTTTGTTTTTATGATAAGTGGGTAACTGTGGTCTGTCCCCTGTTGTCAGGCTTTATCAGTAATTCATATTGTTTACACGGAGGAATGAAAAAAATTTGTGGATAACAAAAAGGCGAGTCATTAATGACTCGCCCAAATTTTCACTTTTACCATTTGAAACCCTTGATGAGACCGAGTGCTTTCTCGGCAATCTCCTTTGTGTCGATCTGCTGACCTTGTCCTTCCGCGGCTCGGCTCGGCTCGGCTCGGATCTTTCGCGCCTTGCCTCTTGTGTTGATGGCGGGAGTGCGGTGCCGGTGGTGTCAGCCACGACATCACCTTTCCAGTTGAACTCAACCCTCGCGCCGTCTGAAAGACGAATGATTTTCGCAATTCCGTCCTCTGTCGAGTAACGCTGCGCTCGAGTCAAGTAGGGTGGGCACGTTTTTGTGCCCACGCGGTCAGCGTCAATCATATTCCAGTGTAGTCGAAAGGGGTTCAGCTTCGAATATCTTTTTGAGGAACGGCCCTCAGCAAACCCAGAAACCCAGCTCACGCAAGGAAGCGGGGTTTTTGTTTGATTAAATTTGCGTGTAGGTGTAATCTTAAATTCGGTGACATCGATCGACATTACAGGACGCCAAGATGAGCCAGATTACTGCAAGATTGCCGGATGAACTGGTCGCTTCCTTGGATGAGGCGGCTTCCAAATTGCGTCGGACGCGTGCCGATGTGGTTCGACAGGCGGTGGAATATTACCTGGATGATTTCGAGGACATTTCCCGTTCTATAGAGGTACTGCGCGACCCCGCCGACCCGGTGCTGGATTGGGAAGCTGTCAAGCGTGACCTACTTCGTCAGCATTAAGCAAAGCGCAGTCAAGGCGCTTGAAAAGGTGGCGCGGGAAGATCGACTGCGTATTATCGATGCCATCGATCAGCTCAAAATCAATCCTACGGCGGGTGGCGTGCTGAAAGGCGAGTTTTCCGGATTACGCCGTATTCGGGTTGGCAACTATCGTGTGGTGTACGAAGTGCAGGATCAGAAGTTGATCGTGCTGGTCGTCCGTATTGGACACCGCCGGGAAGTTTATCGATAGGCCAAGCCAGTCTCCGTTATTTTCCGCCAAAAAATTCTTCGCAGAATAATACGAATAATAGGGGAGTAGCCCGATATTTCGATCTCTACGCGTAGTTAGAGAATGATTTTCTTCTCCATAATTGTGGCCGGATAACCATGGTATTCGGTTCTTTCGTAAACATGCCATCCCAATCGCGAATAAAAACCTTCGGACTCTGGCGTAAACAAGTACAACTTTTCGACTTGGAGCTCGCGAGCTTTTTTCTCGATAGCCGAAACAAGCGCAGTGCCAATACCCTTTCGCCGCCATGGCGCTGCGACGTAGAGGCCGGCAAGCCAGGGTGTTAAATCGAGACGTGTGTCCATGTCATGAACTTTGAGACACACGGTTCCGAGCAGTTCGCCGCCTTCAAAGGCAACTAAGGCGACGGGAATTTTTGTTGTATTCGTTCTTTCGCCAATAAGCCGCGCTACATCTTCCGGCGTCCGGTCTGGGTGCAGATACGCCCACTCTTGATAGAACCATCGCGCAAGAGTAGGAATTACTTCTTTGTGGTCGGCTAAATAGGCGATGTCCATTCGTTCTCTAAGTAATATTAGCCCTGCCTTGCTTCCTCCATCAGCCCAACATTCTTTTCGTAAGCCTCCCGCGCATTCCTTACGCACTCCAGGAACAGCGGCAATTCCTCCATCAGCAGCGCCTGCGGCCCGTCCACCAATGCCTTGGTAGGCGCCGGGTGGAAATCCACCAGCACCATGTTGGCGCCGGCGATGATGCCCTGCATGGTGGCGTGGAAAATTTCCAGGATGCCGTCGGGGGCGCGGTTGCGCGAGCCGACCGAGTGCGACGGGTCGACGCACACCGGCATGCGGGTGAGGCGCTTGACCACCGGCACGTGGGCGAAGTCGACCAGGTTGCGGTGCGGGTCGCCCATGTTGGTCTTCATGCCCCGGAGGCCGAACACGACATTGCGGTTGCCTTCCGAGGCGAGGTATTCGGCGGCGTTGAGCGATTCGTCCAGGGTGATGCCGAAGCCGCGCTTCAACAGCACCGGGAATTCGCGCTGGCGGCCGACGATTTTCAGCAGTTCGAAGTTCTGCGTGTTGCGCGTGCCGATCTGCAGCATCACCCCGGTGGGGTTGCCGGTCTGCTTGAGTGCTTCGCGGATTTCGTCGACATGCGATTCGTGCGTGATCTCCATGGCGATCACCTTGATACCGTACTTGCCCGCCAACTCGAACACGTAGGGCAGGCAGGTCTTGCCGTGGCCCTGGAAGGCGTAAGGGCTGGTGCGCGGCTTGTAGGCGCCCATCCGGGTGCAGACCTGGCCGTTTTCCTTGAGCGCCTTCATCATCAGCTCGACATGCTCGGGGTTGTCCACCGCGCACAGGCCGGCGAACACATTGACGTTGTCCTGGCCGAAGCGCACGCCGTTGTATTCGAAGTGGGTGGGGCGATGGTCGTCCTTGTGGCGGCCCAGCACACGGTATTCCTGCGAAACGCGCACGGCGCGCTCGACACCGGGCAGGCTCTCCATGGTTTCGAGCGAGAGCGCGGCGGTATCGCCGACCAGGTAGATTTCCGTCAGGGTCTGCTGCGCGCCCTTTTCCTGATGGATGCGGGTCCTGATTTTGGGCAGTTGCGCCAGATGGTCGAGGAGCTGGCGGTATTCGGCGCTGTCGGGCAGGGTGTCGGGGGAAAGGATCAGGATCATGGGTTTACTCCGGATTTCAGTATTTCAGTTGAATTGCTTTGCATCCCGCCGCATCGCAGCGCAGATAACTACCGTGATCATACCAGCTATCCAGCACCCAGCGTTCGCAGTCGTGGCCGTCGATCTCGTGCCGGTGGCGTGCGGGGCGGTGGGTGTGGCCGTGTATCAGGCGGGGATAGTGGTGCGCGCGCAGGATGGCGGCGACCGTGCCGGGATGAACGTCCATTTCTTCCATTGATTTCTGCTGCTTGTCGCTTTCGCTTTGGCGGCGCAGTTGTTCTATTTCCGCCTTGCGCGCCGCCAGGGGGCGGGCGAGAAAATCCGCCTGCCATGCCGGTTCTCTCACCTTGGCACGGAAGGAGAGATAAGTCGCGTCGCCGGTGCACAGGGTGTCGCCGTGCATCAGCAGAGTGGGCGTGCCGTAAAGGTCGATCAGGGATGGGTCGGGGAGCGGACGGACATGAGCCGCCCGCGCGAAGCCTTCACCGATGAGGAAGTCGCGGTTGCCGTGCATGACAAAAACCGCCGTTCCGCTTTGGCTCAATCCGGCGAGTGTGCGCGCAACCCTGGCGTGGTGCGGGTCGGTCAGATCGTCGTCACCGGCCCAGTAGTCAAACAGGTCGCCGAGAATATACAGGGCCTCGGCCTGGGATGCCGTGCGAAGTGCGAAATCCTCGAATAATAGCGTGGCTTGTGGGCGTTCCGGGCAAAGGTGCAGGTCGGAGATGAACAGGCTGTGTTTCATCAGGGTGACGAGTGATGGGTGACGAGTGATGGGTGATGGGTGATGGGTGATGGCTCATTCTCATTACCCATCACCCATGACTCATCAGCAAATTTCGGCGCTCTCGATGATGACATCTTCCAGCGGTACGTCCTGGTGGCCGGCTTGACTGCCGGTTTTGACCTTGCCGATGCGGTTCACCGCTTCCTTGCCGTCAACCACCTTGCCGAACACGCAGTAGCCGAATCCTTGCGGGGTCGGCGCGGTGAAATTGAGGAAACTGTTGTTCGCCGTATTGATGAAGAATTGGCTGGAAGCCGAATGGGGATTGGGGGTGCGTGCCATGGCGATGGTGTAGGCTTCGTTTTTCAGGCCGTTGGCAGCCTCGTTTTCGATTTGCTCCATGGTTTCCTTGGGGATCATGCCGGGCATGAAGCCGCCGCCCTGAATCATGAAGCCGTCGATGACGCGGTGGAACACCGTGCCGTTGAAGAAGCCCTTTTCGACGTATTTGAGGAAATTTTCCACCGTCTTGGGGGCTTTCCCGGCATCCAGTTCAAGGGTGATGTCGCCGAAATTGGTGTGGAGCTTAACCATGGGTCTTATCCTTTTTTCTCTTTGAGGTTTTCTTGCCGGGTTTGTCGGGTTCTGCTGTTTCTGCGACGTTGGCGTCATCCGGCACGGAGCCGGTGGTGAGCGCCATGTCCTCGATGATCACAGGCTGGACCGGAACATCTGAGGAGAAAGGCCCGCCGGCAGCGGTGGGCTGCGCGCCGATCTTTTTCGCGACATCCATGCCGCTGATCACTTTGCCGAAGACGCAGTAACCGTAGTAATCGGGGTGGGGGCGATGGAAATTGAGAAATTTGTTGTCATCGAGATTGATGAAAAACTGCGCGGTGGCGGAGTCCGGGTCATAGGCGCGCGCCATGGCAAGCGTGCCGCGCTCGTTCCTGAGGCCGTTGGCGGCCTCGTTGGGAATCGGGGCCAGATCCGGTTTGTACTGAAAACCCGGGGTGAAGGCGCCGCCCTGGATGATGAATTTATTGATCGTGCGGTGGAAAAGCGTGCCCTTGTAATGGCCGTTGCTGACATATTGCAGGAAGTTGGCAACGGTTTTAGGCGCCTTGTCGGGGTACAGCTCAAACATCACCTCGCCCAGATTGGTCTTCATTTTTACCAAAGGGTTGGCGGCCAGCGCATTTATGCTGAGGAACATTCCCACTGCTAACAAGATCAGACGGAGTTTCATGCTGCCCCCTCGAAAATGATTTTCCACTCGTTGTTCTCCAGCTTCCAGTACTGGCGTTTGCGCATCTGGTTCTTCAGGTTGTTGCTGCTGTAGTCCTGATCGAATGTAACCACCATCATGTTCTCGTTGCCCGGGTAGCCGAAAATGCTCATGTTCGACAGCTTGACCTTGACCCAGGACTTGCCCGCATTGACCTGGCGTTTCTGCTCGTTCCAGGAACGAAAGTTTTGACCCGGCGCGCTGAAGCTCTTCGAATAGTGCCGCAAATATTTATCCGAATCAATACTTTCCCAGTCTCGCCGCCAGTCCTCGACGCGCTGGTCGAGCAGGCTGCGCTGGGCCGCCAGCTCTTTTGCGTCTACCCATTCCACTTGGTCGCTGATGATGACCGGGGTGAGGCCTACCTGGAGATCTTTCGCGAGCCGGTCTAGGTCAGGGTTGGCCAGTACCACGCAACCGCTGCTGGCGCGCGGAGGGCGGCTGTAGGTATTGCTGGGCACGCCGTGCAGCCAGATGCCATGGCCATTTTTACCTTGCCGGCGGTCCCACTCATTAGGGTAGTTGATGGGGAAGGCGCCGGTGCCATAGAAGTCCGAAATCCGGGTTCGCGGCAGGCTGGCCGTGACGAAGTACACGCCCAGCGGCGTTTTCTGGTCGCCTTCCTTCACCTTCTCGGCGCCGGCCTTGCCGCTGGTGATGTAGAAATCGGATACATAGCGTGGTGTGCCGTTGTCGTTCTGAAACAGGTAGAGCCGGGATTTTCCCGTATCCACTACCACTGCGTAATGCTGGCCGGGCTGGAACTGCACCAGATACTTGGGTACGCGGTTGACAGGCATCTGCTCGAGATACCGCCGCAGACGCGCTCTGGCCTCATCGCGCAGATCGGTTTGCTGCTGGGTGGCGCCGGTCGCGTTGCCGATGGTGCTGAGCGGATGTGCCCGCGCCAGCAGCAGATCGCCCCGGATCAAATGGGCAAGCTTGAAAGTGGGGTAAGCCGTAAGCAGGCTCTCGATATCCTTGAGCGCGACATCGAGCCGGTTCTGCCTGACTTCGAGCAGGCTTTTGACCAGCAGCGATTCCAGGTCGCTGGACGTGCGATTCTGCGCCGCATCACGTTTCGACGCAGCAGGCGGTTTGTTTCCCATCGCTATCGTGGGCGGCACCGACAGCAAGGATGCAATGAAAATGCACAGGGAAACGAGCAGCAGGTAAAAAGTCAGGCTGGCACGTCGCCGGATGCTTGCTGTCAGGCGCGCCAGGAATGCCGCCGGGCCTGCTTCTTCTATGCCAAACAAATCGAATTATTCCCTGTTTGCCCGAAAATCTGGGGGGTTGCTATCGTCCGATCCGTTCTTGCTGGATCAGCCATTTGTCGCCACTCTTGACCAGGTCAAGGGTTTTCTGGGTAGAGATTTGCAGCGCGGCCGACTTGTAGACTTGCTTGAAGGTGACGCTGGCGTGGGTGGCATCGCTGACGGTGACGCGTGGTGAGTCGATGTCGACCTGAATGGATTTAGGCTTGCTGATGCGATCTTTCCGCGTCTTTTCCCAGGAGGCGCGGTTCTCGCCGCGGGGCGTTTTGAAGTCTTTGGCGTAATGGGCGAGATAGGCGCTCACATTCTTGCTGGACCAGGCCTTGGCCCAGCCGTTCAGGGTATTCAGCACAGATGTTTCGCTATCGGATTTGCTCTGTTCGGCAGGAGCAGGCTGGGGTTTGGCTTGTTCCGTCTTTGCCATGGGGGCTGCAGCGGGTGCCTGGGGAGTGGTGGCCGGTGCGGGCGCCAGCTTGGGCGGCTCCGTTCTGGCAGGCGCGGTGGGTGTCGGTGCCGAGGCCGTAACTGCAAGCGGCGTGGTTTTCACCGGCGCCCGATTGACCCTGCCGCCCGGAGAAAACAGTTCTTTCACCAGCGCCAGCTTGGTTTGTGCGGTGACATTGCTTTTGTCCAGTTGCAGCGCCTTGTCATAGGCCTGGCTCGCCATTTTTGCGTAGATGTCGCCCAGGTTCTCGTGTGCGGTGGCATAGCTGGGGTGGGTGTTGATCGCCATTTCCAGGGCATGCCGGGCCTTGTCGTACTGGCCCTGGGAGGCATACAGTACGGCCAGATTGTTGTAGGGCTCGGGCAGTTCGGGGTATTCCTCGGTGAGCCGGGTGAAAATCTGAACGGCTTCCGCGTTCTTGCCCTGTTCAGCCAGGATGACGCCCTTGAGGAAACGGCCCTGGGCGATTTTGGGTCCCTGGGCATCCTTGGGGCGGCTGGTGAGATAGCTTTCGAGGCGCTCCAGGGCCTTGTCATGCTGGCCCTGCTTGTAGAGTTTATTGATGTCCTGCAGCTCATCGGAGTGGGCCGGATGAGTAAACGAGACGAGAAATGCGCAGGAGAGCGAGGCGAGGATCGTGGCAATGCGGAAACGGCTCATTGATAGTATACTTTTGCTGTTTTTCAAATAGGTTGGATTCTAACAAGAAGCCGCCTTTTCACCAAACCCTTTGCATCCGATACTTTAAGATCAAGCCAATGAGCAGCAGCGACAACGTCCCCGTTCCCCATTTTATCCGCAACGTCATCGAAAATGACCTTGCGGGCGGCAAACACAAAACCATAGTCACCCGTTTCCCGCCGGAGCCCAACGGCTATCTGCACGTCGGCCACGCCAAATCGATCTGCCTGAATTTCGGCCTGGCGCTGGATTATCAAGGCAGATGCAATCTGCGCTTCGATGACACCAACCCGGAGAAGGAGAGCGAGGAATACGCCCAGTCGATCCAGGACGACGTGCGCTGGCTCGGTTTCCAGTGGGACGGCGAGGTGAAGTGGGCATCGGATTATTTCGAGGCGCTTTACGATTATGCGGTAGAACTGATCAGACAGGGGAAGGCCTATGTGTGCGACCTCACCGCCGAGGAAATGCGCGAATATCGCGGCACGCTCACGGCGCCGGGCAAGAACAGCCCCTATCGCGACCGCTCCGTCGAGGAGAATCTCGGCCTGTTCCGGAAAATGCGGGCGGGCGAGTTCCCGGACGGCAGCAAGGTGCTGCGCGCCAGGATCGACATGGCCTCCGGCAACATCAACCTGCGCGACCCGGTGATCTACCGCATCAAGCGCGCCCACCATATCCGCACCGGCGACAAGTGGTGCATCTACCCGATGTACGACTACACCCACTGCATTTCCGACGCGCTGGAAGGCATCACCCATTCCCTGTGCACGCTGGAATTCGAGGATCACCGTCCGCTCTACGACTGGGTGCTGGACCAACTGCCGGTACCCTGTCACCCGCAGCAGATCGAGTTTTCACGCCTGGAGCTGCAATACACCCTGACCAGCAAACGCAAGCTGAATCAACTGGTGACCGAGAAGCGGGTATCGGGCTGGGACGATCCCCGCATGCCGACCATTACCGGCATGCGCCGCCGCGGCTATACCCCGGAAGGCATCCGCGAGTTTGCGCGCCGCATCGGCGTTTCCAAATCAGAGAACGTGGTCGACATGAGCGTGCTCGAAGGCTGCATCAGGGAAAATCTGGAAGCGCGCGCGCCGCGCGTGATGGCCGTGGTGAAGCCGCTGAAAGTGGTGATCGCCAACTTCGTCGAAGGCGAAACCCGGTCGCGCGAGGCGGGCTTCCACCCCAATCATCCCGAATTCGGCAGCCGGCTGGTGCCGTTTTCGCGCGAAATCTGGATCGAAACCGACGATTTCGCCGAAAATCCGCCGCCCGGATGGCAGCGCCTGGTGCCGGGCGGCGAGGTGCGGTTGCGCTACGGCTACGTGATCAGGTGCGACGAGGTGATCAAGGATGCCGCGGGCCAGGTGGTCGAGCTGCGCTGTTCCATCGACCCCGATACCCTGGGCAAGAATCCGCTGGGCCGCAAGGTCAAGGGCGTGATTCACTGGGTATCGGCCGGGCACGCGCTGTCCGCCGAAATCCGCCTGTATGACCGCCTGTTCACCGTGGCCGAGCCGGACGGGGACAAATCGCGCGACTTCCGCGAATTCATCAATCCCGAATCGCTTACCGTAGTGCAAGGCTGGGTGGAGGCCTGCGTGGGCAGTGCCGCTCCCGAAACCCGCTACCAGTTCGAGCGGCTCGGCTATTTTTGCGCCGACCGGCGCGACCACCAGCCGGGCGGCAAGCTGGTGTTCAACCGCACGGTGACGCTCAAGGATACCTGGATGAAAGAGCCGGTCTGAGGATGTACAGGGTGTCATAACGCAAGGAGTCGGATATGTACAAGCGGATTTTGGTTGCGATCGACGGGAGCAAAATTTCCAATCTGGCGCTGGAAGAGGCGATCGGCCTGGCCAGGGAGATGAAGTCGCAATTGCTGTTGCTTCATGTGAATGAAGGACTGCCGGCACAGTGGGAGCCGGAGGGCGCTCCCATGCTGATTCTGCCGGAAATGCTCGATGCCATTGCCGAGGCCGCCGAATCGCTGCTGCGTAAGGCCCGCGAAAGAGCGGAGCGGGCCGGTATTCCCGTGGAAACGCGGCTTGTAGAGGCGCTAGGCAGGCGGGCTGCCCAGGTGATTTCGGAGGAGGCGAGGAAATGGCCTGCCGATCTTCTTGTGCTTGGCACCCATGGCCGCAAGGGGTTCGACCATCTTCTTCTGGGCAGCGTGGCGGAAGGCGTGATCCGTACCGCGTCCATGCCGGTTCTGCTGGTGCGGCAGAGCACGGCTTAACGAGAGGCAAGAAGGTTATTCGATGCTGAAAATCTACAATTCCCTTACCCGTTCCAAGCAGGATTTTGTGCCCATCGATCCGGGCCGGGTCCGCATGTATGTGTGCGGCATGACGGTGTACGACTACTGCCACCTCGGCCACGCGCGGGTGCTGGTGGTGTTCGACATGATCCGGCGCTGGCTCAGGGCCGGAGGTTTCAACGTCACTTACGTGCGCAACATCACCGACATCGACGACAAGATCATCAAGCGCGCCGCCGAGAAGGGGGAACCCATCGACGCCCTGACCGGCCGTTTCATCGCCGCCATGGATGAGGATGCCGCCAGGCTGGGAGTGGAAAAGCCCGACTACGAGCCGCGCGCCACCGGCTATGTGCCGCACATGATCGCCATGATACAGACCCTGATCGGGCGGGGTCTGGCCTATGTGGCGAAGAGCGGCGACGTGTGCTATTCGGTGCACAGGTTTCCCGGCTACGGCAAGCTTTCCGGCAAGTCTCTGGACGACCTGCGCGCCGGCGAGCGGGTGGAGGTGGCCGTGGGCAAGGACGACCCGCTCGATTTCGTGCTGTGGAAATCGGCCAAGCCCGGCGAGCCCGCCTGGGATTCCCCCTGGGGCAAGGGCCGCCCCGGCTGGCATATCGAGTGTTCGGCCATGGGCGATGATCTGCTCGGCGCGCATTTCGACATCCATGGCGGCGGCGCCGACCTGCAGTTTCCCCACCACGAGAACGAGATCGCCCAGAGCGAGGGCGTGCATGGCCATCAGCATGTGAATTACTGGATACACAACGGCTTCGTGCGGGTGGACAACGAGAAGATGTCTAAATCGCTGGGCAACTTCTTCACCATCCGCGAGGTGCTGGAGCGCTACGATGTCGAGGTGGTGCGTTTCTTCATCCTGCGCGCCCACTACCGCAGCCCGCTCAACTATTCCGACCAGCACCTGGACGATGCCAAGAGCGCGCTGACCCGGCTCTACACCGCCCTGAAAAACGTTTCTCCTCACCCATCACCCATTACCCATCACCCAGAAGGGTTTGACTGGCATGACCCTTATGCGGCTGCCTTCAAGGCGGCCATGGAGGATGACTTCAACACCCCCGGCGCGGTCGCGGTGCTGTTCGATCTGGCCAATGAAGCCAACAAAACCCACGACAGGCAACGAGCCGGGCTGCTCAAGGCGCTTGGCGGGGTGCTGGGGTTGTTGCAGCGCGAGCCGAATGAATTTTTGCAGGGCGGCGCGGGGGAGCAGGGCTGCACCCCGGAGCAGATCGAACGGCGCATCGCCGAGCGGATTGCAGCAAAAAAAGCCAAGGATTATGCCGCAGCCGATCGCATCCGCAAGGAATTGCTGGATGCGGGCGTCGTGCTGGAAGACACGCCCCAGGGCACCCTCTGGCGGCGAAGCTGACTTTCCGGAAAGTTTGGAATGCCACAATCGCTGATCAATATCCCGGCGAGCAGTATCGCCTCGGTACTGGCCGAGGGCGTTTATGTGCTGGACGCAGAGGGACGGCTTACGTTCCTGAACCAGGAAGGCGAACGCCTGCTGGGCTGGAGCGAGAAGGAACTGCTCGGCATGAATGCCCATGAGGTTTTCCATTACAGGAAACCGGACGGCTCGCCCTATCCCGTTGCAGCCTGCCCTGCGCACCAGACCCTGCTGACCGGCGCAACCTGCCGCACCGGCGATGAATGGCTGGTGCGCAAGGATGGCACCCTGTTTCCGGTATCCCTGGTTTCCTCGGTGCTGAAGAAAGATGGCGGCATAACCGGTTCGGTGGTGGCATTCCAGGACATCACCGGCCGTCTGCGGAGCCAGCAGGCGTTGCGCGAAAGCGAGCACCGCTATCGCCTCCTGTTCGAGAGCGGCAACGACATCATCCTATTCCATGGCGTCGATGCCCAGGGCTTTCCGACCGCTTTCCTGGACGTCAACCAGACCGCCTGCGAACGCCTGGGTTACAGCCGGGACGAATTGCTGCGGATGTCTCCATACGATATCGACGAACCGTCCAGCGCCGTAGACATGCCGGCGCTGGTGGAACGGCTACTGGCCAATGAACGGGTCGTATTCGAGCGGGTGTTCCTGACCAGGGACGGACGCAGGATTCCGGTTGAGATCAGCGCGCGCTTGTTTGATCTCAATGGGCAATCCTTCGTGCTGTCCATTGCACGGGATATCAGCGCGAGAAAGCTTGCCGAGGCGCGACTACTGCAGGCCAACGAGCAGCTCGAAGCGGTATTCACCAATGTGTACGCGCTTCTCGCCTACATGGATGCCGATTTCAATTTCATCCGGGTCAACCACGCCTATGCCGAGGCCGATGGGCGCGAGCCGGAGTTCTTTGTCGGAAGGAACCACTTCGAGCTTTACCCCGATGCAGCAAACGAGGCGATTTTTCGCCGGGTGGTGGAAACCGGCGAGACCTACTTTGCCTATGCCAGGCCATTTGAATACCCGGACCGTCCCGAACTGGGCGTGACTTATTGGGATTGGGTGCTCAGCGCGGTGAAAGGGGAGGGCGGCAAGACCAGTGGGGTGATCCTGAACCTGATCAACGTAACCGCGCGCAGACTGGCGGAGCTCGGGCGGGAGGAAAGCGAGCGGAATCTTGCCGCCCTCATCGAGGCACCACACGAATCGGTATTGTTGCTGGATTTGGATGGGAAGGTGCTGGCAGCGAACGAAACTGCTGCCAGGCGCTTGAAGAAAAGCCGGCAGGCGCTGATCGGGAAAATTTTTTTTGATTTCCTTCCGCCCGCCGTGATCGGGCAGAGGCAGCAGTGGCTGGACGAGGTGCGCTTGAGCGGCAGACTCGGATGCTTCGAGGACGAACGGAGCGGCCTGCGTCTGGAACACTCCATTTACCCTGTCTTCGATGCGGATGGCAAGGTGGCGCGCTTTGCCGTCTATTCCGTGGATGTGACCGAAAGCAGGCAGAGCGAGGCGATCGAGAAACTTTTGTCGAGCATCAACCAGAAGGTGATGCAGGGGCTGGCGGTGGACGAGGTGCTCGAATTCATCTGCACCGAGATCGTCACGCTCTTCGGTCTGGAGCTGGCGTGGGTCGGCGAAAAAAAACGCGACGGCTCCACGCGCATCAGGGCCTGTGCCGGCGAGGCCAGGGAATACGAGCAGGAACTGAGGAAAATCGGCGTGCGGTGGGATAATTCCCCGCAAGGGAAAGGTCCGACGGGCACTGCCATCCGCACCGGCCAGGTGCAGGTTTTCAAAACCAGCCAGCCAGGCTTTAAACCCTGGCGTGCCGCTGCGGAACGATTGCACCTCCAGGCCACCATCGCCATCCCGCTGATTATCCGCAGCGAGATCTATGGCGCTTTCAACCTCTATTCCCGTAATCCCGGGTTTTTCGACCATCCCGCCACCGTGCAGCGCCTGAGCGGGGTTGCCAAGCAGATTTGCGTGGCCATGGAAATGGCCATGGATCAGCAGCAGTTGCGCCTGCTGGGCGGCGCGCTGGCCTCGGCGAGCAACTCCATTTTCATCACCGACCGCATGGGCCGTATCCAGTGGATTAATGCCGCCTTCACCCGTCTCAGCGGTTATGGCGCGGAGGAGGCCATCGGTCAAACCCCGCGGCTGATCAGGTCGGGCAATGAAACCCTTGAGTATTACCAGAACCTCTGGAAAACGATCCTGAGCGGTGAAACCTGGACTAATGAAACTGTGGAGCGGCACAAGGATGGCAGCCTTTACACCGTGCTGCAAACGATCACACCGATTCCCGACGAGAATGGCGAGATCACCCATTTTGTTTCCATACACGAAGATATCACGGCCAGAAAACAGACCGATGAACGCATCCGCTATATGGCCGAATATGATGCGTTGACGGATCTTCCCAACCGGGCGCTGTTCTATGACCGGCTGCATCAGGCGATGGTGCGGGTCAAGCGGAATCAGGGCAGGCTCACCTTGCTGTATCTCGACCTGGATCGCTTCAAGGCGGTCAACGATAATCTGGGCCACCATGCCGGCGATCTGCTGTTGCAAGCAGTAGCGCAACGGCTGAAGGAATGCGTGCGCGAAAGTGATACGGTTGCTCGGCTGGGCGGGGACGAATTCTCCATTATTCTGCAGGAAAGCGGCAGTCCGCGGGATGTGGCGCTGGTGGCGGAAAAAATTATTTCCGCCCTGGCCGCTCCTTTTCATCTGGCCGGGCTGGACGTTTCCATCGGCACCAGCATAGGCATCGCTCTGTATGCGGGTGGGCCGGAGGCCGATCCGGATCAGCTCGTCCATCTGGCGGATGGCGCAATGTATATCGCCAAGAAACGGGGCGGGAATGTCTTCGAGTTTGCCCCGGGCTGAATCCTGAATTCAGTCCGGATGCTTCATCCAAAAAAGCGATTAACCACGAATTTGCACGAATAAAGCACGAATGTTCACGAATAATCAATGAGTTAACTATGTCTGATGGTCTCGCCCGTTTGGTGAAGGGAGATTATGCTCTAATATTTGTGTTTATTCGTGGAAATTCGTGTCATTCGTGGTTAATCGCCGTTTTTAGGTTCATGGACCGAAAAACTCTTTCACCTTGTCCATCCATGACTTTGCGCGCGGGTTGTGCCGCGCGCCATCTTCCAGGTTGAGCGCTTCCAGCTCGCGCAACAGTTCCTTCTGGCGCTCGGTCAGGTCGACCGGGGTTTCCACCACCATGTGACAGAGCAGATCGCCGTGCGTGCTGCTGCGCACGCCTTTGATACCCTTGCCGCGCAGGCGGAACACCTTGCCGGACTGGGTTTCCGCCGGGATCTTGATCTTGGCGTGGCCGTCCAGGGTCGGGATCTCGATTTCGCCGCCCAGCGCGGCAGTGGTGAAGCTGATCGGCATTTCGCAGTGCAGGTCGTTGTGGTCGCGCTGGAAAACAGAGTGGGCCCTGATCTGGATGACCACGTAGAGGTCGCCCGGCGGACCGCCGTTGACGCCGGCCTCGCCCTCGCCCGAGAGCCGTATGCGGTCGCCCTCATCGACCCCGGCGGGGATTTTCACCGCCAGGGTCTTGTACTGCTTGACGCGCCCGCCGCCTTGACAGGTGGGGCAGGGGTGGGCGATCACCTTGCCGCTGCCGTGGCATTTCGGGCAGGCCTGCTGGATCGAGAAGAACCCCTGCTGCATCCTTACCTGGCCGTGGCCGGCGCAGGTGGGGCAGGTTTCCGGCCTGGAGCCGGCCTTGGCGCCGGTGCCGTGGCAGGTGTCGCACTCCGCCATGGTGGGGATGCGGATCTTGGTCTCGGTGCCGCGCGCGGCTTCCTCGAGAGAGACCTCCAGGTTGTAGCGCAGGTCGGCGCCGCGGTAGACGTTGGAGCGCCCGCGCCCGCCGCCACCGCTTCCGAAGATGTCGCCGAAGATGTCGCCGAAGGCATCGGCGAATCCGCCGCTGAAGCCTCCCGCGCCGCCCATGCCGGCCTGCTGGTCCACGCCGGCGTGGCCGTACTGGTCGTAAGCTGCCCGCTTGCTCGCATCGGACAGGATTTCATAGGCTTCCTTGGCTTCCTTGAAATGCTCTTCCGCCTTGGGATTGTCCGGATTGCGGTCCGGATGGAATTTCATGGCGAGCTTGCGGTAGGCCTTCTTGATCTCGTCGTCGTTGGCGTCCTTGTTGACGCCGAGAATTTCGTAGTAATCACGCTTGCTCATAATTCTTTCTTACCGCAAAGGACGCAAAGGAACGCAAAGCAACAACTCGTTTTCCCTCGCGTTCCTTTGCGTCCTTTGCGGTTAATGGTTTTACTTCTTCTCAGTCTTTACTTCTTCGAACTCGGCGTCCACCACGTTGTCGTCAGCCTCTTTCTTGCCGGTCTCGGGTCCGCCCGCTCCTGGCTGCGCCTGCTCGGCGTACATCTTCTCAGCCAGCTTGTGGGAAGCTTCCCCCAGCGCCTTGGTCTTGGCTTCGATGGTGTCCTTGTCGTTGCCCTTGAGCGCTTCCTCGGCGTCTTTCAGCGCGGCCTCGATCGCGGCTTTTTCGTCGGCGCTGATCTTGTCGCCGTAGTCGGCGAGGGATTTCTTCACCGAGTGCACCATGCCGTCGCACTGGTTGCGGGCGTTGACCAGCTCCAGCGTCTTGCGGTCTTCCTCGGCGTGGGCTGCCGCGTCCTGCTCCATGCGGCGGATTTCCTCTTCGGACAGGCCGGAGCTGGCCTGGATCTTGATCTTGTTTTCCTTGCCGGTGGCCTTGTCCTTGGCGGAAACGTGCAGGATGCCGTTGGCGTCGATGTCGAAGGTGACCTCGATCTGCGGCATGCCGCGCGGCGCCGGCGGAATGTCGGAGAGATTGAACTGGCCCAGGCTCTTGTTGCCGGACGCCACTTCGCGCTCGCCCTGCAGCACGTGGATGGTCACCGCGTTCTGGTTATCCTCGGCGGTGGAGAACACCTGGCTGGCCTTGGTCGGGATGGTGGTGTTCTTCTGGATCAGCTTGGTCATCACGCCGCCCATGGTTTCGATGCCGAGCGATAAGGGTGTCACGTCGAGCAACAGCACGTCCTTCACCTCACCCTGCAGCACGCCGCCCTGGATCGCCGCGCCGATGGCGACGGCTTCGTCCGGGTTGACGTCCCTGCGCGGCTCCTTGCCGAAAATCTCCTTCACCTTTTCCTGCACCTTGGGCATGCGGCTCTGGCCGCCGACCAGGATCACGTCGGAGATGTCGTCGAGCTTCACGCCGGCATCCTTGATGGCCATGCGGCAGGGCTCGATGGTGCGCTGGATCAGTTCCTCCACCAGGCTTTCGAACTTGGCGCGGGTGACTTTTACCGCCAGGTGTTTCGGGCCGGTGGCGTCGGCGGTGATGTAGGGCAGGTTGACTTCGGTCTGCTGGCTGGAGGACAGCTCGATCTTGGCCTTCTCCGCGGCGTCTTTCAGGCGCTGCAGGGCGAGCACGTCGTTCTTCAGGTCGATGCCGTTTTCCTTCTTGAATTCGTCCACCAGGTAGTCCATCAGACGCTGGTCGAAGTCTTCGCCGCCGAGGAAGGTGTCGCCGTTGGTCGAGAGCACCTCGAACTGGTGCTCGCCCTCGATCTCGGCGATCTCGATGATGGAGATGTCGAAGGTGCCGCCGCCCAGGTCGAACACCGCGATCTTGCGGTCGCCTTCCTTCTTGTCCATGCCGAAGGCGAGCGCGGCCGCGGTCGGCTCGTTAATGATGCGCTTGACTTCCAGCCCGGCGATGCGGCCGGCGTCCTTGGTGGCCTGGCGCTGGCTGTCGTTGAAGTAGGCCGGCACGGTGATGACGGCTTCGGTGACTTCCTCGCCGAGGTAGTCTTCGGCGGTCTTTTTCATCTTGCGCAGCACTTCGGCGGAAACCTGCGGCGGCGCCATTTTCTTGCCGCGCGCTTCGACCCAGGCATCGCCGTTGTCGGCCTTGAGGATCTTGTAGGGCATCAGGTCGATGTCCTTCTGCACTTCTTTTTCCTCGAAACGGCGGCCGATGAGGCGCTTGACGGCGTACAAGGTGTTTTTCGGGTTGGTGACGGCCTGGCGCTTGGCCGGCGCGCCGCACAGGATTTCGCCGTCTTCGGCGTAGGCGACGATGGAAGGCGTGGTGCGCGCGCCTTCGGCGTTCTCGATGACCTTGGACTGGCCGTTTTCCATCACGGCCACGCACGAGTTGGTGGTGCCCAGGTCAATACCGATAATTTTTCCCATGTTTCTTCCTTTGTAACGAACGAATGATTAATAATTAACCTTATTTCCCAGATGGGGATGCTAGCGCTTATTTCAACCTAAAAACGGCGATTAACCACGAATGACACGAATGTTCACGAATAAACACGAATAGTTTAGAGACAATCATCGTGTCGCCTAGAGGCGCCTACTTTTGGCACCAAACGGGTGAATCAGACTGTCTATGCTAACTATCTGATTATTTGTGAACATTCGTGTAAATTCGTGGTTAATGGCTTTTTCTAGGTTCAAGACTCTTTGGCCTTGGCCACCATCACCAGCGCCGGGCGCAGCACCCGGTCGTGCAGCAGATAACCCTTTTGCAGGACGCCGACCACCGTATTTGGCTCCACATCGGCTTCCACCATGCTGATCGCCTGATGTTTGTGGGGATCGAATTTTTCGCCCATCGGGTCGATCTCGCTCAGATTGAATTTCTCGAATACCGCCACCAGTTGCTTGAGCGTCAGTTCGATGCCGCTTTTCATGCTGGCCAGGTCGGCGGTTTCCACCTTGAGCGCGGCTTCCAGGCTGTCCTTGACGGCCAGCAGTTCGGACGAGAAACCTTCGACGGCGAATTTGTGGGCGTTGGCGATTTCCACCTGGGTGCGCTTGCGGATGTTGTCCGCATCGGCCTTGGCGCGCAGCCAGGCATCGTGGTGTTCCTGGGCGGCGAGTTCCGCCTTCTTGAGCATATCCTCCAGGCTGGGCATGACCTCAGTCCCTTCGCCTTCGGCGCCGGCCTGGAAGGCTGCGCTCGCGGCTGACACTTCGTCCAGTTTTTCGAGAAACTCTTCCTGCTCGATGGTGCTTTTCTGTTCTTCGGGTTGCATTAAGACCTCCTGATGACAATGCAAACCTTTATGGGGGTAGGGGCAATTTTTTCAAGAGCGGGCGGTTAAAATGTGGTGCGGTGGTATCAGATTGATATATTTTCGATACTACTTGTCCGGTAATAAAATCGAATAAATATGGGAACCTCTAATAATCGTCATTCCCGCGAAAGCGGGAATCTATAGCATATTGAAAATACTGGATTCCCGCTTTCGCGGGAATGACGGGATCACGATTTTTAGAGGTGCCCTTATAATATAAAAAGCAGTTGAAACGCCAAGGAGCCAAGGACGCCAAGCACCAAGGCATTGAGTGGCTGCCATGAGGTTTTTCTGCACCAAGGTGAAGCGGACATCTTTTACGTTGCACCATTTTCAGGCGCGACCTTGATCAAAGTCCCGGCGCCTGACTCCATCCATATGTTCTTAAAGTAGTATTTTTTTGGCATGTCTCTTGCTTTGATCCATTTTGTCGTTACAAGGGATCAAGATGAGCGAAGTCAAATCCAGTTGTTGTTATTGTGGTGTGGGGTGCGGGGTCATTATTTCCGCCACGGACGGAAAGATCACCGGCGTCAGGGGCGATCCCGACCATCCTGCCAATTACGGCCGCCTGTGCACCAAGGGTGCGGCCCTGCACCTGACCGCCGGCACCGATGCCCGCGCGCTTTATCCGTCGCTGCGCGATCCTGTCTTTCGCAACGACCCCGGACAGCACGGTCAGCGAGCGAGCTGGGATGAGGCGCTGGATTTCGCGGCGGACAAGTTCGCCGCCACCATCCGCGCCCACGGCCCGGACAGCGTCGCCTTCTACATTTCCGGCCAGCTCCTGACCGAGGACTATTACGTTTTCAACAAGCTCGCCAAGGGGCTGATCGGCACCAATAACGTCGATAGCAATTCGCGCCTGTGCATGTCCTCGGCGGTGGCGGGATACAAGCAGACTCTGGGGATGGACGCGCCGCCGGCCTGCTATCAGGATATCGACCACGCCCGGTGCATTTTCATTGCCGGCTCCAATACGGCCTACGCCCACCCGATCCTGTTTCGCCGCATCGAAGCGGCAAAACAGGCCAATCCGAATCTCAAACTGATCGTGGTGGACCCGCGCCGCACCGATACCGCAGCGGCTGCCGACCTGCATCTGGGCCTGCTGCCCGGCACCGACGTGGCGCTGTTCAACGCCATGCTCCACGTCATGCTGTGGGAAGGACTGTGCGACCTGGATTACGTCCGCGCCCACAGCGACGGCTTCGACGCGCTCAAGGACACGGTGCGCGAGTACACGCCGAAAGCGGCGGCGGAAATATGCGGCGTCGCGGCGGAAGACATCGTTCGGGCGGCCAAATGGTTCGGCGGTTCGCCCCCCACCCTGTCCCTCTACTGCCAGGGGCTGAACCAGTCCAGCCACGGCACCGACAAGAACGCCGCCCTGATCAACCTGCACCTCGCCACCGGCCAGATCGGCAAGCCCGGAGCCGGACCCTTTTCCCTCACCGGCCAGCCCAACGCCATGGGCGGGCGGGAAGTGGGCGGCATGGCCAACCTGCTCTCCGCCCATCGCGATCTCGCCAACTCCGAGCATCGCGCCGAAGTGGCGCGGCTGTGGGGGGTGGACAGCGTGCCGGAAAAGCCCGGCAAGACCGCGGTGGACATGTTCGAGGCGCTGCGCAGGGGCGAGATCAAGGCGATCTGGATCGCCGGCACCAACCCCGCCCAGTCCCTGCCCAACCAGGCACTGGTGCGCGAAGCGCTGCAGCGGGCGGAGCTGGTGGTGGTGCAGGATGCCTACCGCAACACCGATACGGCCGCCTATGCCGACCTGCTTTTGCCGGCTGCGACCTGGGGGGAAAAGGAAGGCAGCATGACCAATTCCGAGCGCCGCATCACCCATGTGCAGGCAGCGTGCCCACCTCCCGGCGAAGCGCGGGCGGACTGGGAAATTGCGGTGGATTTCGCGCGGCGGTTGGGCAACAAACTCGGCCACCCGCTGGCGCCCCGATTGTTCCCCTACGAAAACGTCGAACGGGTCTTCAACGAGCACCGCGAAACCACGCGCGGCCGCGATCTCGACATCACCGGCCTGTCCTATGCACTACTCGACGGCGACGGGCCGCAGCAATGGCCCTATCCGGAAGGCGCTGCGGCGGGGCGGGCGCGGCTGTATGCCGACGGGATCTTCCCCACCCCTAATGGCCGTGCCCAATTCGCCAACACCGTTTACCTGCCGGTGGCGGAGCAGACCTGCGCGCGCTACCCGCTCCATCTCAATACCGGCCGCCTGCGCGACCAGTGGCACGGCATGAGCCGCACCGGCACTGTGGCGCGCCTGTTCAGCCATGCCGAGGAGCCGCTGCTGTCGATGAACGGCGACGACATGCAGCGGCGCGGCCTGAACGATGGCGACCTGGTGCGGATCAGCAGCCGGCGCGGTCTATGCGTCACCCGTGTCGAGGCTGCGGCGGAAATGCGCCCGGCGCAGGTGTTTTTCCCCATGCACTGGGGCAGCCAGTTCATGAATTCGGCCGGTGCCAATGCACTGACGCCGGATGCCTGCGACCCGGTGTCGCACCAGCCGGAACTGAAGCATGCCGCGGTGCAGGTCGAAAAACTGCCGGATGCCTGGCGGATGGTCGCGCTGCGGCGCGGCGGCGCGCTTGCCCGCATGCCGCTGCTGCAGCCCCTGCTGGAACGCTTTCCTTATGCCTCGCTGGGCCTGTACGGCAAGGAGGAACCCTTGCTGGTGCTGCGCGCAGCGGGGGAAGAGGCGGTCGCCGATGAGCTGATTGCGGAGGTGGACCGCATCCTCGGCCTGGACAACGATGATGCCTCGGTCAACTACAGCGATGCCCGGCGCGGCATCGCGAAACGCATGCTGGTGGAGAACGGCGAAGTGGTGGGGGCGCGTCTGACCGGCGAAACGGCGGCGCGCGACTGGCTCAAGGAAATGATGGCGGACGGGCTGCCCTTCGAACAGATCCGGTTGTGGGCGTTGGCGCCGCTGAGCACTCCGCCTTGCGGCGGCGTGGCCCGGGGCCGTATCGTCTGCAACTGCAAGGATGTATCGGAACGTGAAATTTTGGCTGTACTGGAATGCGGCACCGGCCTGGCGCAATTGCAGCAAGACCTGAAATGCGGCACCGAGTGCGGTTCCTGCCTGCCGGAGCTGAAACGCATGAGCGCCGGCTGCCGGATGGCGGCGGCTGCGGCGGTGGGCGGCTGATATCCGGTATGGATTGGTAAAAACTGATAGTCAAGGAGTAATGGTATGCAAAAAATGAAACTGGTAATGGTCGGCAACGGCATGGCCGGGGTGCGCACCCTGGAGGAAGTGCTCAGGCTGGCGCCGGAACTGTACGACATCACGGTGTTCGGTGCCGAACCTCACGCCAACTACAACCGTATCCTGCTTTCCCCGGTGCTGGCCGGCGAACAGACGATCAAAGACATCATGCTCAACGATGTCGACTGGTACCGGGAGAATGGCATCACCCTGCATCTCAACAGGAAAGTGGTCAGGATCGACCGCAAGGCGCGGGTGGTCTACGCCGAGGACGGCAGCAGCGCGGAGTACGACCGCCTGATTCTGGCCACCGGCTCCACCCCGTTCATCCTGCCGGTGCCGGGCAACGACCTGCAAGGCGTGATCGGTTTCCGCGACATCCACGATGTGGACGCCATGATTGCGGCCTCGAAATCGTATAAGCATGCGGTGGTGATCGGCGGCGGCCTGCTCGGCCTGGAAGCGGCCAACGGACTCAAGCTGCGCGGCATGGACGTGACCGTGGTGCATATCTCGGACTGGCTGCTGGAACGTCAACTGGACCAGACCGCAGCCAGATTGCTGCAGAAGAACCTGGAGGACAAGGGGCTCAAGTTCCTGCTCAAGAAGCAGACCGCAGCAATTTTGCCGGTGCCGGCCCTCTCTCCTAACTCTCCCCCGCAGGGGGAGAGGGACGATGTCCCCACGCTGCGCGTGGGGGGGGTTAGATTTACCGATGGCAGCGAAATCCCCGCCGACCTGGTGGTGATGGCGGTCGGCATCCGCCCCAACACGGCGCTGGCGGAATCGGCCGGCATCCACTGCAACCGCGGCATCGTGGTCAATGACACCATGCAGACCTACGATCCGCGCATCTACGCCATCGGCGAATGCGTCAACCATCGCGGCACGGCCTATGGCCTGGTTGCGCCGCTGTTCGAAATGGCCAAGGTGTGCGCCAATCACCTGGCGCAAATGGGCATCGGCCGCTACACCGGCTCGGTGACCTCGACCAAGCTCAAGGTGACCGGCATCGACCTGTTTTCCGCCGGCAACTTCAGCGGCGGCGGCAAAACCGAGAACATTCTGCTCTCCGACCCGGTGGGCGGGGTTTACAAGAAGCTGGTGATCCAGGACAACAAGCTGGTGGGCGCCTGTTTGTACGGCGATACGGTGGACGGCGCCTGGTATTTCCAGTTGCTGCGCGAAGGCCGCGACATTGCCGGCATCCGCGACCATCTCATGTTCGGCCAGAGCCACGTCGGCGACGTCGGTCACCAGGGCCACAACAAGGCAGCCGCGATGTCCGACGAGATGGAGGTGTGCGGCTGCAACGGCGTGTGCAAGGGAACCATCGTCAAGGCGATCAAGGAAAAAGGCCTGTTCACCCTGGAAGATGTGCGCAAGCACACCAAGGCGTCATCCTCATGCGGTTCCTGCACCGGGCTGGTGGAGCAGATTCTGGCCTCCATCCTGGGCGGCGACTATTCACCGGCCCCGGCCGCGAAATCCCTGTGCGGCTGCACCGATCATACCCACGAAGAGGTGCGCGCCGCGATACGCGAGCACAAGCTGCTTTCCATTCCGGACACCATGAAATTCATGGAATGGCGCACCCCCAACGGCTGCGCCAGTTGCCGTCCGGCACTCAACTACTACCTGCTTTCGACCTGGCCGCACGAGGCCAGGGACGATCCCCAGTCGCGCTTCATCAACGAGCGCGCCCACGCCAACATCCAGAAAGACGGCACCTATTCCGTGGTGCCGCGCATGTGGGGCGGCACCACCAACTCCGGCGAATTGCGCCGCATCGCCGACGTGGCCGACAAATACCAGGTGCCGATGATACGCGTCACCGGCGGCCAGCGCATCGACCTGTTCGGCATCAAGAAAGAGGACCTGCCCAAGATATGGGCCGAGCTCGACATGCCTTCCGGGCACGCTTACGCCAAGGCGCTGAGAACGGTAAAAACCTGCATCGGCACTGAGTTCTGCCGCTTCGGCACGCAGAATTCGACCCAGATGGGGATAGACCTGGAAAAAGCCTTTTACAAGATGTGGGCGCCGCACAAGGTCAAGCTCGCCGTTTCGGGCTGTCCGCGCAACTGCGCCGAAGCCGCGATCAAGGACGTGGGCGTGATCGGGGTGGATTCGGGCTGGGAAATCTACGTCGGCGGCAACGGCGGCATCAAGACCGAAGTGGCGGAATTCCTGGTCAAGGTCAAAACCGCCGAAGAAGTTCTGGAATACAGCGGCGCATTCCTCCAGATCTACCGTGAAGAAGCGCGCTACCTCGACCGTACCGTGCACTGGATACAGCGGGTGGGCATGGATTACGTCAAGAAGCGGGTGCTGGACGACGACGAGGGCCGCAAGGCCGCCTATCAGCGCCTGATGTACGCCATCCAGGCCGAGAAAGACCCGTGGGCGGAACGCGCCAGGGAAGGCGTGGCGAAGCACGAATTTGAAACGCTGGCGGTTTGAATCGGTTAGGCGCTAGATTCAGTCATGTTGAATGTGCGTGATTTTCTTGTAGGGCCGAATTCATTCGGCCAAATGTGCGAATGAATTCGCACCTACAAAGAACGTACAGTCGTTTTAACCCAGATTATCCATTAGAGCCAAAACACCGCTGTGGGAGCGGCGCCCTCGCCGCGATTTGCGGCCGCATTCGCGCCGGGGGCGGCGCTCCTACATGCACGAGCATTCCAATGGACAATCTGGGTTTAAGTTGACTGACAACTAGATAATTTACACATACAGGAGTTTTCACAATGAGCAATTGGATCAAGGTAGTGCCCCTGAACGAGATTCCCAAACTCGGGGCACGCGTGGTGCGGCATAATGGCCGGGACATTGCAGTGTTTCGCAACGACGGCGACGGGGTGTTCGCCATGAACGACAAGTGCCCGCACAAGGGCGGCCCGCTGTCGCAGGGCATCGTTTCCGGCAACAGCGTCACCTGCCCGATGCACGGGATGAACATCAGCCTCGCCGACGGCAAGGCTGTGGCCCCGGATGAAGGCTGCGTGGGCACTTACCCCGTCAAGGTGGAAGCGGGCGTGGTCTATTTACAGATCATGTAGGCGGGTTCGCCCCGGCGCGCGGGCATGCGCGCATCATGGAGGGTTCTGGCACGTAGCGCCCATCCAGCCCGACCCGCAGCCCCCGGTGCCGGTTCTGTTGCTGGTGCTGCCCTGGCTGTTGGCGATGAGGTTGGCGCCGGTCTTGCCCGCCGAACCGCAATCCGACGCCGACCAGTTGCCGCTGGCTTTAAAATTGACGATCTTGTTTTTCGCCTTGAAATAGTAGGGTTCCTTGGAGTAATAATTCGAACTGCCAGAGATGGCCACTTCCTTGCTGCCACTTTGCCCAGCCTCTGCGCCGACGTCGTTCAGGTTGACCAGAAACGCCTTGTTTTTCCAGCCGTGCGGCACCAGCACGTGACACCAGGTGCAGCGCAGTTCACCGACCCTGGATGTATGGTATTGGTGCAGATTGGTATAAGAACCATTAGAGAAGCCGGAACTTTTTGCTGTGCCCCCCCAACCACGGCCGCCCCAGCTCGCGCTGACATAGTTTGCTTTATCGTGACACTTGAGACACAGACGATTGGTCGTGGCCGTCGAATCGGCCCACTCCCCCTTGAGCATGAAGTTATTGCTCGATCCATGGGTTCCCCACGCCGGAGCGGCATTGTCGGGAATCACCGACGTGGTCGAGGTGACGTTCTCTCCATGGCAGTCGGTGCAATACATCGTCTGCGTGCCGACGTTGTCCATCCATGGCTGCAGCATATTGCCACCGGCTATGGTGATGGCTCGCTGCGCGAGGGTGCGCCCGGTCGGGGCCATCACCGGATGCCAGGAGCGATGGTTGTTGGTATTGTAGGCGCTATCCGCCCCGGCATCCGTGCCCATATTCAATGGCTCGCCCTGATGCGTCGCCGGGGCCTGGAATTCCTTGGCCTGGTTGGTGTACTGCGTATGATTCATGGTTCCGGATGGCGTGCCCGGCGAGCCGAGCAAGGGCCGGTTGCCGGTGGGGTAGACATTGTTGTCCGCATAGCCGTAGTTGGAATGGCATTTCAGGCAAATCTGGTATTCCCGAGTCACATAGGTTGCGCTGGTGGCGCTATTGCTGTTGGTGCCCGGATCACCCCGTTTGACCGTAAATGCGGAGGGCATGACGTGAAAGGAATTCGAGGGATAGGTCGGCTCGACGCCCCAACTGCCGCGCAGCGCGCCCGACGCGATATTGGTGTGCAGCATCGAGCTGTCGACATGCGGATGCGTGCCCACCCCGTCCGGCGCGCCGGTGATCGAGCCGGGCGGATTGCCGCGAAAATCGCGGAAATTCACCACCCGGTGCGGATTGTGGCAATCGGAGCATTCGGCATGGCGGTTGTTCAGGTTTGTCGCTCCGAGCTTGTCGCGCGATTCGAGCAGATCCTTGCCGCACTGGCCGGCCGGCGTGGGCGTATTGGCGCAATTGGCCAGCGCGCTGTCATTGAAATTGCCGCCGATGTCGTGCACCTCGGTGACCGCCGCCTGCTCGCTTGACTTGATCGGCATGTGCCGTGGCAGCGCAAAGGAAGTCTTGATGTCGTTAATGGCCAGGAACCCGGTCACGGCCGAGGCGGCGCTGGTGGTGTGGCACTGGTAGCAGGTTTCCTCCAGCGCCGAACCGCCGCCGGTTTTGGGCGAGGCGGCGCTGTCCGTGCCCTCGCGCAGCAAACGCCGCGCGCCCTGCACGGTATGCGTGTCGTGGCAGTTCAGGCAGGCCGCCTGCCACACCTGGGTGGTGGCCGGGAACTCGCGCTGTGCGGCGGCAGCCGCGGTATAGGCTTGCGTCGCCACCTGGCTGTTGGCGTGCGTCGAGTAGGCCCAGGACAAGCCCCCCTTGTCATGACAGGCCAGGCAGACGATGTCGGTGGACTGGCTGAATGAGGCGCCGGGCTGTGCCGCCTGCAGGCGGTTCATGCGCAGGAACTTGGCGTTCGCATCCGCGGTGTCCTTCATATGCGGGTCATGGCAGGTCGCGCACTGCATCTGGTTGTTTTCCAGCGGCATCTTCGGCTTCGGGCTGACGCCCGCCTGGCGGTTGCCGACGACGGGATTGCCGGAGATCTGGCGCAGTTCGCCGTCAGCGCTGGCGAGGGTGTCGTTGTAGGTGAAGGAAATGGGGTGGTCGTTGGTCAGGTTGATGCCCAGGTTGCGCGTATAGCCGGTGGTCGTGCCGCTGCCGGGCGGCATGTAGGCCGGCGACGTGGCCACGCCGCCGATCGTCATCGCGATGGTGGGATCGCTCGCGCCATTGAGCACGTTGACCTTGTCGACCGCCATCGTGCCGTCGTGGCACGACAGGCAGAGCTTGGAGCTGCCGCCGGGCGCGGCCGCCATTTCCGCCGCGCTGGCCTCGATCGAGCTGGATGTATAGGGGGTATAGGTGGCCGTGGACAATTTGCGGTTCCACAGCGGCGACGGCACGGTGGTATCCGCGCTGTGAGGCGTATGGCAGAACACGCAAACCTGCGTTTCGGAGGCGGCCTTGAGGGTGCCGGTTCCGGTGACGGAGAGGTTGTGCGGGGTGTTGCGCACATCCGATATCTTGGCGGCCTGCACCACGCCCACCGCCAGCAGCACGGCAAGGCCGGCCGGAACCGCCCGGAAACGTTTATGCCACGGCATCATCCGCCTCCCAGGAATTGAAAAATGACGACACGCCCGTTGAACATGTCAGCCACATAGATCCGCCCCTGCGGGTCGCTCCAGACGCCCGCCGGCAGGTAAAACTGGCCAATTTCCTTGCCAGTGCCGCCGAGGGGCATGAGGAAGCTTCCCTGTATCGTTGTGTACCAGAAACCTTACACAATATTAAACGAAACATAAGGATAAGTCTTGGTTTTTTGTCGGTTGGCCAAGTCTTGTCACAAGAGGGCTGTTCGCGGTATTATTCGCAGGATTGAACCGGAGCGTGAGCGCATGTTGCGCACGATGTTCAAACAGTTGATTTTATGGTGTAAAGATACCATCGCAAGGCGATGGGCCGGCGGTTCAAACCCCAACCGCGATCAGCAGTTGTTTGTAATTCAAGTTTATGGAGTGGTAGTTCAGTTGGTTAGAATACCGGCCTGTCACGCCGGGGGTCGCGGGTTCGAGTCCCGTCCACTCCGCCATACATGGGCGAACGCTGTTTCGCCCATTCTTTTTGTGCTGCCCCGCTAGTACTGGGGCGCTGAACATTTACATTTCGGTGATTGCATTATGTTGGAAGTCATACGAGAACGCGCCCAGGGTTTGATCGCTAAAATCATCCTGGCTTTGATCATAATCCCCTTCGCGTTATGGGGGGTGGACTCTTACATTCGTCATGGTGACAAGGCTGATATTGTGGCCGAGGTGGAAGGCCAGAAAATTACCAGGCAGGAGTTCGATCAGGCCCTGAAGGAACAGCAGGCGCAGATGCGGGACGTGATGGGAGCCAAGTATGACCCGTCCTTGCTGGATCGGCCTGAAGTACGCCAGTCTATCCTGGACGGACTGATACAGCAGCGCCTGCTTGCCGTGGAAGCCAATCGCGCGGGGCTGCTCATGCCCGATGCCCTGCTGGCCTCAATTATTGCCGATATTCCGGAATTCCAGCAGGACGGCAAATTTTCGCAATCCCGTTATGAAACGCTGGTGCGCGAGCAGAACATGACCCCGGCAATTTTCGAGGCCCGCCTGCGCCAGAATCTGGTGATCCAGCAACTGCGCGAAGGGCTGACTCATGGGATGGCCATGCCGCACGCGGCCGAAGACAGGGTCATGCGGCTGGCCGAGCAACAGCGCGAAATCAGCCAGGTCATGCTGACGCCGGAACAGTTCATGGCCCAACTGAAAGCGGATCCTGCCGAAGTCCGTGCCTATTACGACAAACACAAGGAGGAATTCCGCATTCCCGAGCAGGTCAGGCTCGATTATGTCGTGCTGTCGCTGGATGATTTGGTGCCGCAGATGGCAGTGAGCGACGAGGAAGTGAAGCGGTACTATAACGAGCACAGCGCCCAATATCAGGAACCCGAGCAGCGCAAGGCGAGTCATATCCTGATTGGCGTGGGTGCCGGGGCCAAGCCGGCCGAGAAGGAAGCTGCGCGCGCCAGGGCGGAGCAGATACTGAAGGAAATAAAGCAGAATCCGGCGAAATTCGAGGATCTGGCCAGGCGGGATTCCCAGGATCCGGGGTCCGCGGCCAAGGGCGGTGATCTAGGCTTCTTCCCGCGCGGCGTGATGGTCAAGCCGTTCGAGGATACCGTTTTCAACATGAAGAGCGGCGAAATTTCCGGCTTGGTGCAATCTGATTTCGGCTTCCATATCATCAAATTGACCGCCATTCGTCAAGGCAAGGTCCGCAGCCTCGACGAGATGAAAGGCGAGGTCGCGCTGGAATTGAAGAAACAAAAGGCCGCCAAGAAATTTGCCGAACTGGCGGAAACCTTCAGCAACATGGTCTACGAGCAGCCGGACAGTCTCAGGCCGGTTGCCGATGCCCTCAAGCTGAAAATCCAGGCCAGCCCATGGGTCGGCAAAACAGGGACGGACATGGCGCTGCTGAATAACCCCAAGCTGCTGCAAGCAGCGTTTTCCGATGATGCGCTCAAGCTCAAGCGCAACACCGAGGTCGTCGAGGTCGCGCCCAATACCTTGGTGGCCGCGCGGGTGGCGGAGTACAAGGCTGCCAGCTACAAGCCGTTCGAGGAGCTGAACACGGAGCTGTCCAGGCGCCTGCTGCGCGAACAGGCCAATGCCCTGGCAGTAAAGCAGGGCAAGGACGCCCTCGCCCAACTGCAAAAGGGCGGCGCAGTCGCCGGCCTGCAGTGGGATGCGCCGACCATGATTTCCCGTGACAACGCTTCAGGCATAGACCGGGATGCGCTAAATCAGGTTTTCCGGGCGGATGGCGGCAAGCTGCCGGCCTACGTGGGGGGCGAGAACCCCGCTGGCGGCTACTTCCTGATCAAGGTCGGCAAGGTCGTCGAGGCCGGCGCAATCGACCCGGCGAAAAAGAAAGCCTATTCCGGCCAGTTGCTGCAGGCCCTGGCCCAGGAATATTCCTCGGCCTATCTGGCGGGCCTGAAGCAGAAGGCGGATATCAGCATCAAGAAGGATCAGTTGGAAAAAACAGAGCGCTAGTAGTAGGTGCGAATTTATTCGCACATTTGGCCGAATGAATTCGGCCCTACAAGAAAACCACGCAAATTCAATATGGCTGACTACTCGCTTCCCTGTGGTGAAGCAAACTGGATTAATTCTATATTAAAATCTCCATTCGTATTATGATTATGAAAATCAAGAGCAATCTTGATTAACTGATCGTGGGGACAAGATGCGGGAGTTGCTGTTTTCAGCCACTAGCGCTGAGGAAGAGCCAGGAAGCTATTCGTCGCTGCTCCATTTTGAGCCTATCCTGAACGCCTCCAGCCTGACCGAACTGGCGCGCGAAGTGCGCCAGGCCATTCGGCATCTGGGGTTCCAGCACTACCTCTACGGCGCGCGCGTCCAGAACCAGGGCGGAGAAACGCTGCAGTACATTTTCAGCGGCTATCCGGAAGAATGGATGCAGGCTTACCAGGCTGCCCGCCATATCGAGATCGACCCTATCGTTGAACATTGTTTCCTGCGCAATAGCGCCACGCCGGTCATGTGGGACAACCGGCTTTTCAATACCCCGGAACGCCGGATGTTCTGGGAGGAGGCCCAGGGTTTCGGCGTTGCCAGCGGCTTGAGCGTTCCGGTGCGCGCCTCCCGCGGCGAAGTGGCGCTGTTTAGCGCCGCCAACCCGGAGCGGGGGCGCGATGCTGTGGAGCACCAGGCGCAGATGGCCGGCATGATGTATGTCCTGTCCGGTTACCTGCACGAGGCAATACGCCAACTCGTCTATGCGCCGCATCTAATCCCGGTTGCCCCTGCCAGGCTCACCGCCAGGGAAATCGAATGCCTGGCCTGGTGGGCGAACGGCAAAACTGCCTGGGAGATCGCGCAGCTCCTCAATCTGAGCGAAAGAACGGTGCGTTTTCACTTCGACAACATTAAAATCAAACTTGGCGTGCAGAAGAAAAGCCATGCCATAGCACGTGCCGTCAAGCTGCAACTTGTCCAGCCTTAGTATCCTCCCAGAACTTTCCTCTACCCTCGCATAATTTTTTAATATAAAAAACAGCGGGTTATAAAAAACCTGTCAGTTTTGCCAGCTAGTCAGCAAAGCGTAAAAAGATTCTCATGGTGATCACCATTTCCTTTCATGGAGGTCGCTATGAATATTCTTGTCGGTCATACCCAGCAGGGTCCTTTTCGCCCATGGGATATCAAGGGCATGCATCGTCTGCGTTTCCGTGTGTTCCGGGAACGGTTGCGGTGGGACATTCCGGCCATGGACGAACAGGAGCGCGATGAATACGACAACTGCAACCCGGTGTTCGTCATGGCGCGAAACGACGAAGACGATGTCATCGGCTGCTGCCGTCTGCTGCCCACCACCGGGCCTTATATGCTCAAAGACACTTTTCCTGAGCTGCTCGGCCAGCAGTCCTGCCCGATTGCTCCGGACGTCTGGGAGATCAGCCGCTTTGCGGCGGACAAGGAAGCCCGCGGCGGCTTCGGCTTTTCCACGCTGCCTGCGGGCATGATTGCCGAAGTCGTCCACTATGCGCTGACGCAGGGTATCAAGCATTATGTTTTCGTTACCACGGTTGCTTTCGAGCGCATGCTGCGCCGCATGGGCGTGAATTGCGAGCGATTCGGCGCGCCGCGGCAGATTGGCATCGAGAAGAGTGTCGCGCTGTGGATGCATATCGATGAGCAGACCATTAACGCAACACGCATGGATAACCGGAAAGACTCTTACATACTGATGAATTCATTGCATTAAGGAATCCGTATGATCATTGGCATTGTTTCGGATTCTGACGAGAGGCACCGGTTTTACGAAGGGCTGTTATTTTCGCATACGGTTCTGCACTACACTCCGGACGAGGTCCTGTGCGGCAGGTTGGTCTCCTGCGATGGTTTTTTGCTGGATGCCGGTCTTTTGAGCAGCAAGCGCAAGAAGCTCCGGAAACTGTTGAAACGAATGGGCAGCACGGATGTTTCCGCATTCATTTCATGCGAGACAAGCCATCTTTGCATTGTCCGGCACGATCCTGCGGGGGGGCTGGGATTCCAGTGCGGTCGCGTTGCAGCCGCCGGTTCACCGGAACCCGGCCTTGCCGGAGAACGCGGTACGGCATGCATGCATACCCTGGTTTTTCAGGACACTGCCGACGATTGCGCCGGCCTATAGGCAAATCGGCATCCATGTCAAGCTGTCGTTTTTGACAGGTGGCAAGGAAGCAGAAAAAGGGTAGGTTAGCCGCCAATTTCAGCAAGAACCGCTCGGATGGTGTGCGCATGGATTTTTTACCGAGTCCATGTTATGGTTTGGTGCCATCGGGCTGTGGCTCAGGTATCCGAACTATGCTGACTGCAAAAACAGTGCGGAAAACCTCTGTCTTCCGGGCTTCATAACAAAACTACTCATCAAATTTATTTAGGAGCAAACCTGCCGGCGGCTGAAGCCGCGATAGTTTAAGGCCTAAGGGGGGAGAAATAAATTGTGGAGCTTGATTGGTAATGCATGGGTGTGGGGCACGCCGCTGGTTATTGGCGCAGCAGGTGCGGCAGCGCCGCTAGTCGCGTTCTCAGCGGACGGCTCTGCGGGCTCTCTGGCTGTGGCTGCCGGCGTAATGATGCTGGCCGTCGCCGGCGGGTGGTGGGGGCGGCGGCGGTATCGCATGGAGTTGGCCGTCGTGGCGGAAGGCGCCAGATTACAGGCAGAAAAAACCAGCCTGGAGGCGGCGGCGAAAAACCATGTCGAAGGTCTGGAACAAGCTTGCGACCAGGCACTGCCGATCTGGGCGAAGCAGATTGAAACCGCGCGCAGCCAGACCGAAGAAGCGATCATGGCGCTGGCCGAAAAATTTTCCGGCATCGTCAGCAAGCTGGAAGCCTCCGTCGCGGCATCCCAGAGAACCGCGGGCGGGGTCAACGGCGATGGTGAGGGCAGCATCGTTGCAGTGCTGGCACAAAGCGAGGTCGAGCTGAGGGACGTTAGCCATTCCCTGTCCGCCGCGCTGGAAAGCCGCAACGCCATGGTGCAGGAAGTGCGTGAGCTGACTTCCTATACCGCCGAGCTGAAGAAGATGGCGGCCGACGTGGCGGAAATCGCTGCTCAGACCAACCTGCTGGCGCTCAACGCCGCGATCGAGGCGGCGCGCGCCGGTGAAGCCGGCCGGGGATTCGCGGTAGTGGCGGACGAGGTGCGCAAGCTATCCAACCTTTCCAGCAGCACCGGAAAAAAAATGGCGGACAAGGTGGGCGTCATCAATTCCGCCATTACTTCGGTGTTCCAGTCCGCAGAAAAATCCGCCGAGGAAGATGCGCACTCGGTGGCAAATTCCGACAGCGCGATCAGCAACGTCCTTTCGCGCTTTCAGGACGTCACCGGGCGCCTGTCCGATTCAGCCGATTTGCTGCAGCGCGAGAGCGATGGCATCCGCGAGGAAATCGCCGATGCGCTGGTGCATATGCAGTTCCAGGACCGCATGAGCCAGATCCTCTCCCATGTGCGCGGCAATCTTGAAGGTCTGCACCATAACCTCGTGGACTACCGGGGCCGGCGTCAATCCGGCC
>JAJYXP010000066.1 GCA_021801705.1 Pseudomonadota bacterium
TGCCGATCGAGGAAATCAAGAAATTCCGCCAGCTCCACTCCAAGACTCCGGGCCACCCCGAATACGGCTACACCCCCGGCGTTGAAACCACCACCGGCCCACTCGGCCAGGGCATCGCCAACGCCGTCGGCATGGCCATGGCGGAAAAGCTGCTGGCCCACGAATTCAACAAGCCCGGTCATGAAATCATCAACCACCACACCTACGTGTTCATGGGTGACGGCTGCATGATGGAAGGCATCTCCCATGAAACCTGCGCACTGGCCGGCACCTGGGGCCTGGGCAAGCTGATCGCCTTCTGGGACGACAACGGCATTTCCATCGACGGGCACATCGAGGGCTGGTACACCGATGATACCGCGAAGCGCTTCGAAGCCTACGGCTGGCATGTAATCCCCAACGTTGACGGCCACGACCCGGTGGCGGTGGACGCCGCCGTACAACTGGCCAAGCGCGTCACCGACAAGCCTTCCATGATCTGCTGCAAGACCGTGATCGGCAAAGGCTCCCCCAACAAGGAAGGCACCCACGACGTGCACGGCGCCGCGCTGGGCGCTGACGAAATCGCCGCCACCCGCGCCAACATCGGCTGGAATTACCCGGCATTCGAAATCCCTCAGGACGTGTACGACGGATGGGATTGCCGCACCAAGGGACAAGGCCTGGAAGCCCTGTGGAATAACAAGTTCGCCGAATACGCCAAGGCTTTCCCGAAAGAAGCCGCCGAACTGAAACGCCGCATGGCCGGGGAACTGCCCGCAAACTGGAAACAGCACGCCGCGGAATTCGTCAAGAAAACCAACGAGAAAGCCGAAACCGTGGCTACCCGCAAGGCTTCCCAGATCGCTATCAACGGCCTGGCCCCGGCGCTGCCCGAGTTCCTCGGCGGCTCCGCCGACCTGACGGGTTCCAACCTGACCAACTGGACCGGCTGCCACCACATCAAGGGCAAGAGCACCGGCAACTACATCAGCTACGGTGTGCGCGAGTTCGGTATGTCCCACATCATGAACGGCATGGCCCTGCACGGCGGCCTGCTGCCGTTCGGCGGCACCTTCCTGATGTTCTCCGAGTACGCCCGCAACGCGCTGCGCATGTCCGCCCTGATGAAGCAGCGCGTAATCTATGTATTCACCCACGACTCCATCGGCCTGGGCGAAGACGGCCCGACCCACCAGCCGGTCGAGCAGACCGCCACCCTGCGCATGATCCCCAACATGCAGGTATGGCGTCCTTGCGACACGGTTGAAACCGTGGTGGCCTGGACCAGCGGCGTGGAGAAGAAAGACGGCCCGACCAGCCTGATCCTGTCCCGTCAGAACTTGAACTTCCAGAAGCGTGATGAGGCCCAGATCGCCGCTATCGCCCGCGGCGGCTACGTGCTGGCCGATGCCGCCAATCCCAAGCTGGTGCTGATCGCCACCGGCTCGGAAGTGCAACTGGCGATGGATGCGAAGAAGGTGCTGGACGAGCAGGGCATCGCCACCCGCGTGGTATCGATGCCTTCCACCAACGTGTTCGACCAGCAGGACCAGGCCTACAAGGACAGCGTGCTGCTGCCCACCGTGCACAAAGTCGCCATCGAAGCCGGCGTCACCGACGGCTGGTACAAGTATGTCGGCCTGCGCGGCGCCGTTATCGGCCTGAACCGCTTCGGCGAATCAGCCCCGGCCGGCGAACTGTTCAAACTGTTCGGCTTCACCGTCGAGAACGTGGTCAACACTGCGAAAGGCGTTCTGTAATTTTCACCGCAAAGGACGCTAAGGATCGCAAAGGAAAAACCTGCTTTACCTTGCGTGCCTTTGCGTCCCTAGCGGTTAACCTGGTTTTAGGTTTTATTTATCAAGGAGTGAAACATGGCAATCAAAGTGGGCATCAACGGTTTTGGCCGTATCGGCCGCATGGTATTCCGCGCTGTAGCGAAGGACTTCAAAGACATCGAAATCGTCGCCATCAACGACCTGCTCGAACCCAACTACCTGGCTTACATGCTCAAGTACGACTCCGTGCATGGCCGCTTCAACGGCGACATCTCCGTTGACGGCGGCAATATGGTCGTTAACGGCAAGAAGATCCGCCTGTCCGCCGAGCGCGATCCGGCCAACCTGAAGTGGAACGAAGTGGGCGCGGACATCGTGATCGACTGCACCGGCTTCTTCCTGACCACCGAATCCTGCCAGGCGCACATCAAGGCCGGCGCCAAGAAAGTCGTCCAGTCCGCTCCCTCCAAGGACGACACCCCGATGTTCGTGTACGGCGTGAACCACACCAAATACGCCGGCGAGGCCATCGTTTCCGCTGCTTCCTGCACTACCAACTGCCTGGCTCCCGTTGCCAAGGTGCTGAACGACAACTGGGGCATCAAGCGCGGCCTGATGACCACCGTGCATGCCGCCACCGCCACCCAGAAAACCGTTGACGGCCCGTCCATGAAAGATTGGCGCGGTGGCCGCGGCATTCTGGAAAACATCATTCCGTCCTCCACCGGCGCTGCCAAGGCCGTCGGCAAGGTCATCCCCGAACTGAACAAGAAGCTCACCGGCATGGCCTTCCGCGTTCCCACCTCCGACGTGTCCGTGGTCGACCTGACCGTGGAACTGAACAAGGATGCTTCCTACGAAGACATCTGCAAGGCCATGAAGGCCGCGTCCGAGGGCGCCATGAAAGGCGTGCTGGGTTACACCGACGAGAAGGTGGTGTCCACCGACTTCGTCGGCAACAGCGCTCCTTCCACCTTCGATGCCGAAGCCGGCATCGCCCTCGACGGCACCTTCGTCAAGGTCGTGTCGTGGTACGACAACGAGTACGGCTACACCTGCAACATGCTGCGTTTGGTGCAGCACGTAGCGAAGTAAACAATGTAGGGTGGGCACGCTTTTGTGCCCACGCGGAAACAACCCCGGCTGGCCGCGTGGGCACAAAAGCGTGCCCACCCTACCCCCCTCAACCGTGAGCTGTAAGGCATAAGCCCACTTATCCCTTACACCTTATTTTTACTGGAGAACAAACCATGTCCGTAATCCGCGTTACCGATCTGGACCTCAAGGGCAAGCGCGTCCTGATCCGTTCCGACCTGAATGTGCCCGTCAAGGATGGCAAAGTCACTTCCGACGCCCGTATCACGGCGTCCATGAAGACCTTCGAGCATTGCCTCAAGGCTGGCGCCAAGGTGATGGTGATGTCCCACCTCGGCCGCCCCACCGAAGGCGTAAATTCCGAGGAAAACTCGCTCAAGCCGGTAGCCGACGTTCTGTCCGCAAAACTCGGCAAACCCGTGCGCTTGATCAAGGACTGGGTTGATGGCGGCTTCGACGTCGCCGACGGCGAGCTGGTGCTGCTGGAAAACGTGCGTTTCAACAAGGGCGAGAAGAAAAATGTCGAGGAAACCGCCAAAAAATATGCCGCCCTGTGCGACGTGTTCGTGATGGACGCATTTGGCACCGCCCACCGTGCGGAGGGCTCCACTTACGGCGTGGCCCAGTTCGCCCCGGTGGCCTGCGCCGGCATCCTGCTCACCGAAGAACTGGATGCCTTGACCAAGGCCCTGCTCAGCCCGGCCCGCCCGATGGTCGCCATCGTCGGCGGCTCGAAAGTTTCAACCAAGCTGACCGTGCTCGAGTCCCTGTCCGAGAAAGTGGACCAGATGGTGGTCGGCGGCGGCATCGCCAACACCTTCCTCAAGGCGACCGGCAAGAATGTCGGCAAATCGCTGTGCGAGGACGATCTCGTTCCCACAGCCCAGGCATTGATGAAGAAAATGACCGCCCGTAGCGCCACCATCCCCGTCGCCGTAGACGTGGTGTGCGGCAAGAAATTCGACGCCAACGAACCCGCCGTTCTCAAGGATGCCGGCGCCGTTGCCGATGATGACATGATTTTCGACATCGGCCCGAAATCCGCCCAGGAACTGGTCGACATCATCATGAAGGCCGGTACCGTCGTTTGGAACGGCCCGGTCGGCGTGTTCGAATTTGACCAGTTCGGCGAAGGCACCAAGGCCATCGCGATGGCTATCGCCGAAACCAAGGCCTTCACCCTGGCCGGCGGCGGCGATACCATTGCCGCCATCCAGAAGTACGGCATCTTTGACAAGGTGTCCTACATTTCCACCGCCGGCGGCGCCTTCCTCGAATTTCTCGAAGGCAAGAAGCTGCCTGCAGTGGAAATCCTTGAACAACGCGCTAAATAACAATGTAGGGTGGGCACGTCTTTGTGCCCACGCGATCAACGTGATGTCATTTTCAGGTAATCAACGCGTGGGCATAAAGACGTGCCCACCCTACTCGGCTCAAAACTAATTCTATGCAACGCAAAACCAAGATTGTCGCCACCCTGGGCCCAGCCTCCAACGACCCGGAAGTGCTGAACCGGATGCTCCAGGCCGGCGTGGATGTCGTCCGCCTCAACTTTTCCCATGGCAAGCCCGAGGACCACATCGAACGAGCCGAAATGGTGCGTGCAATGGCCCGCGCCAGAGGCAAGACCGTAGGCGTACTGGTTGATCTGCAAGGGCCGAAGATTCGTATCGGCAAATTCGAACAGGGGAAAATAATCCTGAAGAACGGCGATACCTTCATTCTCGACAGCGATTGCCCACTGGGCACCCAGGAGCGGGTCGGGCTCGACTACAAAGAGCTGCCGCGCGACGCCAGCCGCGGCACCACGCTGCTTCTGGACGATGGCCGTATCGTCCTGTGGGTGGAGGAAGTGCGCGGCAATGAAATCATCTGTTTGGTCAAGCAGGGCGGCGTGTTGTCCAACAACAAGGGCATCAACCGCCAGGGAGGCGGCCTGTCCGCAGCGGCACTGACCGAAAAGGACATGGAAGACATCAAAACCGCCGCGGCGCTGAAGGCTGATTATATGGCCGTGTCTTTTCCGCGCGATGGCGCCGACATGCAACTGGCGCGCAGGCTGATGCAGGCCGCCGGGGGCAAGAGCATGCTGGTGGCCAAGATCGAGCGTGCCGAAGCAATCGCCAACCTGGACGAAATTCTCGATGCCTCCGACGCCATCATGGTGGCACGCGGCGACCTGGGCGTGGAAGTCGGCGATGCCGCCGTGCCCGCCCTGCAAAAGCGCATGATTCGCAAGGCGCGGGAAAAGAACAAGCTGGCGATCACTGCCACCCAGATGATGGAATCCATGATAACCAGCCCGATTCCCACCCGTGCCGAGGTTTCCGACGTGGCCAACGCGGTGATCGACGGAACCGATGCGGTGATGCTCTCCGCCGAGACCGCTGCCGGACAATACCCGGTGGAGGCGGTCGCCGCCGTGGACCGGGTATGCCTCGAAGCGGAAAAGGAAGCCGAAACTTCATTCAGCCAGTATCGTCTCAGCATGCAGTTCGGGCGCGTAGACGAATCGATCGCCATGGCGACCACTTACATCGCCAGCCATCTGAAAGTAAAGGCTATCGCCGCGTTGACAGAATCCGGCTCAACGCCCTTGCTGATGTCGCGGGTCTACACCGACGTGCCGATTTACGCCCTTTCCTCCGATGTGGGTACGCGCCGGAAACTGACGCTGTACAGAGGGGTCTATCCCGTCAATTTCAAGCCCGCAACCCATGAACGCGAACAGGTTCTGCTCGAGGCCGAGGACGAATTGCGCCGTCGAGGCGCCATAAGGGACGGGGATCTGATCGTGCTGACCATCGGCGAACCGATCGGAAAATCCGGCGGCACCAACACCATGAAGATCGTTAAAGTGGGTGATACCCGGAAAACGACCGAGAAATAAGCTAACAGTATCCCTCATAAACCCAGCCACATATTCAATCACTTAGCAGGAGGCATTATGGCTTTAGTATCCATGCGTCAACTTCTTGATCACGCTGCTGAAAACGGTTACGGCCTGCCGGCGTTCAACGTCAACAACCTGGAGCAGGTGCAGGCGATCATGCAGGCCGCCGACGAGTGCGACAGCCCGGTAATCATGCAGGGCTCCGCCGGTGCGCGCAAATATGCCGGCGAAGCTTTTCTGCGCCACCTGATCGATGCCGCGATCGAAGCCTACCCGCACATTCCGGTGGTGATGCACCAGGACCACGGCGCCTCTCCGGCCGTGTGCATCAACGCCATCCGCTCCGGCTTCTCCAGCGTCATGATGGACGGCTCCCTGATGGAAGACGCCAAGACTCCATCCAGCTTCGAATACAACGTCGAAGTCACGCGCAAGGTGGTGGAAATGTCCCATGCCGTCGGCGTGTCCGTCGAGGGCGAGCTGGGTTGCCTGGGTTCCCTGGAAACCGGTACGGGTGAAAAAGAGGACGGTCAGGGCGCCGAAGGCGTGCTCACCATGGATCAACTCCTGACCGATCCCAACGAAGCGGCCGAGTTCGTCAAGGCCACCGGCGTGGACGCCCTGGCCATCGCCATCGGCACCTCGCACGGCGCCTACAAGTTCACCCGTCCGCCCACCGGCGACGTGCTGGCCATCAGCCGCATCAAGGAAATCCACGCCCGCATTCCCAATACCCACCTGGTGATGCACGGCTCTTCCTCGGTGCCGCAGGAATGGCTCAAGATCATCAATGATTTCGGCGGAGAGATGGGCCAGACTTACGGTGTGCCGGTCGAGGAAATCGTCGAGGGCATCAAGCATGGCGTGCGCAAGGTGAACATCGACACCGACCTGCGCATGGCCTCCACCGGAGCAATACGCAGATACCTGGCGGAAAACAGGAAAAATTTCGATCCGCGCAAGTTTCTCTCCGCCGCGACTGTGGCAATGAAGGAAATCTGCAAGGCGCGCTACACCGCCTTCGGCTCCGCCGGCCAGGCCAGCAAGATCAAGCCGATCATGCTCGACCGGGTTGCGACCATGTACGTGAAAGGCGAATTGAAGGCGATCGTGAAGTAACCAGGCAAGGCACTTAGTCAAAAAAGGCGGCTTGAGCCGCCTTTTTTATGCCTGTTGCCTGGCAGGCTGCATCACTTGCGCCGCCTCTTTCAACAGAAAATCCTTGAACGCCTGCGCCATGGCCGACAAACGTTTTCCCTTGCGGTGGATGACGTACCAGTGGCGCAAAATGGGGAAGGACTCCACATCAAGCACAACCAGCCGCCGGGTTTCAAGCTCCAGTGCGATCGTGTGCACAGAAACGACACCCAGACCCATGCCAGCCTGTACTGCCTGCTTGATCGCCTCGTTGGTGCTCATTTCCATGCCGGTTGCAAGATTCAGCCCATGCTGCTGAAAAAAACGCTCCATCGCGCTGCGCGTACCTGACCCCTGCTCGCGAACAATAAAGGTTTCCTGGGCCAATCGAGACAGCGGGATGTTCCGTTCCGTCACCAGAGGATGGCCTGGCGGCGCAACCACGACCAGGGGGTTTTCCATAAAGGGCTCGGCGACAATATCCAGCCCCTCCGGCGGCTGCCCCATCACACCCAGGTCCATCTCGTTGCTGGCCAGTTGATTGAGCAGTTCCTCGCGGTTGACCACCTTCAGGCTCAAGGTGACATCCTGATTGCGCTGGCAGAATAACGCCAGGAGCTGCGGCGCGAAATAATTGGCGGTACTCACTACCGAAATATTAAGCTTGCCGCGCTTCAGCCCTTTCATCTCGCTCAGCACTGCCTCCGCCTCTGTGAGCTGCTGCGCGATACTGCGGCTGTAATGGTAGACCTCGTTCCCCGCTTCGGTCAGGAAGATTTTTTTGCCTATCTGCTCAAACAAGGGCAGGCCCACGCTTGCCTCGAGCTGCCTGATTTGCATGGACACTGCGGGCTGGGTCAGATACAGCTCCTCGGCCGCACGCGAGAAGCTGAGATGACGTGCCACCGCCTCGAACACCTGGAGTTGACGCAAAGTAACGTGGAGCATGGCAACTATAACAAGTATTTATGGTTATAATGAATGAATATAGCAATAGCTTATACACTATTATGTCAAAATGGAATACTTAGGCCAATCTAAGTAGAATTTACAGCTTGCTCAAAATTAGGAAATTACATGACCGCCCCCCTTTTCAATTCCAGCATCCGCAGTCTTCCGCTCATCAACCGCGGCAAGGTGCGCGACATTTATGCGGTAGACGACGAGCACTTGCTGATCGTCACTACCGACCGCCTCTCCGCCTTCGACGTCGTGCTGCCGACGCCGATCCCCGGCAAGGGCAAGGTGCTGACTCAGATTTCAGATTTCTGGTTCGCCAAGCTAAGCCACATTCTTCCCAATCAGCTCACAGGCGTTGCGCCGGAATCGGTTGTTGCACCGGATGAGCGCGAACAGGTGGCGGGCCGCGCAACGGTGGTGCGCCGCCTCAAGCCCCTGCCTATAGAGGCCATCGTACGCGGCTACCTGGTCGGCTCCGGGTGGAAGGAATACCAGGTCCAGGGCAGCGTTTGCGGCATTCTCCTGCCCGCCGGACTGAAAGAGGCGGACAAGCTTCCCGAGCCGATCTTCACCCCCTCCACCAAGGCGGAAGCGGGCGCTCACGATGAGAACATCAGCCTGGACAAGGCCGTGGAACTGCTGGGCCCGATATCGGCGATGCAGGTGCGCAACGCCGCCATCGCCCTCTACAAGGAAGCGGCGGATTACGCCCTGACCAAAGGCATCATCATCGCCGACACAAAATTCGAGTTCGGCCAGGATGCCCAAGGCAGGCTCTATCTGATCGACGAGGCGCTAACGCCGGACTCTTCCCGTTTCTGGCCCGCCGATCAGTACGCACCTGGCTCGAACCCGCCCAGCTTCGACAAGCAGTATGTGCGCGACTGGCTGGAAAGCGTGGGCTGGGACAAGAAGCCGCCCGCACCCGAGCTACCTGCTGAAGTGGCCGCCAGGACCGGTGAGAAATACCGCGAAGCGCTGTCCCGATTGACCAACTAACAAACCATAAGTGTTTGCTGATCATAATTATAATAATAATTTAATATTATTTATGGTAGATCATTCGTATAGTGTCACCCGGTAGTTCATTTAGTCATTAACGGATTTTTTGCGAAGGAACATTCAAATGGATCAGTCAGCACGCTACGCAAACCTTGACCTGAAAGAAGATGACCTGATCAAGGGTGGCAAGCACATCCTCGTCGCCTACAAGATGAAGCCCAAGGCCGGCACCGGCTACCTGGAGGCCGCTGCCCACTTCGCCGCCGAGTCCTCCACCGGCACCAACGTGGAAGTCTCCACCACCGACGACTTCACCAAGGGCGTGGACGCGCTGGTGTACCACATCGACGAAGCCACCGAGGACATGCGCATCGCTTACCCGCTCGAGCTGTTCGACCGCAACGTGCTCGACGGCCGCTTCATGCTGGTTTCCTTCCTGACCCTGGCCATCGGCAACAACCAGGGCATGGGCGACATCGCGCACGCCAAGATGATCGACTTCTACGTGCCCGAGCGCGTCATCCAGATGTTCGACGGCCCGGCCAAGGACATCTCCGACCTGTGGCGCATCCTCGGCCGTCCGGTGGTCAACGGCGGCTACATCGCCGGCACCATCATCAAGCCGAAGCTGGGCCTGCGCCCCGAGCCGTTTGCCCAGGCTGCTTACCAGTTCTGGCTGGGCGGTGACTTCATCAAGAACGACGAACCGCAAGGCAACCAGGTGTTCGCCCCGATCAAGAAGGTGCTGCCGCTGGTGTATGACGCCATGAAGCGCGCCCAGGACGAAACCGGCCAGGCCAAGCTGTTCTCCATGAACATCACCGCCGACGACCATTACGAAATGTGCGCCCGCGCCGATTTCGCGCTGGAAACCTTCGGTCCCGACGCCGACAAGCTGGCCTTCCTGGTCGACGGTTTCGTCGGCGGCCCCGGCATGGTCACCACCGCCCGTCGCCAGTACCCCAACCAGTACCTGCACTACCACCGCGCCGGCCACGGCATGATTACTTCACCGTCCTCCAAGCGTGGTTACACTGCCTTCGTGCTGGCCAAGATGAGCCGTCTGCAGGGTGCTTCCGGCATCCACGTCGGCACCATGGGCTACGGCAAGATGGAGGGCGAGGGCGACGACAAGGTTATTGCTTACATGATCGAGCGCGACGAGTGCCAGGGCCCGGTCTACTTCCAGAAATGGTACGGCATGAAGCCCACCACCCCGATCATCTCCGGCGGCATGAACGCGCTGCGCCTGCCCGGCTTCTTCGAGAACCTGGGCCACGGCAACGTCATCAACACCGCCGGCGGCGGCTCCTACGGCCACATCGACAGCCCGGCGGCGGGCGCGATCTCCCTGCGCCAGTCCTACGAGTGCTGGAAGGCCGGCGCCGACCCGATCGAATACGCCAAGAGCCACAAAGAGTTTGCCCGCGCGTTCGAATCCTTCCCGGGCGATGCCGACAAGATCTTCCCGGGCTGGCGCGAAAAACTGGGCGTGCACAAGTAAGCCCAGCACGCTCATCTCCTCCCCCTTCAAGGGGAGGGGAAATAAATTAAGGCGCCCCCACTTTGCTGGGGGCGTTTTTTTCCGGGGTCAAGAAACCTTTCTTGCCTCACGGATAAGGAGAAAATGATGACCGCCAAAGACCAGTACAAGGTTCACAAGGAACCTTTCTTTCAACAGCAAAGCAACGAAGTGGCGCTTTACGAGGCCGCCTATGCCGCCCGTCTGCCCGTGATGATCAAAGGCCCGACCGGCTGCGGCAAATCGCGCTTTGTCGAATACATGGCGTGGAAACTCAACAAACCGCTGATTACCGTAGCCTGTAACGAAGACATGACCGCCTCCGATCTGGTCGGACGCTATGTCCTCGAAGCCAACGGCACGCGCTGGCTGGACGGCCCGTTGACCACCGCAGCGCGTATCGGCGCGATCTGCTATCTGGACGAAATCGTCGAAGCGCGCCAGGACACCACCGTGGTGATCCACCCGCTCACCGATCACCGCCGCACCCTGCCGCTGGACAAGAAGGGCGAGCTGATCGAAGCGCATCCCGATTTCCAACTGGTGATTTCCTACAATCCCGGCTACCAGAGCCTGATGAAGGACCTCAAGCAATCCACCAAACAGCGCTTCGCCGCTTTTGAGTTCGACTACCCGGAAGCCAAGCTGGAAGCCGGCATCGTGGCCAGGGAAACCGACATGAGCGAAGAACTGGCGAGCAAACTGGTGAAAATCGGCGCCACCGCGCGCAACCTGAAAGGCCACGGCCTGGATGAAGGCATTTCCACCCGACTGCTGGTATACGCGGCCACCCTGATCAAGGGTGGAGTGGAACCCCGTGACGCCTGCCGCATGGCCCTGGTACGCCCGATCACCGACGATGCGGACATTCGCGATACGCTGGATCACGCGATCGACGCGACTTTCGGCTGATTTCATTTCTCGATCAAAAAAGCACTAACCGCAAAGGGCGCGAGGGACGCAAAGGAAACGGGGTAGGCAGGGATGGGCGACAAGTCGCCCAACTCGCAAAAGCAATCAGGCTGGCATGTCTGAGATTTGGCTTTCCTTTGCGAACCTTTGCGTCCTTTGCGGTGAAAGATTTTTGCTGTTTATTGCTGGATTGAATGTCAATCGGAATTGAGGACTGCGAACGTGGCTGAAGCACACACCGAATACGAACACCCCCTGATGAAGGGCTACCGCGAGCAGCTCGGCTGCGGCTTCCCGCAGGTCGCCGACGTGTTCGAGGACTGCATGGCAGAGGCCTTGTCGGCGCTGTCCGGAGAGGGCATCGATGCCTATCTGGAGTATGCGCGGTTTCTGTGCAAGATGGGGCGCGGCGTCGAGCCGGTGCTGATCTTTCTGGAAGAGTGGCCGTCGGTCGCCACCACGCTGGGCGAGTCTGCGCTGCCAGCTCTCAAGGGTTTCATCCACAAGATGTACAAGTCGCCCAACGGCAAAGCCATCGTGCCGTTCCTGCAATCACTGGCGGCCATCGCGCGGCGCTTGCATTCGCAGGAACAGATGCAGGACTACATGGACCTGACGCTGGACTTCATGGCGCGCACCACCGGTTCGATCCACGGCATCCACGCCACCTTCGCCAGCCCGGGCCTGCCTGAGTTTTTCCAGCAGACGCCGTTCCTGTTGAGCCAGGTTTCCGTCGCCGGGCTGAAAAACTGGGTCGAATACGGCATCCGCAATTACCACGACCATCCCGATCGCCAACGCGATTATTTCAGCCTGCAATCGGCGGACAGCCGCGCCATGATGCAGCGCGAACGGAGCGGCACGCTGCTGTTCGACAACGAGCGCAAGCTGGATATGACCCTGCGCGGGCTGTGGAATGTCAGCGACCATTTCGTGCCGTACTCGCTCAAATTCGACGAACTGCGCAAGCCGATTCCCTACTACGACAAGCTGGGCATCCGCCTGCCGGATGTTTACGACGATTTTGTTGTGCCCGGCGGCCCCCTCTCCAACTCTCCCCCGCTTGGCGGGAGAGAGGGCAATAGTCTCCCTGCGGGAGAAATAATTGTTTCTGGTTTGGACCGCTATCGCGCCGTACTCGCGCACATCGTCGGTCACAAGCGCTGGACCGCGGCCATTTTTGCCGACAACATGAGTCCATTCCAGCGCATGTCGGCCGAGTTCCTGGAAGACTCGCGGGTGGAATATCTCGCCATGCGCCAGTACCCCGGCCTGCGCCGCATCTTCCTGGCCCTGCATCCGGTGCCGGCGGAAGACGCCTGCGACCCGGCAAAGGAATCGGCCGTGCGCCATCGCCTGGCCATGCTGTCGCGTGCCATCCTGGATGCAAACCATCCATACACGAATCCCGACATTATCGAATTCGCCCAACGCTTCCACGCCATGATGGCACAAAGCGAATCCAGCACGCAGGAAATGGCCGACCTGGCTATTGCGTTCGGTGCCAGAACGCACCGCCAGAGCGACCAGTTGCCGAAAATCCACTTCCAGGATACCGAGATCGATTACCGCGACGACAATCGTCAGATGTGGAAATTCATCGAGGAAGGCGACGAAGAAGAAGCTTTCGACCAGAACCGCAAGGTCGAACTCGAAGAGGAAATCAAAGGCCTGCCGCCGCGCCATTATCCGGAATGGGATTACAACAGCCAGACCTACCGGCCTGACTGGGCGAGCGTTTACGAGGCTTTGCATCCGCAGGGCAACGCAACGGATATCGACAGGCTGCTGGAGAAACACAGCGCGCTGGCCAAACGCCTGAAACGCATGCTGGACTTGCTCAAGCCGCAGGAAAAAGTGCGTATCCGCTATCAGGAAGAAGGCAGCGAGCTGGACCTGGATGTCGCTCTGCGCTCGCTGATCGATTTCAAGAGCGGCGCCACGCCCGACCCGCGCATCAACATGAGCCACAAGACCAGCGGGCGCGACATCGCCGTCATGCTGCTGCTGGACCTGTCCGAGTCGCTCAACGAAAAAGCGGCCGGCAGCGAGCAGACCATCCTGGATCTCAGCCAGGAGGCGGTGTCGCTCCTGGCCTGGGCGGTGGATAAACTGGGCGACCCCTTCGCCATCGGCGGCTTCCATTCCAACACCCGGCATGACGTGCGTTACCTGCACATCAAGGGCTACAGCGAACAGTGGAACGATGAAATCAAGGGCCGCCTGGCGGCAATGAAAGCCGGCTACTCCACCCGCATGGGTGCCGCCATGCGCCACGCCGCCCACTACCTGGAAGCGCAGAAGGCGGACAAAAAGCTGATGCTGATCCTCACCGACGGCCAACCTGCGGACGTGGACACCAAGGATGAACGCCTGCTCATCGAAGACGCTAGGCAGGCAGTCAAGGAACTGGATCAGAAGGGAATCTACGCCTACTGCATCAACCTCGACAACCGATTGAAACCGGGGGCGGATGAATATGTCAGCGACATTTTCGGCAGGCAGTACACCGTCATAGACAACATCCAGCGCCTGCCGGAGCGTTTGCCGGAACTGTTCATAGCGCTGACCAAGTAGGCCTGCCCGACGCCATGCGCCTTTAGCACGGCGCCCTACTGCCCGCTTGGTGCAAGCATCTTTTCGAGCAGGCTCTTGATGAGAGCCGGCTCAAAAGGTTTGTCGCAGATTGCCGAAACACCCGCCTGCTCCACGGCAGCGAGCCGGCTCTGATTTCTCTCGCTGGAAATCATCAGTACCGGCACCGAGCTTTGCCAACTCTTGCCGCGAATGAACTCCACCAGTTCCCTGCCGTCCATTTCAGGCATGTTGTAATCGGTAACGACCAGATCGAAAAACTGTTCCTGGATGATTTCTGCCGCCTGCAGGCCATTCTCCGCCTCGATGATGTGCTGAATTCCCATGTTTCCCAGCACCTGCCGGCTGTAAGTACGGGCGCTGCGACTGTCATCGACCACCAGTACGCGCAGATTTTCGATATCGATGTCCCCGCCATCCAGCGAGAGGTTGCCGGGTTTGAGGTAGTCCAGCGTAGCGGAAAGGGCGGCTCTCAACTGTCCGGTTTCAAACGGTTTCGGCAAAATGGCGCAGGCGCCGGCCTGGCGCACGGGATCAAGGTATTGAAGTTTGGTCTCGCTCGAGATCAGGATAAACGCGACGCCTTTCAGCGCATCGTCGACACGCATCTTTTCCACCAGTTCGGCGCCCGTCATGTCGCTGAGATACATGGCACTTATAACGAGGTCGGGCAAGCGCTCGTGCATGGCGGCAAACACTGTGGCGCCGTCCCTGAAAACCCGTGGAGGCAGGATATCCAGATCGCCAAGCCGCGCCTCGATGAACTGGGATTGCACACTGGAGGGTTCGACCAGGAAGATGGAAAGATCACTCATGCCGGTTAGAAATGTCATGCCAACGATCCCTTTTTAATTGTTACAGGAAATATAGCCTCAACTTCCCGCCATTTCCAGACCATGGCCTATCCGCGCAGAACTTTGTCCAGGTACTCCTTCACTATCCTCACCAAGTCGGCGTCGCGGTTATTGAAAAAATGGTCGGCCTGGGGAACGACTGTCTGTTCCGAGCCTTCAACTCTGAAGGATGCGGCCCGCGACCGGGCGTTCCGGAGTACGGCGGGCAGGTCGCTGTCGCCGTAGAGATCGAGAACCGGGCGCTTCACTTTGCCATACGACCCACCGCCAGGCATGCCGATGGCAACCCAGGCTTGCACCGGCGCATCGGGATTCTGCTCAAGATAGTGCTGGCTCATGCGTGAACCCATGCTGTGCGAGACGATGGCGATCGAGCCGTAAACCTTACTCTGTAAATAACTTGCGGCCGCCCTGAGCCGTGCCGCCGCCTCGTCGAACGTGGCCGGATAGGCCTCCGGCCCGGCATCCGCAGCCAGCACCGGCATTTGCACCGAGAGGGTGGTGTAGCCTTGCTCCGCCAGGCCGCTGCGCAGCACGCCGATGAGGCTCCAGTCAGGATGCACCCCCAGTCCGTGCACCACGATCACGGCGCTCCCGGGTTTGGCCGCTTCGGCATAAAGGGCGAGAAAGCGGTGCCCGTCCGCCTCCAGATAAAGCGGTTCGCCCACCACGACCGAAGGAATGACTTCATCCGCCCATTTCTTCTCCCGCGCATAATCCGATGCGGCAGCGGGCAGAGCAAGCAGCAGCAGCACGATTGCCAGAAAACGCATATAACCTCCTCCAATACCAACGATGATCCGGATCGCGTTCCGATAATAAACTTGGCCGGGCCCATATGAAAAGAAAATACAACAGTAAGGCACCGCCGCGGCCGTACAACACATTGACCTTGATCAACATATCGATGATCATATTCTCATTGGACAAAAGGCGCATCTCTCAATGACAAAATACATCGGCATCCTCACCGCCGGCGGCGACAGTCCCGGCCTCAACGCAGCGATACGCGGGGTCGGCAAGTCCGCTCTGAATAATTACGGCATGCAGATCATCGGCTTCCGCGACGGCTTCCGCGGGCTGATGGAAAACCGGACGATACGGCTGGACGGCGGGGAGCTGTCCGACATTCTTACCCGCGGCGGCACCATCCTCGGCACCAGCCGCGACAAACCGCACCGCATGCCGGTGGGCGGCAAGCTGCTCGACATGACCGACGTCATCGTCGGCAATTACCAGGACAACCATCTTGACGCACTGGTTTGCCTGGGTGGCGGCGGCACGCAAAAAAATGCCCTGCGCCTCAAGGAAAAAGGCCTCAACATCATCACCCTGCCGAAAACCATCGACAATGATGTCGCCATGACCGACGCCACTTTCGGCTTCGACACCGCGCTCGGTATCGCGACCGATGCAATCGACCGGCTGCACAGCACGGCGCACAGCCACCACCGCATCATCGTGGTGGAGATCATGGGCCACAGGGCCGGCTGGCTGGCTCTGGGCGCGGGCATCGCGGGCGGCGCCGACGTCATCCTCATCCCCGAAATCCCGTACTCGGTGGAAAGCGCGGCGGAAGCGATCCGCGAGCGCAGCCGGCGCGGGAAGCCGTTCAGCATCGTTGCCGTGGCCGAAGGGGCAATCTCCAAACAGGAACACGATGCCCTGCTTGAGGCCAAGAAACAGAAACCCTCTTCCAGGCAAAAAGAGAGCAAGAAGGCCGAGCCTGAAGATATACCGGAAACCCAGTATGCCGAGCGCACGCTGCGCCTCGCCAAGCAGCTCGAAAAGCTGACCGGCCTGGAATCCCGCGTCACCATCCTGGGACATCTGCAGCGCGGCGGCATCCCCTCCGCGGCCGACCGCCTGCTTGCCACCCGCCTGGGGACGGCCTGCACCGACCTGATTCATCAGGGCCACTATGGCGTCATGGTTGCCGCCAAGGGGGAAATCACCAAACCGGTGAAACTGGAGGATGTCGCCGGGCAAGTCAAAACCGTTCCCCCCGACCACCCCTGGGTAGTGAGTGCACGGCGCGTCGGCACCAACATGGGAGATTGAGACCGCTTGTTAACGTGAACGTCGCGAAGCGACACCTCATCACTCCCCCTCTGGGCTAATCTATGCACACAAGTCCCCTCTCCCGTCTCGCCGGATTGAGCAGCTTGCTGCCAATCCCGGCGGGGACACTCCTTGCGGGTGCGAGGGAGAGAGCTAGGGAGAGGGAATTGGTTGATTAACATGCCCTTTTTCCCTCTCCCCCAACCCCTCCCCCGCAAGCGGGGGAGGGGAGTAAAATCAACAGCTTGCAAAGATGTGTGCATAGATTAGCCCCTCTGGGGGAGAGGTAGGAGAGAGGGAACGGACATGGCGGCCGCGCCAACCCGAATGATGAACGTCGCGGCCGCCATGACCGTTAGGCAAAATCAGTCCTGCGATACCGGCTTGGCCTGGCCACGGCCCAAGTCTCCAAGCATGGGCAGGGAGGCCACCAGATCCGCGAAACGCTGCCCCTGCACCACAACGTGAGCGCGCAACCGCTCGGCGGCAAGCTCTCTATCTCCGGCGGTAATCGCCTCGACTATGCCGGCATGTTCCGCGAAAGACGTGCTCATCCGGTCCCGAACGCGAAGCTGGAGGCGCCGGTACGGCCTCAATCTCCGGTGCAAGGCGGCGGCCTGCTCCTCCAGAAACCCGTTATGACTTGCCGCATAGATCAAATGATGGAAGCGCTCGTTTAGCCGATAGTAGGCATCCGGGTCGGCCGCATCCCGCGCATCTTCGCAAGCCTGATGCGCCGCCGCGAGAGCAAGTTGTTCGGGTTCCGTAATGCGGCGTGCCGCCAGCCGCCCGCACATGGCTTCGAGTTCGGCCATCACCTCGAACATCTCGCACAGCCGATGCGGCCCGATTTCCGCGACGATCGCTCCCCGTCGGGGCCGTATCTCGACCAGTCCGGCCGAGGACAACTGGATCAAGGCTTCACGAATCGGCGTGCGCGACACGCCGAAACTGCTCGCCAATTCAGTCTCGTCAAGACGCATTCCCGGCGCATAGACCCCCGTGACGATGCGCTCCTCGATCAGATAGCCCATCTGCTCCGAGCGCCGCGACGTGCGCTGCTTGCTTTCCATAACACTCCCGCATTGCTGTGCCAAATATGGCGGCGATTATATAACGATATTGACAACGGATACGCGGGCAGTCAATATTGCATACATTGTATGTTTTATTGTATACAATTTACTTTGCACATCGTTCCGGGTTTTAAGGGCAGGATATTGCGGAGCAGGAATTTTTAGAAGCCCTTTTTTCGTACTTACATAAAGGAGATTGCTGAATGGACATCACTCGTCGCCGTATTCTGCTCGGTTTAGCCGCCGCCCCAACCGTTGCGCTGTTTGGCCGCCACGCCTTTGCGGCGGAGCCGGCAAGCCTGAAAATTTCCCACCAATTCCCCGGTGGCACCATCAACGAAGGCGACTTCCGCGACCGGCTATGCCGCCGCTTCTCGGCCGAGATCGAAAAACGCACCGCTGGCGCGCTCAAGGGGACCGTCTACGCCGGCTCTTCCCTGATGAAGACCAACGCCCAGTTCAGCGCCTTGCGCAAGGGCGCGCTGGACATGTCGCTGGTGCCGCTTTCCTACGCCGGCGGCGAAGTCCCCGAAACCAATATCGGCCTGATGCCCGGCGTCGTCACCTCTTACGGGCAGGGCATGTCGTGGAAACATGCCGAAGTCGGCAAGGCGCTGTCCAATGTGCTCGCCGACAAGGGGGTGATGATCGTGAGCTGGATCTGGCAGGCCGGCGGCGTCGCCAGCCGCACCAAGCCGATTATCGATCCGGAAGATGCCAAGGGCCTGAAGGTGCGCGGCGGCAGCCGGGAGATGGACATGGTGCTGAAGGCGGCCGGGGCGGCGGTGCTGACGCTGCCGTCGAACGAGATCTACGCCGCGATGCAGACCGGCGCCCTCGATGCCGCGATGACCTCATCCACCAGCCTGATCTCCTTCCGTCTCGAGGAAGTTGCAAAACAACTGACCACGGGCCGCGGCAAGACCTACTGGTTCATGTTCGAGCCGCTACTGATCTCGCGCGCGGTGTTCGAGCGGCTGCCCAAGGCCCAGCAGGACGTAGTCATGGCGGTCGGCGCCGAGATGGAGAAATTCGCGCTGGAACAGGCCAAGGCGGACGACCAGGCGGTGGCGGCGGTGTATCAGAAGGCCGGCGGCAAAGCCTATGACATGTCGGACGCGTCCGTCAAAAAATGGCAGGCGATCGCCCGCGACACCGCCTGGAAGGACTTCGCGGCGAAGAGCGAAAGCTGCGCGCGCATCCTCAGGCTGGCTGAGAAAACCCTATGAGCCACGGCTTCGAGCTCGAAGGCCGGGAGGCTCCGCCGACGCCACCCGTCGGCGGCCCCCTGGGGCAGTTGGTCAGGCTGCAGGCGAGGGTGAACAACGGTGTGCTGGTGCTGTCCATGCTCGCCCTCCTCGCCGCCTGCGCCATCCTCACCGGCAGCGTTTTCCTGCGCTACTTCCTCAAGGTGCCGACCGACTGGCAGGACGAGATGTCGGTCTTCCTGCTGGTCGGCGCGGTCTTCATGTGCGGCGCCTACGTGCAATCGCAGCGCGGCCATATCGGCATCGAGGCCCTGGCGGGATTTTTCTCGCCGGCGGCCAACCGGCTGCGTCTGCTGTTCTGTGATGCCGCCTCCTTCGCCTTCTGCGCGTTCTTTTCCTGGAAGTCCTGGAGCATGCTGCACGAGGCCTTCGTCGAGGGCCAGACCACATCCTCCTCCTGGGCGCCGCCGCTGTGGATTCCCTACGGGCTCATGGCGACCGGGATGACGCTGCTATCCCTGCAAATCCTTCTGCAGGTCATTACCGCGCTAACCACCAAAGGGGCAAGCAAGTGAGCGTCGGCATCATTGGAGTACTCTATGGACTCGGCACCCTGCTCCTGATGTTCTCGGGCATGCCGATTGCGTTTGCCCTCGGCGGCATCGCCGTCATCTTCATGTTCATTTTCATGCCGGGTGCGTCGCTCGATACGGTCACGCTGAACGTCTACGAGGAAATGGCCAACATCACGCTGCTGTCCATTCCCCTCTTCATTCTCAAGGGCGCGGCGATCGGCAAGTCGCGCGCCGGCGCCGATCTTTATCTGGCCATCCATGCCTGGATGCACAAGATCCCGGGCGGGCTGGGCATCGCCAACGTCTTCGCCAGCGCGCTGTTCGCCGCGATGTCGGGTTCCAGCCCGGCCACCTGTTCGGCGATCGGCAGCGCCGGCATCCCCGAGATGCGCTCGCGCGGCTATTCGCCCCGCTTCGCCGCGGGCATCATCGCGGCCGGCGGCACCCTCGGCATCCTGCTGCCGCCGTCCATCGTCATGATCCTGTTCGCCGTCGCCGCCGAGCAATCGCTGGGCAGGCTGTTCCTCGCCGGCGTCGGCCCGGGCATACTGCTGGTGGCGCTGTTCTCCGCCTACGCCGCATTCCGCTACAAGAAAGAGTACAGGGAAGCGCTCGACATCTGGAAACAGGGCGGCGAAAAATCGGCCTATCTGGATGCGATGGAGCTCACGCTCTACGACAAGACCCGGCTGCTGCCGCGCGTGATCCCCTTCGTCACCCTGCTGATCGGCGTCATGGTCGCGCTTTACGGCGGCTATGCCACGCCTTCCGAGACCGCCGGCCTGGGGGGGCTGCTGGCGCTACTGCTGATCGCGGTCATCTACAAGGTGTGGCGGCCGTCGCAGCTCGGCCCCATCCTGGCCAGCACCCTCAAGGAATCGACCATGCTGATGTTCATCATCGGCATGTCGCTGCTCTTCTCCTATGTCATGAGCTACCTGCACATCAGCCAGTCCGCGGCGGAATCCATCGTCGCCCTGAGCCTGTCGAAATGGGCGCTGCTGAGCGTGATCCTGCTGCTGGTGGTGGTGCTCGGCTTCTTTCTGCCGCCGGTATCGATCATCCTGATGACGGCGCCCATCATCCTGCCGCCGCTCAAGGCCGCCGGCTTCGACCTGATCTGGTTCGGCGTGGTCATGACCATCGTCATGGAAATGGGGCTGATCCATCCGCCGGTCGGGCTCAACATCTTCGTCATCAAGAACATTGCGCCCGACATTCCGCTGCGGGACATCATCTGGGGGGTGATCCCCTTCGTCGGCCTGATGGTGCTTGCGGTGCTGCTGATCTGTCTCTTTCCGGGCATCGCCACCTGGCTGCCGGACGCGGTGTTCGGCGTCAGCGGCAAATGATCCGGCAAACAACACCATGAACCCAAGAACCTCTTTTAGCCACGGATTAACACGGATTAACACAGATAAAATAATGTGTTGCAGAAAGCTTGCCGTTCACCCGAAAGGTGCGCAAAATGATAGATGTAACTCATTGATAATCTGTGTTAATCCGTGGCTGAGCTGCTTTTTTTAGGATGAACGCCCCTGCTACTCCCTCCGGCCGCTGGGACAATCTGGCGCGCAGCCGGGCCGGGCGCCTGGCGCGCGCCGCAGGCTTCGCGACCGGGCGCCTGGTTTCCGCCGATTCCATCGTGCCTCTGCTCGAAGCCGTAATCGAGCCGGGCGACCGCGTCTGCATCGAGGGCAACAACCAGAAACAGGCGGACTTCCTCGCCCGCAGCCTGGTCAAGACCGATCCTGCCCGCCTGCGCGACCTGCACCTGGTGCAGTCTGTGCTCGCGCTGCCGGAGCACATCGACCTGATCGAACGCGGCCAAGTGAGCCGCATCGACTTCTCCTTCTCCGGCCCGCAGGCAGGACGCCTGGCGCGCCTGGTCGAAAGCGGGAAAATCACCATCGGCGCGATCCACACCTACCTCGAACTGTTCGCCCGCTATTTCGTCGACCTGACGCCGCGCGTCGCGCTCATCGCGGCCCAGGCAGCCGACCGCGAGGGCAATCTCTACACCGGCCCCAACACCGAGGACACGCCGGCCATCGTCGAGGCGACGGCCTTCAAGGGCGGCATCGTCATCGCCCAGGTCAACGAAATCGTGGACAGGCTGCCGCGCGTCGACATCCCCGCCGACTGGGTGAACTTCGTCGTCCAGGCCCCGACGCCCCACTACATCGAGCCGCTGTTCACGCGCGACCCCGCCCTGATCACCGAGATCCAGGTGCTGATGGGGATGATCGCGATCAAGGGCCTGTACGCCGAATACGGCATCACGCGCCTGAACCACGGCATCGGTTTCGACACGGCGGCGATCGAACTGCTGCTGCCCACCTATGCCGCCGAACTCGGCCTGAAAGGCAAGATCTGCACCCACTGGGCGCTGAATCCGCATCCGACGCTGATTCCCGCGATCGAGGCCGGCTTCGTCGAATCGGTGCATTCCTTCGGCTCCGAGGTCGGCATGGAGCGTTACACGGCGGCGCGGCCGGATATCTTCTTCGTCGGCCAGGATGGCTCGATGCGCTCCAACCGCGCCTTCTGCCAGGCCGCCGGCCATTACGCCTGCGACCTGTTCATCGGCTCGACCTTGCAGATCGACCTGCAGGGCAACAGCTCGACCGCCACCAAGGGTCGCATCGCCGGCTTCGGCGGCGCACCCAACATGGGGGCGGACGCACGTGGGCGGCGCCATGCTTCCCCGGCCTGGCTGCGCGCCGGGCGCGAAGGGCGCGGCAATATTGCCATGCCGCGCGGCCAGAAGCTGGTGGTGCAGATCGTCGAGACCTTCCGCGAGCACATGCAGCCCACCTTCGTCGAGCGCCTCGATGCCTGGGATCTGGCGGCGACGGCGAACATGGCGCTGCCGCCGGTGATGATCTACGGCGAGGACCTGACCCACATCATCACCGAGGAAGGCATCGCCAACCTGCTGATGTGCGCGACGCCGCAGGAGCGCGAGCAGGCGATCCGCGGCGTGGCCGGCTACACGCCGGTCGGGATGGCGCGCGACCTGCGCATGGTGGAAAACCTGCGCGACCGCGGCATCATCCGCCGCCCGGAAGACCTCGGCATCAGGAAGCGCGACGCCACGCGCGATTTGCTCGCCGCGCGCAGCGTCAAGGATCTGGTGCATGCCTCCGGCGGCCTGTACGACCCGCCGCAGCAATTCCGCAACTGGTAACGGGACAAGCGCAGATGGAACAATTCACCCTCACCCTGCCGTCATCGCCCCTGCCGCAGGACATCGTTCGCGCCGCGATCTGCGGCGTGGTTTCGTCGGGCAATCTGGAAGTGCTGGTCGAGCCCGGTGCGACCCGCGACGCCTGCGAGATCGTGGTCAACACCTCGGCCCACGGCTTCCGCGACATCTGGGAAGCGGTGCTGAAGGACTTCGCCGCACGCCATGACGTGGGCGGCCTCAGGCTTTCGATCAACGATGCGGGCGCCACGCCCGCGGTGGTCAGCCTGCGCCTCGACCAGGCCTTCGAAACCTGCGCAGCATGAACGGCCGGCGCATCAGCTACTTCGAGGCCTCGGCGCGCATGCGCCTGAGCGGCCTGGTCGACGCGGATTCCTTTAGCGAGTTCTGCCCCCCCGAGCTGAGGCAGACCAGCCCGCACCTGGCCCAGTTGGGCGCGCCGCAGGCCTTCGACGACGGCGTCGTGGTCGGCCGCGCCAAGCTGGCCGGGCACGCCGTGCTCGTCGCCGCGCAGGAAGGCCGCTTCATCGGCGGCTCCGTCGGCGAAGTGCACGGCGCGAAAATCCGCGGTCTGCTCGACAAGGCCCTGGTCAAGCGGCCTGCCGCCGTGCTGCTGCTGGCGGACTCGGGCGGCGTGCGCCTGCACGAGGCCAACGCCGGCCTGATCGCCATCTCCGAAATCATGCGCGCCGTGCTCCGGGTCCAGGCCGCGGGCATCCCGGTGTTCGCCCTCGTCGGCGGCTCGTGCGGGGCATTCGGCGGCATGGGCATCGTCACCCGGCTGTGCGCGGAAGTCGTGATGTCGGAGCAGGGGCGGCTCGGCCTGTCCGGCCCCGAGGTGATCGAAACCGTGCGGGGGGTGGAGGAATTCGACTCGCGCGACCGGGCGCTGGTGTGGCGGGTTACCGGCGGCAAGCTGCGGCGCACCTTGGGCGAGGCGACGCGGCTGGTGGACGACCTCATTCCCGCCTTTCGCGCCGCCGCCGCCGACTTGATCGCGCGCTACCAGGCCCACCCGCTCGCGCCTGCCAGCCTCGTGGCCCTGCTCGATGAACAGGCGCGGCTGGCCGCCCGCAGCGAGCGCTTCGCCGGCGCGCGCGACGGACGGGAAATCTGGCAGGCCGCCGGCTTTGCCGACGCGTCCCGGGTGCCCGAATTGAGCGTAGCGGAATTCAACCTTCATCTGGGAGAAACATCATGAGCGAACAAGCAATTTTCGACCGGCTGTTCGGCGCGGGTGGCCATGATATCGCCAGCACAGGCTTGTTCCTGCACGGCTCGGCCCAGGTCGGCGACAAGCGCGTGACCGTGATCGGCACCCGCGACCATGCGGCGATCGACGGCCCGCTCGCACTCCGGATCGCCGCCGCGATTCTGCAGGCCGTGCGCGCCGATGCCGACACCGCGCCGCGCCCCATCCTCTTCATCGCCGACACCCAGGGTCAGGCCCTGTCGCGCCACGACGAGCTGCTCGGCCTCAACGGCTACTTCGCCCATGTCGCGCGCTGCGTCGATCTGGCGCGCCGGCACGGACACCGCCTGCTGACCGTGATCAACGGCGAAGCAGTCAGCGGCGGCTTCCTGGCCTTTGGCATGCTGGCCGACCGCATCTGCGCGCTGCCCGATGCCCAGGTGCGCGTCATGGACCTGCGCGCGATGGCGCGCGTCACCAGGATCAGCCTCGAACGGCTGGAAGAGCTGGCGGGCGTATCGCCGGTGTTCGCGCCCGGTGCCGAGAATTACTGGCGCATGGGCGGCATCCACGAAATCTGGTCGACGGACGACAACTGGCCCGATCGCCTCGCCGCCGCACTGGCCAGCGCCACTGACACGGACGGCCGCGCCGCAATCGGGCTGGAGCGCGGCGGGCGGCTACTCGCCGCGCCGACGGCGCAACTCGTGGCGGACGCATGAGCACGGCCCCGTTCCGCCGCCACGACCTGGTCTGGCTCGACCCCGGCGTCGATGCGGGCCGGTTCGTTGGCGCTGCCGAGCATGCCGTCCGTGCCCGCAACTGGGTGGAACGGGGCCGGCCGCTAGTGGTCGCCCGCCAGTCCGAACCGGCAGCCGCCGACCCGTTGATCCTGGGCTTCACGCAGCCCTCCGCACCCGCGCGCACACGCATCGCGCTCCGCGCACCCCGCGCCGCCATCATTCGCCACTCGCGCCCGCTCTTGCTGCTCGATGCGATCGATCATGCGCCCCGCATCTGGCGGCCCGGCATGTACAGCCTGCACGCCCTGTGCGCGAAGACCGGGGCGGTGCCGCGCGTGTATGGCTCGCTCTCGGCCCAGGCCTTCACCGGCGCAAGCTATCTCGACGAAGCCAGTGATCTCGACCTGCTGCTGGAATGCAGCGAGGCGACACAAGTTCATGCGCTGCTTGCGGCGCTGGAAACCTTCCCGCTGCAAACGCCCCGCATCGACGGGGAAATCCTCGCGCCGACGGGATGGGCGGTTGCCTGGCGGGAGCTGGCCGGGGCGATTCGCGCGGGCACGCCGCGGCAAGTGCTCGCCAAGTCCGATGGCGAAACCCGTTTGATTCCCGTCGATCAGCTCTTCGCCCGGCCGCTTTCCGCCTGACATGGAAGCGGCCGCCTGCAGCCCTGCCGCATTTGCTGCCCGGCCGCGCGACCCGCATGCCGACTGTTTCCGTCTCGAGCGCCTTTGCCTGGAGGCGCTGCGCCACGAGGCCATGGCCTGGCCCAAGCCCGGCCTGGTGACGCCGGTCGATTCTGGCAGTCATAGTGATATGCATATCGGCACCTTCCTCGCCAGCATAGACGCCTTGCGAGGCAGCTTCGCCATGCTTGCGCTGGCCGGTGCACGCGGTCTACCCTTCACCGTGCTCCAGGCGATCGGGATCGAAGCGGAGCGAAAAATGCTCCGCGCCACTGGCGGCGTCAATACCCATCGCGGCGCCATCTTCAACCTCGGCCTGCTCGCGGCGGCCGCCGCCCGGCGCAGGGCGGACGCTGCGCTGGCGCAGCTCGACTGCGGCGCCGTGGTCGCCAGGGTCTGGGGTGCCGACATTGCCGCCGGGCGCAGAAAGTCTCCCGCATCTCACGGCAACAACGTATTCAAGAAATTTGCGGCCGGCGGCGCGAGGACGGAAGCGGCGGACGGATTCCCGACGGTCTATAATATCGGCCTGCCGTCCCTGCGCCGCCACCTTGCCGCCGGGCATGACCGCGAAACGGCGCAGATCGGCACCCTGCTGGCCCTGATGGAACACCTGCCGGACACCAACCTGCTGTGGCGGGACGGGGCAGGCGGGCTCGATTTCGTGCGCCACTCCGCCGCCGCCTTCAACCGCGCCGGCGGGGTGGATGCGCCGGGCTGGCGCGACCGGCTGCTCGCCCTGCATCGCGCCTTCGTCGAGCGCAACCTCAGCCCGGGCGGCAGCGCCGACCTGATGGCGGCAAGCTGGGCGGCGCATGGGTTCGAAACCTTTTCCTTATGAAGCGCCGCCATTGTAGGTCGGGTTTTAACCCGACATGTCGGGCTGAAGCCCGACCTACATCCCGGAAATTCAATAGGACTGACTACTAACATGCGGCTCGCCATCCTCTGCTCCGGTCAGGCAGGCCAGCACCGCGGCATGCTGGACGGGCTGCTCGCGGCCCCCGAATGCGAGCCGGTGCGCCAGGCGGCGAGCGCGGCCCTGGGGCGGGATGTCGCCGCATGGTGGAACGGGCTCGACGAGCAGGCAATTTTTCTCAACGCGAATGCGCAGTTTGCCATCGCCTATTACCAGATCGCGACCTGGACCAGGATAGCCCGGCTGTTGCCGGAAATCAGCCTGGTCGCCGGCTACTCCCTGGGCGAATTGATTGCCTACCATGTCGCCGGGGCGCTGGATGCGGCAGAAACGTTCAGGCTGGTGCAAGAGCGCGCGCGCCTGATGGATGCGGCTACGGCCGGCAACGGTGGTGGCTGCATGGCGCTGTGGCGCGGCCGGGTCTCTCCCGCCACGCTCGCCGCGCGCGACCGGGCTATCGCCGACTGCGGCCTGGATGTCGCCATCAAACGCCGCACCGGCGAAGAAGTGCTGGCCGGACCGAGCGACGCCATCGCGCGCTTTGTCGCCGATTTCCGGGCGGCGAACCCGAGCCTGGTGCGATTGCCCGTTACCATACCCGCCCACACCCATTACCTCGCGGCGGCGGCGGACTCGTTCCGCGATGTCCTGAGCGCAAGCGCCATCGCCCCGCCCAGGGTGACCGTCCTGGGATCTGTCGATGCTGCGCCGGTTCGCTCCCGCGACCAGGCGATAGCCGCCCTGTCGCGGCAGATCGCCACGACCATCCGGTGGGACAGGTGCATGGATGCGCTGGCGGAATTCGGCATCGATGCCGCGATCGAACTCGGACCGGGCAACGATCTGGCGCGGCTGGTCGAAGCGGAACAGCCGCAGATCAGGACGCGCGCCGTCGGCGACTTCGGCGATTACCGGGCGCTGGCGGACTGGCTGGGTTATTCCAATTTGCATTCAATCCAACAATAAACCGCAAAAATCTTTCACCGCAAAGGACGCAAAGGTTCGCAAAGGGAAAACCTAACCTTCAGACATACCAGCTTAATTGCCTTTCCTTTGCGTCCCTTCGCGTCCTTTGCGGTTAGTGCGTTTTTGATCGATAAATGGAATTAACCGGCGAAGTCAGCGGGAAAAGCAAGGGCGTATAATCCACACATGGGAGTTTTTGATGATCGGCTGGGAATTCATTCTGCTTTATCTTGCCGCCGGCAGCGTCGCCGGCTTCCTGGCCGGACTGCTGGGCGTGGGCGGCGGGGTCGTGATCGTGCCGATACTGATGTTCATCTTCGCCGCCCAGCATTTTCCGCCGGACCACATGATCCATCTGGCGATCGGCACCTCGCTGGCCAGCATCATGTTTACCTCGGTGTCCAGCCTGCGTGCGCACCACGCGCATGGCGCGGTCAACTGGGGCATCGTGAAGCGCATCACGCCGGGTATCCTGCTCGGCACCCTGGCCGGCACGTTTCTGGTGGCGAAACTGCCGGCGGGTTTGCTCAAGGGCTTCTTTATCGCCTTTCTCTTCTACGTGGCGACGCAGTTGCTGCTCAACCTCAAACCCAAGCCGACGCATCAGCTTCCCGGCGCGGACGGAATGTTCGTCGCGGGCGGGATCATCGGCCTGGTTTCAAGCTTTGTCGGCATCGGCGGCGGCGCCTTGTCCGTGCCCTTCATGACCTGGAGCAACGTCAGGATGCATAACGCCATCGGCACCTCGGCCGCGATCGGATTTCCCATCGCTGTCGCCGGAACCGTCGGCTACCTTCTCAACGGCTTGCCGATTAAAAACCTGCCGCACTGGAGCCTCGGTTTCGTCCACCTGCCTTCCCTTGCCGGGCTGGTGGTGGCCAGCATGCTCGTCGCCCCCTTCGGGGCCAGGGCTGCCCACAGGCTGCCGGTGGCGACGCTCAAGAAAGTCTTCGCGCTGTTCCTCTACATCATCGGCACGAAGATGCTGCTGAATTCGATTTACCCTTAAAACCGTAATTAACCACGAATGACACGAATGTTCACGAATGAACACAAATAGTTAACAACAAATATCGCCTCATCCAACGGGTGAATCGGGTTAATTTCGTTAATTCCTTGATTATTCGTGTAAATTCGTGGTTAATCGCTTTTTAGGTTTACTGATTTCTACAGCAGCGACAGAATGAATTCCCACTCGCGCGGGTCCACCGGCGTGATCGACAGGCGGTTGCCTTTCTGCAGGATGCGCATCCGCTCCAGTTCGGGGTGGCTGCGCAGCTCCTTCAGGCTCACCGGCCGGATCTTCTCGGTGAGCCGCACATCCACGTTGAACCAGCGCGGACTCTCCGGCGTCGCCTTGGGGTCGAAATACTTGTTTTTCGGGTCGAACTGGGTCTGGTCGGGATAAGCCAGCCGGCCCACTTCCGCCAGGCCGACTATGCCCGGCTCGGCGCAGTTGGAATGGTAGAAAAAAACCTTGTCGCCGACCTTCATCTGGTCGCGCATGAAGTTGCGCGCCTGGTAGTTGCGCACGCCATACCAAGCCACGCTCTGGTTGGGCATGGCGGCGAGATCGTCGATACTGCAATCGGAGGGCTCGGATTTCATCAGCCAGTAACGCATATATGTTCTTATCCACTTAACAATGTACGTATTGTACTGTTGCCTATGGATGCATGTAATCCATGAGGAAAAGAATCACCCGGGAAACCAGCGGATAAGGTTCGATTCCATCGGAATATGCGCTTCCGGATGCCAGGCGACGATGCGCGGCGTGAAGTCGGCGGCGGGCCGTGCAGTGGCGATATGGCAATGGTAGACATAGCCGTGGGTAGCGCCGGGTATGCTGGCGCGGCATTCCATCACCTGGGGCACCGCCGCATCCTTATCCGCCGGCTCGGCATACAATTGCACCTGCACCGATTGCGGCGGGATCTCCCCCAGGTAAACCTGCAGGGCGAAGAGCCACCCGTCCGGCTGTTGCTGCACCTCCAGGTTGGACAGGTGTATTTCATGCCAATACCGCCTGAGATTGGATTCCCAGGCGGCGAGCTCTTTTGCCAGGCGGCCTCCGTCTGCGCTGCGCCTGCGGTATGCTGCGGACACCGGGAGATAGGCGTCGCCGACATATTCCTGCAGCATGCGGTTGCTGCTGAATCGCGGCGCAAGCCCGGACATGCTGGCGCGTATGCGCGCCACCCACTCGCGCGGGATGCCCTGTTCGTCGCGGCGGTAAAACAGGGGCACGATCTCCTGCTCCAGCAGGCGGTATAGCTGCTCGGCTTCAACATCGTCCCAGCCCGGCTCGGTGTGTTCCCGGCCGTCGCCCAGCGCCCAGCCCACCTCCGGCGCATAGGCCTCGGCCCACCAGCCATCCAGCTCTGAAAGATTGAGGCCGCCGTTGACCAGCACCTTCATGCCGGAGGTGCCGCTCGCTTCCCACGGCCGGCGCGGCGTATTGATCCACACATCCACCCCCTGGACCAGCTCCTGTGCAAGATCCAGATCATAATCCTCAAGAAACACCACGTGCGCGCGCACATCCATACGGTTCACAAACTCCGCCCACGCCTGGATAAACCGCTTGCCGCCCTCATCCTGGGGATGGGCCTTGCCGGCGACGATCAACTGCACCGGGTGCGGCGGCCCCCTCAGCAGCCGCACCAGCCGCTCCGGATCGTGCAGCAGCAAATTCGGGCGCTTGTACTCGGTAAAACGTCGCGCGAAACCGAGCGTGAGCATGTTCGAATCCAGCATATTGCCGGCCTGGGCGATAGTTTCCGGGTTCGCGCCGCGCTGCCCCAGTTGGCGGGCCAGCCGCCGGCGTGCGTAATGCACCAGTTCGTGCCGCTCCTCGCCGCGAAACTGCCACAGCGCCTCGTCGCCCAGGTCCTGAATGGCGCCCGACAGGATTTCCGGTGTTCCCAGCCAGCGCCCCTTGCCGCAGGCCGCGGTCCATATCTCGTCGGCCCACGGCGAATCCCAGGAGGGGACATGCACGCCGTTGGTAATGTGGCCGACGGGCACTTCGCGCTCCGGCCAGCGCGGGAACAGGTCGTGGAAAATACGGCGGCTGACCGCACCGTGAAGCCGGCTCACGCCATTGACGCTGTCGCAGGTACGCATAGCCAGATAGGCCATGTTGAAAGCCCCGTCACCGCCGTCGGGTGGTCTGCTCCCCAGGGCCAGAAGGTCGCGCGGCGAAACGCCGAGCTGTTCGGCATAATGGGTGCCATATTCCTCGAGCAGCGTGCGAGGAAAAACGTCAAAGGCAGCCGCGACCGGAGTATGGGTGGTAAATACATTACCGGCCCGCGTCGCCCAAAGCGCTGCCCAGAAATCCACGCTGTTGTCCAGCATGAAGCGTCGCGCCCGTTCCAGCGTCACCAGCGCGGCATGGCCCTCGTTGAGGTGGCACACGTCCGGACGCAAACCCAGCGCCTCCAGCGCCCGCCAGCCGCCGATCCCGAGTACGATCTCCTGCATCAGGCGCACCTCCACGCCGCCGCCATACAGCTTGCCAGTAATGCCGCGGTCGGCCGGGCTGTTCATGGGGTCATTGCTGTCCAGCAGGAACAAGGCGACCCTCCCCACCTGCACCTGCCACACGCGCAGCACCAGCACGCGGCCCGGAAGCTGGAGAGGCACACCCAGCCAGCCGCCATTGCCGTCGCGCACCGGCGTAATCGGCAAACTGGTGGGCGTATTGTAGGGGTAGACTTCGATCTGCCTGCCACGGGCGTCGAGCATCTGGCGGAAATAGCCTTCCTGGTACAGCAAACCCACGGCGACCAGTGGCACACCAAGATCGCTTGCGGCCTTCAGGTGGTCGCCCGCAAGCACGCCCAGCCCGCCGGAGTATAACGGCAGCGCTTCCGCAAGTCCGTACTCCATGCTGAAATAGGCAATCAGCGTGTCGTTGTCGGGGTGAGCGTCGCCGAACCATTCGGCGCCCGTGAGGTAATCACGCCGCGCCTGCAGCAGGCGCTCAAGTTCGGCGCGGAAATCCCGCTCCTGCGCCAGTTGCTCCAGACGCCGCTGAGAAACGCTCTGCAGGAGCAGCCACGGATTCCCGGTTCGTTCCCAGACCGCCGGGTCGATCTCCTGCCACAGGCGGTCTGCCGCATGGCTCCAGGTCCAGCGCAGGTCAAGACTGAGCTCGACCAGGCTCTCCATACCAACCGGCAGCGACCTCAAAAACGGATGCGTCATATGCGCTCCTGGAAGAGCGGGGGTGCAGAAGGAATCAGCCGCCCGGCAATCTTTGTTTGACGGCACGGACTATGCGCCATACCATCCAGCCGCTTCGCAACCAGCTTACGACACGCCTGGGGCGGATGACCGCCACGAACACGGCAATTCCTGCCAGCAATTCCGGATGGCTCTTGAGATAGCGGACGGCCGCCACACCCTGGTCCGCGACTGCCAGCGGCACACGCCATGGCGCAAGCTGTCGCGCAAGTGCCGACCGCTGCGCCGCGGCCCTCGCAGTCAGGGTCGCCCGGCGTTCGGCCAACTCCAGCAGTCTGGCGTTCATTGCCTTAACTGCTCGCGATCACTGGAAAGCTCCGCCAGGCTCCCGGCAAACAAGCGGGGCTTGGCGCGTGCCTTGGCAAGAACGGCCAGCACCGCCAATACGGCCGCCAGCAGAAACACCGCGGCCAGGACCCCCAGCGCCAGCAGGCGATGGGTCTCCCAGTAAGCGACCACCACAAATACCGTCGCGAGCACGACCCCCAGGCCAGCGCAAAACAGCGCAACCAGGGTCCATGCCAGCATGGAACCCAGCCACACCCGCTCTTCTTCGAGCTCCGTGGAGAGAAGATCCAATCGGGTGTGGGCAATGGCAACAAGGGTGGCAGCCAGTGTTTTCAGCGAGTCGAACAAGCCGCCACGCCGGTCCCCGCCGGAATCAGGTGCCTCAAAAAGCATGAGCCGGAATCAGCGTCGCGAGATCAGAAGACCCAGCACAAACCCGACCGCCGTGCCGACTCCCACAGCCTTCCAGGGATTGGCCCGCACGTAATCGTCGGTAGCCTTGGCGGCCACCTTGGTTTTCTCGACCACCACAGCCTGCGCTTCGGCGAGCCTGATCTTCGCCGCCTTCAGCGACTCCTCCGCCTTGGCGCGTGCCGCTACGATCCGCTCACCAGTCTGGTTAGCGGTGGCCTTGAGCAACTCCTCGGCATCCGCCACCACCACCCGGAGGTCTCCCATCAGTTTTTCCTTGGTAACCTGTTCCAATTCGGCCTCTGCCGACACTGCCTGTTCTTGCGTAGCCATGATAACCCTCTCTTCTTGTTAACGTTTTGGACAAGCCCCTGCGCATAAAGCAACTTGCATATTTCCATTATAGGACACAAAGCGATTCAGCCTGGAAATGGTAGTTGAACGGGGTGGCGTGTGCGATTTCAAGGGACTTTTTCTCGCTTTGCCTGGCTCGGCAAATCACGCCCTTTGATCATTTCCTGCTGGCGTAATAAATCCGCTGTTCGGTAATCACCGCATCGAGATGCATATCCCACGGGTCGACAGGAACTTCACCCACCTTCTGGCATTCATAGCCGACGCCAACCAGAAGCGGCTTGCGCCACACCGTGCGGCGCCGCAGATAGGCCAGGCTGGCATCGTAGAAGCCGCCGCCCATGCCGAGGCGGTGACACGCCTCGTCAAAGCCGACCAGGGGGACAAACAGCAGATCGAGCTGCCAGGCGCGCACCGGACGCGGCGCCCAATGTTCGTGTATGCCGAAGCGGTTGAGGTACCAGCGCGGCAGCGGCGTCAGCAGGCTGAAACCGAGCCGGCGTTGAAATTTCCGGGGAACAATGGGCAAAAAACACGCCTTGCCCAACCAGAGCGCCTGATTGAGCAAGGGCATCAAATTCATTTCTTCATGGGTTGAGGCATAAAAGCCGATGCGGCGACGGTTCAGCAGCAGGCCTTGTG
>JAJYXP010000016.1 GCA_021801705.1 Pseudomonadota bacterium
TGGCGGCGGCCCGTACCCGCCTGATCCTGGACAAGCCCTTTCTCGGCGCGCTGGCGCTGCGTCTCCCCATGATCGCCGCCGACCCCAAGTGGTGCCAGACCACCGCCACCGATGCGCGCAGCTTTTATTACAATCCCGGCTACATCGACGCCTTGAGCCTGGAGCAAACCCAGTTCGTGCTGGCCCACGAAGCCCTGCACTGCGCCCTGTCGCACTTTGCCCGGCGCCAGCACCGGATCAAGTTTCGCTGGGACGTCGCCTGTGATCACGCCATCAATCCACTCCTGATCAAGGACGGCCTCAAGCCGCCTCCCGGCGCGTTGGCCCTGGACCAGTTCGAGGGGATGACGGCAGAAGAAATCTATCCCTGCATCGACGACAACAACACCGACCAGCCCATGGATCAGCACATCTATGACGGCGAGGAGGCCGACCCGCACAACAGCGGCCGACAACAGGGCGAGGAACAGCGCGAAGGCGGCCGGGGAGAGACCCCCAGGGAGGCGGAAAGCAATGCCGGCGGCAGCTCGGAAGGCCGGCGGCAGACCGGACAGGAAAGCGAGAACGGTGCGCCGCAGCCGCGACCCCTGACGGCCGGCGAGCGGGAGTCACTCGCCGCACAATGGCAGCAGCGTCTTGCCGGTGCGGCACAGCAGGCGCAACAGGCGGGCAAACTGGGCGGCCTGATGGCGCGCATGGTAGGCGAACTGCTCCAGCCCAAGCTGCCTTGGCGCATGTTGCTGGCGCGCTACCTGACCCAGCTTGCGCGGGACGATTACAGCTACATGCGCCCCTCCCGGCGCGAAGGGACGATGATCATGCCCTCCCTGAGAAGCGCCCAGGCGGATATTGTGGTCACCCTGGACACCAGCGGCTCGGTCAGCAGCGAGGAATTGAATGAATTCGTGGCCGAAATCGACACCCTCAAAGGCCAGTTGCGCGCCCGTGTCACACTTCACGCCTGCGACACGGCACTGGCCGGGGACGGCCCCTGGGTGTTCGAGCCGTGGGAGGAATTCAAGCTGCCCAAGGAATTTCAGGGCGGGGGCGGCACCGATTTCAGGCCGGTGTTCGAGTGGATCGAACGGCAGGGACGCCAGCCCGACATGTTGCTTTATTTTACTGATGCCGAAGGCGATTTTCCCGCTTCGGAGCCGCCCTTTCCGGTCATCTGGCTGGTCAAAGGCAAGGCGCCGGTGCCGTGGGGCCAGCGCATACAACTGAATTGATTTTTTATGTCGGAACTCACATCCGAAGACGCCCTGCGCCTCAACGTCCTTCTCGCCGGAGAAATCCGGGCGATCCGCATCGATGAATCCTGCATGACGGTTTACGGCCTGTCCCCGCGCGGCGAAGCGGCGGTCAAGCTTCACCCCACCGGGCGTAATGACCAGTACCTGCGCCTGGTGCGCGAACTGCTGGCCGGTCACGCCATCGGTTCGCCCGGCGGCTATCCGGTTTACATACAGCGCTGGACGCGCATGGGACAGGCGCGCGACAAAGGGCTGGACCGCCTCCTGCTGCTCGGGGAACCCGAGGCGGTGGTGTCGGTCGCCTATTCCAACGGCCTCACCGACGAACTGGCCCGGTATGCCTGGTGGGCCATGCCGGTCGCCGACAACGCCCGCCGCATGCTGGAGAGGGAAAGCGTGGTGCAGGGTGAAATGGGCAAGATCCTGGCCAGTTTCCTGATCGAACACCTGCCATTCGAAAACAGCCCTCATGTCATCATCGACACGGTACGGATCGTGCTGCAGCCCGGCCTGACCGACGAAACCGCGCGCCAGCACCTGTGGAAAAAGGGAAGCCATGACAATGCCTATCACGTGGGCTTTCTCGAGCGCATGCCTGACACCCTGCCGGAGCAACGCCCGGCTCGCGCCGACTGGGCATCCCTGCAATCCAGGCTCGCGCCCCTGATCGGCCGGGGAAACCCTTATGCCCAACAACTGGAGCGGACCCTGTCCGGCCCCGGCCAGACGTTTCTCCAGGTCAGCGAGGAAGTGCTGCGCTACCCGGCCGATCAGGATGTGGTCATCGCCCTGCTCAACGCGCTCGCAGCCTATTTTTCCGCGCTGCGGCCTGAGGGGGCCTGCTGCGGCGGGAATTCGGTCGAGGCCATTCTTGCGGATACCGGAACGCTGGTCTCCGGCGATGCGCAATCGTCAACACTACGCGAGTTTCTGGATACGCTGCCGGAATTGGCGAGGGAAGTGCGCGCGATGCTGGCGCTTGCGCGCATGGATGCCGAGGTGGCCTCTCCGGTTTTGGCGCGGACCACGGCTGCCGGCACATTGATGCGCAAGAAACTGGAGCCTGTTTCCATCCCCATTCTGCAGCAGATTGCGGTATTGCGAGGGCGGCCCTTCTCCGCCGCCACCTCGCGCCGCCGTCCGCGATAGCTTTAAACCTAAAAACCGTAATTAACCACGAATGACACGAATGTTCACGAATGAACACAAATAGTTAACAAGAAATATCGTCTCACCCAACAGGTGAATCGGGTGAATTTCGTTAATTCTTTGATTATTCGTGAACATTCGTGGTTAATCGCTTTTTTTCAGGTTAAAGCGTGCCGTAGGAATGAAGCCCTGACAGGAACATGTTGACGCCCAGGAAGGCGAACACCGTCACCAACAGGCCGACCACCGCCCACCAGGCCAGTATCGGGCCACGCAGCCCTTTCACCAGGCGCATGTGCAGCCAGGCGGCATAGTTCAGCCAGACAATCAGCGCCCAGGTTTCCTTCGGGTCCCACGACCAGTACCCGCCCCAGGCTTCCGCTGCCCACATCGCGCCGAGTATGGTGGCGATGGTAAAGAAGGCGAAACCAATCGCGATCGCCTTATACATGACGTCATCGAGCACTTCGAGCGCAGGCAGGCGGCTGGCGAGTATGCCTTTCGACACGAGCAGGTGGGCCACGCCTATCATCGCTGCCAGGGAAAACGCGCCATAACCGACAAAATTGGCCGGCACGTGAATTTTCATCCAGTAGGATTGTAGCGCCGGCACCAGCGGCTGGATGTGATGCGCCTCGCGGTCGAAGGTGTACCACAGCAGGAAGGCCACCGCGGCGCTGATCACCGGCAGCACGAAAGCGCCAAGCTGGCGGTTCCGGTAGTACTGCTCGTAGTACAGGTAGAGCAACGCGGTGATGATGGAAAACAGGATGAAAACTTCATACAGGTTGCTGAGCGGGATGTGGCCGACATCCGCGCCGATCAGGTAGGACTCGTACCAGCGCACCAGCAGGCCGATCAGGCCCATCGCGGCGGCACTCCAGGTAATTCCTGCCGAGACGCGGCAGACGAAATCGGAACGCGACGCCAGGCCCAGCCAGTAACCCGCGGTCGCCATGACGAACAGCGCGCTCATCCACATGATGGCGGACTGGCTGGAGAACAGGTATTTCAGCCAGAACGCCTGGCCGGCCCGCGCCAGTTCGCCGTGGTACTGGCTGATGCCGAACAGACTCAATGCCGCCACCAGCGGCAGCAGACTCCGCATCGGCTTCCAGAACCAACCCAGACCGATGAACGATCCCGCGGTCAGGAACAGGATGCCCTTCTCATAGCCGTCCATGTAGCCGCCGTACAGCTTGTAGGCATAAAGACTGCCAGCCGCCAGCACTGCGGCGTATGCCCAGTCGAACCAGTTCAGGCCGCGGAAAAAAGAAGGGCGCCGATAACCGCCTTGAATCGCTTCCATCGTTATCCTTTCAACCTAGAAACGGTAGTTGAACGGGGTGGAGTGTGCGATTTTTGGGGTGCAGGGCAAGGCGCAACGACGCGGAATGGTCATTCCATTCCAAGGAGTTGCAACGCCGCCGTGCGCCGCAAAAATCGTGCAATCCACCCCGTAGCGGGCTTACCAAACGGGTGAACCCATAATTCACGAATAAATTAATTATAATCATTGCATTAAGCCTCCAGTGGAGCGGTCAACTGCCGTTTCTAGGTTCAATAACTCGGTCAGATTTTGCTTGTGCATGTTGAATTCCTTCTCGAAATCCAGGGTCTTGCGGTTGCTCGACATGGCGAACAGAATTTCACCGGGCCGCCCGGCGCCCTCCGCTTTGACCAGCAACCAGATGCGGCGTTCGCGGATATAGAACATGACGAACACGCCCAGGATCAACAGTACGGATCCGGCATAGACGAGATTCTTGCCGGGCGAGCGCGTCAATTGCAGGCCGCTGGACATCACCTCGTCAAAACCTGTCAACTGCAGGTAAACCGGCGCGCCGTAGAAGAAACTGTCATTGATGGCATTCAGGCTGTCGCGTACGAATTGCATGGTCCGTTCGTCAACTTGGGCGGGCGCCTGGCCGGCGCGTGCGCGCGACACCTGGTAAGCCTCCAATACGCTGCGCTCGAGCACCTTCAGGTAGGTTTCGGCAGCCCTTTCCTGTTCCGCCTTCGGCACGGAGTCCTCAATGAACCTGGCCAGCGAACCGAAACCGCCGCGGGAGAACATTTCCAGCACCTTGACCGTACTTTCTGCCAGCCTCGCGCGCAGCGCTTCCCCGCCGGCAGACTCCGCCGGCATGGCAGCCGCCGCAAAGCGGCGCGCTATTTCGGGATACTGCGTCTTGTCAAACAGGGTCGCGCGCAAGCGCATATACCCTTCGATCCCGTCATTTTCATCCACCGGCAAACGCAGATAACGGAAGGTTTCGTTGGGCGCGTCGCGCACGCCGCTGACCAGATAGCGCCGGCCTTCGATATTCAGCGGCTGCATGTAATTGTGATATTCCCTGGCCTGCCCCTGGGCATCGCGGATTTTGTACTGGTAACTGGGGCCCACGTTGTGCAGACGCTTATTGCTTGACGTGACGGCGGCAGCCGAACTGAGCGCGCGCGAGGTGTTCTGCCAGAAACCCGGCTTCTTCGCGGCGGCCGGTTCAGCTTCGCCCGTATCCTGAACATTGAATGCCTTGAAATCGACCACTTCGACCGTGTATAGCTCCGCGCCATTGGACAGCCCAAAAGCCTGGCTCACCTGCCCCTTGTAGGGGGACGGTTTGGCCGCCGGTGAAAACAGGTTCCAGCCGTTCATGGTCAGCCCGGAGCCGCCATCGCCGAAGCTTGCCTGATAAATCGCAACACCCCTGTAGATAATCGGATGGTTTACCGATACCGTGCCTTCGAGCGATTTATTGGATGCGCGGTCGGTGATGACAATATCGCTTTCGAAGGATTTGGGCTGGCCGGTGGCGTAGTGTTCGATGCGGAATTTTTTCAGGTGGATCTGAAAAGGCAGATCCTGCACCAGATAGCCATCCGCCACGTTCAAATAGATAACATCCGCCGCCCCCCCTTCGGGGATCGACACGCTGCCGCGGAAGGACAGATTGGCGGGAGAAAGGCGGCTGATCGCGGGAACCTGGCCGGACGGCACATCCCGCGTTTCGATTTTCTTATAGCCCAGCGACTCCTGCACTTTGAGTGGAATATTCCCGTCTACCAGGCCGCCGATGCAGATGATCACGATCGCGGAATGCGTCAGGATGTAGCCAAGACGGTTGTAGCTCCCTGTTTTTGCGGCAATCAGGGTTTGCATATCACCGCCGACCTTGAAGCGGTAGCCCTGCCCGGACAGGTAAGCGGTCAGGCGCTGCACCACGCTTGCCGATGCCGCTATGGGTGAAAATACCGCTTGATGGGAAAAGGCGCGCAGCGAAACCTCCGTCGCATGCTCCCGGAACGATTTCAGTTCACGCAGCATCAACGGCGCCTGGCGATAGATGCAAAAACCGGTGGAAAGCACCAGGAACAGCAAAATCGCCAGAAACCAGCCGGCATGGTATACGTCATACAGCCCGAGGATGGAAAACACCTTGAACCAGAATGGGCCCAGCTCGATGATGTAGTTCGCATAGGGCTCGTTCTGTTTCAACACCGTGCCGATGACTGACGCGATGGCGAGCACGGTCAGCAGGCTGATGGCAAACCGCATCGAGCTGAACAGCTCATATACGGCCCGGTAGAACGGTACACGGGATGGTTGCATAAATGACGTCACGCTCAACTGACAAAAAAGGGTGACTTACGCCACCCTTTTTTGCTCTGGGTTATTGCCACAAAAACTTGGTTTCCAACCTTACAAGCGCTGTAGCCTGAAAACGATTTCTTAATGCAAACCGGAAATATATTCCGCCACGGCCTTCATTTCCTGGTCGGACATCTTCAAGGCGACCATGCGCATCATTTTTTCAGGGTCATTGGACCGCTCGCCGGTGTGGAAATTCTTCAACTGGGTTTCAATATATTCGCCATGCTGGCCCGCCAGACGGGGGAATACAGCCGGAATCCCGGAACCGGCAGGGCCATGACAGCCGCTGCAGGCGGGCAGGCCGGTATCGGCGTTTCCGCCACGGTAAATTTTCTCACCCCGTTCCGCCAGCAACTTGTTTTGGGCGGCGGCGGGCGCCAGTTTTTGCCCGCTGAAATAGGCTGCCAGGTTTTTCATGTCTTCAGGGGATAAGGCGGCAACCATGCCCGCCATAACCGCACTCTTGCGCTCGCCCGATTTGAAATTGGTCAACTGCTTGTTGAGATAATCCGCATGTTGGGATGCCAGTTTCGGATTGGCGGGCGCCGGGCTATTGCCATCCGCGCCGTGGCAAGCGATGCAAACCGTGTTGACGATCTGCTGCGCCTTCGCAGGGTCGGCCTTGGCCGCCACCGTTTCTGCATTCACTCCCGATGCGGCCATCAACCCAATAACCGCAGTCATCGCCATGGCTTGTTTCATCGTGCGCTCCTTCAACAGGATAGAACTATTTGTTCAAAATAACTTGGCATTCTATCTCAAAATTGTCTTATCATGCCAAACTGAAAAAGGAACAACATGGCATTATTTCAAGAAGCACGGTTTTTTATCTCGGCGGAAAAGCTTGCCGACCTGCCGCCACCCTGCGGCATCGAGATCGCCTTCGCAGGGCGCTCGAATGCCGGGAAATCCAGCGCCATCAACACGCTGGCCAACCGCAACCGCCTCGCTTTCGTCAGCAAGACGCCGGGGCGTACGCAGTTGATCAATTTTTTCAGTCTCGGCAACGACCGATTTCTGGTCGACCTTCCCGGCTACGGCTACGCCAAGGTGCCGGAAGCTATGCGCAAGCATTGGCAAACTGTTCTGAGCCGCTATCTGATGGAGCGGGAATCGCTGTACGGCATGGTGCTGATCATGGATGCCCGTCACCCGCTTACCCCGCTGGACCATCAAATGCTCAACTGGTTTCTGCCTACCGGCAAACCGGTGCATGTCTTGCTTACCAAGGCAGACAAACTCAGCAAGCAAAAGGCCGCCGCCACTTTGCGTTCCGTGCGGGCGGAACTCGGGCGCACCTATCCGAACTGCACCGCTCAGCTCTTTTCCAGCTCAAAGCGGGTCGGCATCGAGGAAGCAGAAACGATGATCGGAAAATGGCTGTCCTCTTCCGGGGAAGTTGCAGCATTTAGCGCCACGCATTGACGCAGCAAGGCGGCATTGATAATCTCTGGAAATAAAAAACCCCCGGGGATAAAGGGGAGTAAACCCCGGGGGGCGAAACGCCTTAATATTAGGGGATTAAGGCACCCGCTCAGGGAGGAAAAGCGGGGGACGATAGGGAGACCGTCCACTTACTCAGAGTAGGCAGGAATTAATAAAGTTCCGCCCGTTTCGAAAATTTTTTCCCCACTCCTTATCGACTCTGCCGCGACGGATGGGCTCAGGCACTCAACCTGCGGCGGGCACCTTCAATCAGGACTATACGTATGCAATTCTTGGGCAAATATCCACATAAGCGTATGCGCCGCATGCGGCGCGACGACTTTTCCCGGCGCCTGATGCGCGAAACCCTGTTGACGCCGGCCGACCTGATCTATCCGGTATTCGTGCTGGATGGCAATAGCCGCAGCGAACCGGTTTCCTCCATGCCCGGCGTGTTACGGCAAACCCTGGACAGGCTTCTTCTCCAGGCGGAGGAGTGCGTAAAGCTCGGCATCCCGGCGCTAGCCATTTTCCCGGTCATCGATCTGCCCCTCAAAAGCCTGGATGCCGCCGAAGCCTATAACCCCGATGGCCTGGTACCGCGTGTGGTGCGCACCCTGAAACAGAACTTTCCGCAACTGGGCATCATCACCGATATCGCCCTCGACCCCTATACCAGCCATGGCCAGGACGGACTGATCGACCATAACGGTTATGTATTGAACGACGAAACGGTTGCGGTTCTGGCAAAGCAGGCGCTCACTCACGCCGAAGCGGGAGCTGATGTGGTGGCACCTTCGGACATGATGGACGGACGCATCGGCGCGATCCGCAATGCGCTAGACGGCCAGGGGCATATTCATACCCGGATTCTGGCCTATTCCGCCAAATACGCCTCCAGCTTTTACGGCCCCTTCCGCGACGCCGTCGGCTCCGCCGCCAACCTGGGCGCGGGCGACAAATATACTTACCAGATGGATCCCGCCAATAGCGATGAAGCGCTGTGGGAAGTGGGGCTGGATCTCGAGGAAGGGGCGGACATGGTGATGATCAAGCCCGGCATGCCCTATCTCGACATTGTCCGGCGCATCAAGGACACTTACCAAGCACCGACTTTTGTCTACCAGGTCAGCGGCGAATACGCCATGCTCAAGGCGGCCGGCCAGAATGGCTGGTTAAACGAGAAGGCTTGCGTGCTGGAAGCGTTGCTGGGATTCAAACGTGCCGGTGCGGACGGGATCCTGACTTATTTTGCGCTTGATGCGGCACGGTGGCTTCAGGAGCGTTAAACCTAAATTCCTCAACGCAAAGGCGCAAAGGGCGCAAAGAACCGAAAAAAATAAGTAGTTACCTCTCAAACCGCCTGCACCCGATGGGTGAGCCAGCAAACCCAGGCAACCCATTGTTTTTACTTTAGCGTTCTTCGCGTCTTTGCGTTGGAAAAGAGGTTTTTAAGTTAAACCAAGTGCGCCAGCAGCTTTGCCGGAAATATTTGCTTACACAGACGGGCAGGCAAACTATTGCCAGCCCAAATCCTTTGCCCGCCTGTCCCGCTCTACCTTGATAATGTAACGTTGTATCATGGTCTGCACGTTCGCCGGCAAATCAATGAACTGAAATCCGGCCCGTTTGCTCTTCAGCCCGCTTTTCAAGGTCACATCGAACAAGTTCCTGACTTCCAGTGTCCCCTCAACCCTGCCGATATCGGGCAATACCAGATGGCATCCGTGGAATGTCATTCCCCGTTCGAGTGCCATATCCGGCAGGGGAAGAGTCACACCGATACCGCCTATGCTGATATCCACAACGTTCACTTCAATTTTGCTGTTTTCCTTCATGGGAATAATGCATTTCAATGGATTAACGATCGGCGTGGTAACCCGGTAATATTCCCGCCGCTGGAGTTTGATCAACGACTCGGGCAATTCGATCCTGAATGCATCCCGGCCTTCGAATAGCGTTTTTTTAACGTGATCGGCAGTAAACTGGATTTTTATCTTGTCATGGGAGGTGACAAAAACTATTTTTCCACTATCGAGGATTTTCCGGTTCATCGCTTCGTTGGCGCCCAAATCGAAAAAAACGGCGTCCTGATCGGGCACGATGCCGACAATGGATGTAAGGATAAAACTCTGCCCATGATCAAAGTAGGCGCTTACCAGCCCGGTCTTTTCCATTATGGCGCGAAGAATATAGACAATTTCTTTTTTCCAGCCGATCGAATACTTGTCGGAATCATCTTCGACTGGAATTGACGGGCTACCGGATGCGTCTTGCGGTTGATTCACCATGATGGCGCGCCATAAACCGCGGGAGAAACGTTATTTGAACGCTCCGTAACGCGGCAAAGGCAAGAGAAAAAAAACAGCGTGTGTATCATTAATATTATTAAATAGCTTAATCTGAATTTGCAAACATGGCGGCTTACCCATTACCGGGGCATCTCCCCCATTCTTTGGGCAAGGGGGCCGTAAATTTTAAACACTACCGAGAGTATAAAGACTTTATCCTTCGCCAAGCAATGCTTCCACCTGCTTCGCCCGGGCGCGCTCCAGCGGTCTTTTGTCAGGGTGGCCGCGCGGAATTTGGCGCAAATCGTCCGTGGCGAAAACCGTAACATTAACCTCCGCAGGCCCCTCCAGCAAGGTAAAAACGGGGAAAGCGCGCACCTCTCCGCCAAAATGCATGCGTCTTTCACCGCTTTTGTAGGCCGCCTGCCGAGCCAGCAGAAACAATTCCACCTCTTTGGCACTATCAGCAAACAGATGCAGGTTGATATCCGAATGGCGCGTTGCCGTGCCATTCAAAACCGAGCCGGTAAGAAAAGGATTGAACCGCTCCAGCAGGCGCATCGCCGCCAGGGCCTGCTGCCGCAACTGGCGCAGCCGCTCGCTTTGCTCATCCTTTTGATAGAGCGCCTGATAATCTCTTAATGCCCGCGCCACCTCCTCATCATTAGGCAGGTTGCGCGTATCCGGGGCGCCGATTTGGCGCGCTGCCTTGAGCTTGGCCAAAGCGTAATCCTGCAGGCCATCCTCCGCAATCAGGCGGGCCGCCTGCTGAGCGATCCGCTCGCGCATCCGGAGATTCGCCGCCTTTTCCCGCTCCCGATGCGGCAGAGCACGTTTTTCACCAACCCCTTTAAGCATGCTCATACCAACCTTCAGAACAACTGGTCTTTAACCTCTTCCGCAGACTTTCCCCCGCCGCCAAAAAGATTACCTAAAAAGCCCCGCTGCTCGGCGGGTACATTTTCCTGGTAGAAATATTCCGGAATGCCGTCCTCGCCATCGCCTGCACGGAGCCCATTTTGCGGATTGATTTTGACCGACGCCACACCTTCCGGTACGACCAGTTCTTCTTCAGGCACGCCTTTCAATACCTTGCCCATGTAACTCATCCAGATTGGCAATGCCGCCTGTGCGCCGGTTTCAGCGCCACCCATGGAATGGGGCTGGTCAAAACCGATCCAGGCGATCGCCACCAGCCCGGAGTTGAAACCAGTGAACCAGGCATCCACCTGATCGTTGGTGGTGCCGGTTTTTCCGGCCAAATCCTGGCGCTTCAACTGCATGGCGCGAGCTCCCGTGCCGAAGCGCACCACATCGCGCAGGATGGTGGTCATGATGAACGCGTTGCGCGGGTCGATCACGTGCTCGGCATCTGCACCGGCACGCTTGGGCTTGGCTTGTGTCAACACGGTGCCGCGCGCGTCCACTACCCGGTCGATCAAATAGGGTTGCGTGCGATAACCGCCATTGGCAAACACCGAGTAAGCCGCCGCCATCTGCAACGGCGTGGCGGATCCCGCGCCCAAAGCCATGGTGAGATAAGGGGGGTGCTGTTCGGGCGAGAAACCGAAACGCTTGATATAATCCTGCGCATATTGCGGCCCTATGGCCTGCAGGACGCGGATTGAAACCAGATTTTTCGATTTGGTCAGGGCAGTACGCAAGCGGATCGGGCCGGCATAGTCGCCCTCGAAATTTTTTGGCTCCCATGCCTTTCCGCCCGTTTCGGCAGAGTCAACCACTATCGGCGCATCATTGACGACGGTTGCCGCGGTAAATCCCTTTTCCAGTGCGGCCGAATAAATGAACGGCTTGAAGCTCGAACCCGGCTGGCGCCACGCCTGGGTAACGTGGTTGAACTTGCTGCGGCTGAAGGCGAAACCGCCGACCAAGGCGCGTATCGCTCCATCCTGCGGCACCACGGATACCAAAGCCGCCTCGACCTGGGGCAACTGCAGGATTTGCCAGCCGCCCTTGTCATCTTTCTGAACCCGGATTAACGCTCCCCGTCGCAGGCGCGTTTTCGGGTTCGCATTCTCACCGAGCATCTTCAGGGCGAATTTCAATCCGTCGCCGCCAATCTGAACCGCTCCCCCACCTTTAAGATAACATTTCACATGCTTAGGACTGGCCGCCAGCACCACCGCCGGCACCAGGCCATTGATTTCTTCCGTTTCCGCCAGGGCGTCCTCCAGCAGCTCGTCAAGATTCGTCACTCCGCCGGGCAGATCTACAAACCCTTCCGGACCGCGATAACCATGGCGCCGGTCATAATCGAGCACACCTTGGCGCAACGCCTGGTTGGCCGCTTCCTGATCGACCTTGCGCAAGGTGGTGTAAACCTTCATGCCGTTACTGTAAATAGCTTCGTGGTAGCGTTCGAACATAGCCTGACGCACCATTTCGGCCACGAAATCCGCATTGACCTCCGAGTTTTGCAGGTCGTGCTTCACCACGAGCGGCTGAGCCAGGGCGGCCTGGTATTCAGCATCGGAAATATATTTAAGCTCGTGCATCCGGCGCAGCACATACTGTTGCCGAAGTTTTGCCCGTTTCGGGTTGATCACCGGATTGTAGCGGGAGGGCGCCTTGGGAAGGCCGGCCAGCATTGCGATTTCCGCTACGCTCAATTGCCCGAGAGGACGCCCGAAATAGGTCTGTGCGGCAGCGGCAAAACCGTAGGCGCGCTGCCCCAGATAAATCTGGTTGATATAAAGCTCGAGAATTTGATCCTTGGTCAAATAGTGCTCGATCTTAATCGCAAGAAGCGCTTCACTGAATTTGCGCGTCAGCGTTTTTTCCCCGGACAGGAAGAAATTACGCGCAACCTGCATCGTGATGGTGCTCGCGCCCTCGCGTGCCCCCCCCGCCGTCAGATTCGCCAGTGCGGCGCGCGCCACGCCCATGTAATCCACCCCGCCGTGGCTGTAGAAGCGATCATCCTCCGCGGCCAGAATGGCGAGTCGCATCTGTCTCGGTACTGCGCCGATTTTCACCAGTGCACGCCGCTCCTCGCCAAATTCGCCAATCAATGCACCATCCGCGGTATAAACACGCAACGGTATTTTGGGCCTGTAATCGGTCAGCGATTCCAGTGAGGGGAGATTCGGATAGGCCAGGATTCCAGCCAGCATGACTGCCGCAAAAACAACAAAGCCCAAGGTCAACAGGGCCAACAACGGGTACCGCCACCAACGAGAGTTCATTAAGTTTATTTCCTGCTTCAAAGCAACCAATTTGATGTGAAAACCCCCGTGATTATAGGCTCTCTTGCCAAACGAAAGAAATGACAAAAAAATACTTTACACATTGTAGACTTGTTGTTAGCATTTAAAGTAGATTATGCGTAGCGCTCTTAACCGGGTCATTCTGAAAAGGAATTTTTGTTGCAGCTCGACTTCAAATTGAACCTCGACTTCCTGCAAGCAAAATCTCCGCCGCTCATTGGCGTTGATATCAGCACCTCGTCCATTAAAATGGTCGAGCTTGGCGACGCAGGCAAGGGGCTGCGCCGTATTGAGCGTTATGTTATCGAGCCCTTGGCGAAGGAGGCGGTTGCCGACGGCAACATCGTGAATCTTGAGGCGGTTGCAGAGGCCATAAAGCACGCGTGGCGCCACATGGGAACACGCACCAAGAACGTCGCATTGGCGCTGCCCGCAGCGGCCGTAATCACAAAAAAAATCATCGTGCCCGCCGGCCTGAACGACAATGAGCTGGAATTGCAGGTGGAAAGCGAAGCCAACCAATACATCCCTTTTGCGCTGGACGAGGTTAATCTGGATTTTCAGGTACTGGGCCCCGCCCCGAGCAATCCGGAAGAAGTCGAGGTTTTAATTGCCGCGTCACGCAAGGAAAAAGTGGATGACCGGGTTGCCGCCATCGAATCGGCGGGGCTGAAAGCGCTAGTCCTGGATGTCGAATCCTTTGCCACCCAAACAGCTTATGAACTGATCGCACCCCAGTTGCCGGAATCCGGGCACGACCAGATGATCGCCATTGTGGACATCGGTTCCACCATGATCCACGTCAACGTGCTGCTCAACAATCAGTCGGTTTACACGCGCGAACAGACTTTCGGCGGCAACAACCTGACCCAGGAAATCCAGCGCCGTTACAGCCTGTCTGCCGAGGAGGCTGAAATTGCAAAACGCAACGGCGGCCTGCCGGAAAATTATGGGCAGGAAGTGCTTCAACCATTTTTGGACGCGCTCGCCCTGGAAGTGGCACGAGCCCTGCAGTTTTTCTTCTCCTCGACCCAGTTCAATCGGGTCGACCACATCCTGCTGGCAGGCGGATGCGCCATGATTCCCGGGGTAGATGAAGCAGTTGCCCAACGCGCCCAGGTTCGCACCTCCATCGCCAATCCTTTTGCCAACATGGCGATTTCGTCCCACATCAAGCCCCGCCAGTTGGCGCAGGACGCCCCGATACTGCTGACCGCCTGCGGCCTTGCCATGCGGAGGTTCGATCCATGATCCGCATTAATCTCCTGCCCCATCGCGAGCAAAAGCGCGCCGCGCGCAAGCGTGAATTCGCCTTTCTGGCCGGCGCAGTAGCGGTTTTGGGTTTATTGCTGGCGCTTCTGGCGCACACCATTCTTAATGCGCAAATAGAAAATCAAGCTGCCCGCAACGACTTCCTGGATAAGGAAATCAAAAAGCTCGACAATGAGATTGCGGAAATCAAGGTCCTCAAGGAGCAAACGCAAGCGATGCTCGGGCGCAAACAGGTGGTGGAAACCTTGCAGAGCAACCGCTCGGCTGTAGTCTACCTGCTCGATCAACTGGTACATCAACTACCGGAAGGGGTGTACCTCAAATCGATCAAGCAAAACGGCAATGACATCAATCTGCAGGGATATGCGCAATCCAATGCACGGGTCGCCACCCTGATGCGCAATCTGGAAGCGTCCCCCTGGCTCGACGCCCCCAACCTGGTCGAAACCAAAGCAGCCTCGGTCAACAACCTGCGGGTCAGCGAATTTTCCGTGAATGTCAAGCTCGTTCACAAGGAAAAGGCGGTGGGCGGCAAGCCCGAGGACAAGAAAAAATGAAACTGGACGAATTCAGGAATCTTGATCCAAAGGATATCAGCAACTGGCCACCGATTGCGAAAGCCTTGGCCCTCTGCGCACTCTTCGTGCTGATCCTTTTCGCCGGCTACTGGTTTGACTGGCAAAACCAGTTAAACGATCTGGATGCCGCAAAAAACAAAGAAATGCAGTTGCGCGAAACCTTCCTGGCAAAAAAGAAGCAGGCCATCAACCTGGATACTTACCGCCGCCAACTGAAAGACCTTGAGCAGGCCTTTGGCGCGCTGATCAAGCAGTTGCCGAACAAATCGGAAATGGACGCGCTCCTGACCGATATCAACCAGGCCGGCTTGGGACGCGGCCTGGAATTCGAGCTTTTCAAACCGGCGCCCAACGAAACCCAGTCCGAGTTTTACGCCGAACTTCCCATCACCATCCGCGTTACCGGCAACTACCACGACCTGGGCGCTTTCGCCAGCGACATATCCCGTCTCCCCCGCATTGTCACCCTGAACAACATCAGCATCACTCCTGGCACCCAGGCTTTGACCATGAACGCCGTGGCCAAAACTTACCGCTACCTGGACGAAGAAGAGCTGGCGGAGAAGAGGAAAGCCGCAAAAGATAAAGCCAAGAAGGAGGCCAAGAAGTGAGGGCCGCATACTTTTTGCTGATTATCGCCAGTGCCGGCCTTTCGGCCTGCAGCGGGGATGGCATGGATGATTTGAAGCGCTTTGTCAATCAATCCGGGGAAGGTCTGCGCGGCAAAATCGAGCCCTTGCCCGAAATCAAGCCTTATGAATCTTTCGTCTATAACGCGTTCGACCTGCCCGACCCTTTCAAGCCACGCAAACTGAAGCCCGGAAAAGGCGGGGGGCTACAGCCCGACCTGAATCGCAGCAGGGAAAAGCTGGAAGATTTTCCGCTTGAAAACCTGAAAATGGTCGGAACGCTGAAACAAAACAACATCACTTATGGCCTGGTAAAATCGTCCGACAATACACTTCACCGGGTCAAGATCGGCAATTACATGGGACAAAATTTCGGCATCGTCACTCAAATCCTCGAAACCGAAATCGTAATGACAGAAACCGTTCAAGACAGCACGGGGAACTGGACCGAGCGAAACACCAGCATCAATCTGGCCACAGGGCCGGACCAAGCACAAAAGTAGAGGCCGCCATGAACATGATCAAGTCGACAGTTTACCGCTTTCTTCAGGCCGCCAGTTTGACCGCCCTGTTCCTGGCCAACAGTCATGCGGCGCCTGAACCCGGCAGCGCCCCCCCCCAGGAAGCGGTCAAGGCGCCGCAGAACAGCATTGAAAGCCTGGATTATGCCACCCTGCAGAGCGGCAAGATTTTGCTTACCCTGAAACTGAAACAGCCATTGAAAAATTTACCCGCAGGATTTGCGATCAATAATCCGCCTCGGATTGCGCTCGACTTTCCGGATACCGCCAATGCGCTGGGGAAAAAAAGCATCGACGTCGGCGAGGCCATTCTGCGCAGCCTGAATATCGTGCAGGCCGACAACCGCACCCGTCTGGTCATCAACCTGGCCAAGCCCGCCGGCTATGAAACCAAAATCGAGGGAAACAGCCTGCTGATCACCCTGCAGAGCGCCGAAGGCACGGGCGTGACATCGAATGTCAGCGCGAAATTTGCCGAAGCGCCGCTGGGCCAGCAAAAACATGCGCTGCTAGACGTCGATTTCCGTCGCGGCCCAGGCGGGGAAGGACGGATCGTCGTCAACCTTTCCGACACCAACACCGGCATTGATATCCGCACGGAAGGCAAAACAGTCGTGGTGGAATTTATCAATACCACCCTTCCCCGCAATCTGGAACGGAGGCTGGATGTAACGGACTTCGGCACGCCGGTGCAAACAGTCAACACCTTCAGCCAGGGCAACAATACCCGCATGGTCATCGAACCAAAAGGTTTATGGGAGCATTCCGCCTACCAGACCGACCGCCAGTTCATCCTCGATATCAAGCCCATCATCGAGGATCCGAACAAGCTCGTACAGGGCACCAAAATCGGCTACAGCGGCGAGAAACTGTCACTCAATTTCCAGAATGTAGAAGTGCGGGCAATACTGGAAGTCCTGGCGGAATTTACCGGCCTGAACATTATCGCCAGCGACTCGGTGGCCGGGAACATAACCTTGCGCCTCAAGGATGTTCCCTGGGATCAGGCTCTGGACATCATACTCCACAGCAGGGGTTTGAGCATGCGCAAATCCGGCAACGTGATCTGGATTGCCCCCACCGACGAACTCGCCACCAAGGAAAAGCTGGAACTGGAGGCGCGGCAGCAGATTTCCGAACTGGAACCGGTGCGGACAGAGAGTTTTCAGATGAAATACCAGAAGGCGGCAGACGTCCAGAAAATTCTCGGCGACGAAAAGCAAAAAATCCTTTCCAAGCGCGGCAGCGTCGTGCTGGACGGACGAACCAACACGCTCTTTGTCCAGGACACCCCGGCCAAGCTGGAAGATATCAGGAAATTGATCAACCAGATCGATGTGCCGGTCAGGCAAGTAATGATAGACGCGCGCATTGTTGAGGCAAGCGACACGTTCAGCAGATCACTGGGGGCTCGGCTCGGCTTTCAAGATCACGGCAGCATCACTGGGACCAATCAAAGGGCTATGGTTGGGGCAAACCTCGAAGTCCCTGGATATTTCACTGGGCAGGCTGCAACCGTTCCGACATACAGCCCTCAAGGCATGAATGTCAACCTGCCCGCAAAAAGCTCCGCTGGCGCAGCCGGGGCCTTGTCGCTGATCCTGTTTCAATCGAATGCGACCCGCTTTCTGAATCTTGAGCTGACGGCACTGCAAGCGGATGGCAAGGGGAAGATCATTTCCAACCCGCGCGTGCTCACCTCCGACCAGACCGAGGCCGTCATCGAGGATGGCACCGAAATCCCCTACCTGCAAGCCTCCAGTAGCGGCGCCACCAGCGTAGCCTTCAAGAAGGCCGTGCTGAGCCTGAAAGTGAAGCCGCAAATCACGCCTGACGACAATATCATCATGGACCTGAAGGTCAACAAGGACAGCCGGGGCAAGGACACCATCGCGGGCCCGGCCATCGACACCAAGCAGATTACCACTCAGGTGCTGGTGGAGAATGGCGGTACCGTGGTAATCGGCGGCGTCTTCACCCAGGAGGAAGCCAACACGGTAACCAAAGTGCCTCTTTTCGGCGATATCCCGGTTGTCGGCTTTCTCTTCAAAAACACCGACAAACGCGATGACAAGAAAGAACTGCTTATCTTTGTCACCCCCAGGATACTCAAGGAAAGCCTCAACCTGAGATAGTGACGCGAGAGGGTTTGTTGGTGCGTTAGCTGGGTTAGGGGCCTGTCAACTTGAAACGACTGTACGTTTTTTGTAGGTGCGAATTCATTCGCACATCTGGCCGAATGAATTCGGCCCTACAAGAAAATCGCGCAAATTCAACATGACTGACTACTAGGCTCCCTTTTTTCCGCTAAAATGCCTGTCACGATGACAACCCGAAAGGGAACGAGTGACAGGCAATATTTTTTTGGTCGGATTGATGGGTGCAGGCAAAACCACGGTCGGCAAGCTGCTTGCAAAACGGCTACACAAGACTTTTATCGATACCGACCATGAAATCGAAAAGCGCACCGGGGTCCATATTCCGCTGATCTTCGAGCTGGAAGGAGAAGCCGGATTTCGTTCCCGGGAAGCGGCTGTCATCGAAGAGTTTTCCAGGCAGCACGATATCGTGCTGGCAACAGGAGGGGGCGCGGTATTAAGCCAGCAAAACCGCGACAATCTCAGCCGGTTTGGCACCGTAATCTACCTGCGCGCCAAGGTTGAGGATTTATGGCAGCGCACCCGCCATGACAAAAACCGTCCCCTGCTGCAAACGAGCGACCCGCAAGCCAAGTTGAAAGAACTGCTTGCGCAGCGCGACCCCTTGTACCGTGAAATTGCCGACATTGTCATGGACTCGGGCATACAAAGCGTGCATGCCCTGGTGCACCAGATTGAAGAACAACTGAAACGCCTCAAATCAGAATAAGCGCCTTTCACCATTGCCCCTTCCCCCTCGCAGGGGGAAGGTTGGGATGGGGGTAGCTAAGGAGCGATCAAAGATGCCGTATCGATAAAAAGCACCCTCACCCCAACCCTCTCCCGCAAGCGGGAGAGGGGGCAATGGTGAAGGGCGCTGGTTATAATCGCCATCCTCTTAACCCCCATCCTAGCCTTCCCCCTAAAAGAGGGAAGGAACTGGATCTGCGGTTATTTTGACACTATCTTTTCAACTTGAGCAGTTACCAAAAACCATGCAGACCCTGACCGTCGATTTAAACGAGCGCAGCTACCCGATACACATCGGTGAAAACCTGCTGTCCCGCCCCGAGCTGATGCTCCCTCATCTGCCCAGAAAACAGGCCGCCATCGTCACCAACACCACCGTCGCGCCCCTGTATCTCGATACCTTGAGCAAGGCGCTGGCAAAAGAAGGGGTGGATGTCGTGCCGGTCATCCTGCCCGACGGGGAAGCCTACAAAAACTCGGCGACGCTGAACCTGATCTACGATGCCCTGCTGACTCGCCGCTGCGAGCGCAAGACCACCCTGATCGCGCTCGGGGGCGGCGTCATCGGCGACCTCACCGGCTTCGCCGCGGCCACCTATTTGCGCGGCGTGCCCTTCATCCAGGTGCCCACCACCCTGCTCGCCCAGGTGGATTCGTCGGTGGGCGGCAAGACCGGCATCAACCATCCGCTGGGGAAAAACATGATCGGCGCCTTTTATCAGCCCAAGCTGGTGCTGGCCGACACCACCACCCTCAACACCCTGCCCGAGCGCGAGCTTTCCGCCGGCCTGGCCGAAATCATCAAATACGGCCTGATCCGCGACCTGCCCTTTTTCGAGTGGCTGGAGCAGAACATGGACAAGCTGCTGGCGCGCGACCTGCAGGCGCTGGCCTACGCCATCAAGCGCTCGTGCGAGAACAAGGCGGAAGTGGTTGCCGCCGACGAACGCGAAGGCGGCGTCCGCGCCCTGCTCAACCTGGGGCATACCTTCGGCCACGCCATCGAAGCCGGCATGGGCTACGGCAACTGGCTGCACGGCGAAGCCGTGGCCGCCGGCACGGTACTGGCGGCAGACCTGTCCTGCCGCCTGGGCTGGATCGGCGCGGCGGAGGCCAACCGCATCCGCGCCCTGTTCGAGCGCGCCCGGCTCCCGGTCGAGGCGCCTGATCTGGGGACGGAAACCTACCTCGAACACATGGCGGTGGACAAGAAAGTGGAAAGCGGCCGGATGCGCTTCGTGCTGCTGAAAGCGATCGGCACGGCCGTGGTCAGCGCCGATGTGCCGGAGCAGACATTGCGGGAAACCCTGAACGCAATCTCCCGCAATGGCTGAGAACATCGCCCCCTACGCGGCCCTGTCCGCGACATCGCGCGGGCGCCGCTGCCACGAGCCGACGCCGAGCGGACGCAGCGAATTCCAGCGCGACCGCGACCGCATCATCCATTCCACCGCGTTTCGCCGGCTGGAATACAAAACCCAGGTCTTCGTCAATCACGAGGGCGACCTGTTCCGCACGCGCCTGACCCACAGCCTGGAAGTGGCGCAGATCGGCCGCACCATCGCCCGCAACCTGCGCCTCGACGAGGATCTGGTGGAGGCCGTCGCGCTGGCCCACGACCTCGGCCACACCCCGTTCGGCCACGCCGGCCAGGACGAGCTCAACGAGTGCATGAAAGACTACGGCGGTTTCGAGCACAACCTCCAGTCGCTGCGCGTGGTTGATTTGCTGGAGGAGCGCTACGCCGAATTCGACGGCCTGAACCTGACCTTCGAATCGCGCGAAGGCATCCTCAAGCACTGCTCGCCGCAAAACGCCGCCACCCTGGGCGAAGTGGGCGAGCGCTTCCTGCACAACCGGCGCCCTTCGCTGGAAGCCCAGGTCACCAACCTTGCCGACGAAATCGCCTATAACAACCACGACGTCGACGACGGCTTGCGCTCCGGCCTGATCACCCTGGACCAACTGGCCGAAGTCAGCCTCTTCGCGCGCCACCTCAAAACCGTGCGCGGCCTCTACCCCAGCCTGGACAGCCGGCGCCTGATCCATGAAACCGTGCGCCGCATGATCAACACCCTGGCGCTGGACCTGATCGGCCAAAGCACCGAGAACATCGCCGCCGCCGCCCCCGGCTCCATCGACGACGTGCGCCAGGCACCGCCCCTGATCGCCTTCAGCCCCGCCATCCGGGAAGAACAGCAAGAGCTGAAACGCTTCCTGCGCACCCACCTTTACCGCCATTACCGCGTCATGCGCATGAGCAGCAAGGCGCGGCGCATCGTGCGCGAACTGTTCCGCGCCTTTCTCGACGACTTCCGCCTGCTGCCGCCCCAATTCCAGGAAAAAGCCGAGCACGACAAAACCCGCGCCATCGCCGACTACATCGCCGGCATGACCGACCGCTACGCCATCCGGGAATACCGGCGATTGTTCGCGGTGGAGGAAGACTGATTTCCGCCCGTCCCATGCGGCTTGTCTGCTTGTGGGAAGCGGCAAGGAAGTCTATGATTCTGGAAAGGTTTTAAGCGAAGTATATCCGTAGGCCCCGTGTTACTTGAACGGGCACAGCAAATAAATATCGGTCAGCTTGGCATCATAATAAACATACGGGATAGAAGAACATGGCTGGATTACCAAAAATCGATGTTACAGATATAGCACTATTTGGTAACGAGGCATCTGAGCTTGAAGACGAGGAAGTATTCTTCTCTTACGCGGTTAATCGCAAAGAGCTAGGGAATTTTCTGGACGAGAAATCTCTTATCCAAGTCGTCAGCTCTTATAAAGGGGAAGGAAAGTCTGGGCTTTTACGCCTTGTTAGACGTCAATTAGCAACTGAGCCAGACTCCCCTCTGGTCATATCAGCAATAGGAACAGACCTATCACCCCCACTGAATTCGGATGATTCCGATGAGTGGACAAGAGCATGGAAAGAAAGAATCATTCGGCTAATTGCCAGCGAAATTGGCACTAGAATCGGAGTCGCGATGACAGACGACACGATCAGTCTAGTGGAACACGCCGAACTTGCTGGGTTTAAGAGCCGTTCCATCGTTTCCGCTCTTTTTGACCGCCTAAAGACTCCCCTGGCTCAAGTTACAAGAGAGCGACTTGGAATTGAAAATCCAGAGAGACTTATTCAAAGGTATGCCAAAGGAAAGTCTACTATTTGGCTAATTATTGATGACGTTGATCAGAACTTCGAAAATACGCCGCGTCACCGACTTAAGATAGCAACTTTTTTTATAGCATGTAGGCAGCTCGTGACATCCGTTCCTGAACTACGATTCAGAATATCAGTTCGCCCCAATATTTGGACTATCCTAAAGCGCCAGTTTGAAGGACTGTCTCATCTTCAACAGTACATCTGTAATTTATTTTGGACAGCGGATGATTATCGATCTCTTCTTGCAAAGCGTGTTCAAAGCTACCTCGAACGTAATGGCCAGTGGACAACAACAAAAAAACATTTCGCAATAGACCAATCAAAGCGAGAGCTACAGCTAATTGGATTAGTGTTTGAAGACCCCATGCCGTGGGGAGGTGATGAAAGATTACGTCAACCCCATGTCATTCTTCACACGCTTTCAAAACATCGGCCGCGCTGGTTGGTTGAGTTATGTAAGGCAGCCGCGAAAAGCCTAGATGTCAATAAGAAGTCAAAAATCGGACTAGATGAATTAACAGCGGTATTGCCCGCATTCGGTCAAAGACGTATTGATGATGCTATCGCGGAGTTTGGCTCCCAATGCCCGCAACTCAGTGAGCTATTGTCTGCCTTCTCACGTCAAAACGAGCGATATACTACCGATGAACTAATAAAAACGCTGCGGGATCGCGTAATGATGGCAGTACATCCACAGATCGCGGGCATTACACCTCCTGCCAATGAAGTAGCAGTCGCACATTTCCTATTCCAAATCGGTTTTTTGACTGCCCGGCGAGATATTTCTGAAAATCATTATGAGCATATTGTCTATGCAGATGCACCCCATTTACTAAAAGATCGAACCAATCTTGATGATGGTGTAAGTTGGGAAATTCACCCCGTATATCGCCAAACTCTGCAACTTAAAAACGTACCCACTAAATACCAGAAGCATTGAAATGCCAAGTTACTTTCTCGTTGCGGTGGCAATCAGAAGCACGGCTCCGGGGTCAGGTCTAGATTGATAGCATATGCATCTTTTATAGACCTCGCATCCTTCTCTTGCCAGTGAGGAGAACGCCGGAGATAAAATAGCCGACGTGATCGAGATGGCTGCGAATAAAGGGGACGGATTTATTTTATCCACAAATAAATCCGTCCCCTTTGTTCCTGCGTCCCTTTGTTCGTTGTCTTGTTTGTCCTTTTGTGCATACAAAAAACATTGACGCATCGCCTATTTGTGCATACACTTTAGTTCGTGAACATCGACTTCGATCCGATCAAGAACGAGAGGAATATCAGAGAGCGCCAGCTCTCGTTCGAACGAGTGGCGGAAGTCGATTTCAATACTGCGCTGGTGTTCCCTGATACTCGCAAGGCATATGGTGAAACCCGTTACATCGCGCTGTGCTACCTGGATCGTCGGCTGCACGTGCTGTGTTTCACCGAGACCGGGACGGGCATTCGGGTGATCAGCTTCCGTAAGGCAAATGCGAGAGAGGCAAATAGACATGGCAAGCCGCAAACCCTTGATTAACGCGGACGGCGAGGTCCGCGAACTGACTGCCGAAGAGATGGCGAAATTTAAGCCAGCCGCTGAGGTATTGCCGCTGTCGCTTAGAAAGAAACTAGGTGTGCGTGGGCCTCAGAAAACGCCGACCAAAGAGCGCATCACCATTCGGCTGTCCCGAGAAGTAGTAGAGCAATTTCGCGAAAGTGGCGAGGGTTGGCAAACCCGAGTGGACGCTGCCTTGCGTGAGTGGCTCAAGAACCATTCTCCGGCGTAAGCCATTGCCTCATCACGTGGGGGGTCGAGCACGACGCTCAACCGGACCTGCGCGAAAAGCCGCACCGGCCGGTTAGCTTCACGTTGGGCAAGATAGGATGCCAAGATGAGAGATTTCAAGTGGTCCGAAGCCGAGAAGAAGGTCGCAAGGCGAGCGTTTGATGCCGCATTGAAGAATGAGTGCGCGGCACTCATGAAGAGGCTAAAAAGGCTAGCCACAAAGGCCGAGACCCCCGATGACATATGGGTCATTCATGACTTCCTCACTGAACAGCGAAGAGCAATTGATGGAAAATACGACTACCGTTATTCACAACTCATTGTGGTATTCGGCAGGCTACGCAGGGAGGGTTGGATTGACGACAAAGACCTCGAAGGGCTTAGCGAAGAAAAGCTCGATGCCATTCGTCAAATCGCCTCGTTCTAAAACCTCATGACAAACGCACGCTTTTTTATCACGGGCCAAGGTCGCGGGGTCAGATATTGCAATCACGTTTCCAGCCTGACTCCGCATGAGAACTTTTCATGCTATTTCGCTATGATGCGCTGAGGAGGACGAACCATGAACCAAACCTACACCGCCGTAATTAAGCAAGATGCCGATTGGTGGATAGGCTGGATAGAAGAAGTGCCTGGCGTAAATTGTCAGGAATCTTCGCGAGAGGTTTTATTACAGTCACTGCGCGAGACCTTAATTGAAGCAATTGAACTAAATCGAGCAGATGCACTTGATGCCGCCGGCAAGAAATTTGAAGAGCTGCCAATAGCCGTATGAAACGGCGTGATTTACTGTCGCATCTTATGGCGCATGATTGCGTGTTGCTGCGCGAGGGTGGCAGTCATTCCTGGTGGTGCCACTCAAGCACAAACAGATGAAGCGCTGTTCCAAGGCACAACGAAATCAGCAACCACTTGGCCGTCAAGATTTGCCGCGACCTTGGCGTTCCGGAGCCAAAAAAGTTCTAACGCTGCGCGCAACCCCCGCCCCATGTAACCCCACCCCATTGCCGCAACAAGCGGTTACCGGTAGAATCTAGCACTTTTCACTCGATTTTTTTCAGGGCTGGCAATGGATAGACAAGGCTGGTTGGACGGCACCCTGTACCGTCCGCATTTTGAGCAGGACAGTTGCGGTTTTGGCCTGATGGCGCAGATGGACGACAAGCCCAGTCATTGGCTGGTCGAAACCGCGATGAGCTCCCTGGCCCGCTTGACGCACCGCGGCGCGGTTGCCGCCGACGGCAAATCCGGCGACGGCTGCGGCCTGCTGTTCAAGAAGCCGGACGCCTTCCTGCGCGCGGTTGCCGCCGAAAACGGCTTCGCCCTGGGCGCGCTGTATGCTGCCGGCCTGGTGTTTTTCAACCGCGACGACAAGCTGGCCGCGAGCGCCAAAACCCTGCTCGAATCGGAGCTCCAGGGCCAGGGGCTGGTCGTAGCCGGCTTTCGCGCCGTGCCGACCGACCCTTCCGCCTGCGGCGAATATGCCCTCGCCACTTTGCCGCGCATCGAACAGGTTTTCGTCAACTGCCCGGACGGCATGGATGCGGAGACCTTCGAGCGCCGCCTCTACATCGCCCGCCGGCGCACGGAAAAAGCGCTGGAAGCCCCGGACAAGGCCTTCTACATCCCCACCCTGTCGGCCAGGGTGATGTCCTATAAGGGTCTGGTGACGCCGGACAACCTGGCGCTGTTCTACCCGGATTTGCGCGACGAGCGCTTCGCTTCCAGCCTGGCCGTCTATCACCAGCGCTTTTCCACCAACACCTGGCCGGAATGGCGCCTGGCGCAGCCGTTCCGCTATCTCGCCCACAACGGCGAGATCAACACCCTGCAAGGCAACCGCAACTGGTCGCGGGCGCGCGAGCAGAAATTCGCCTCGCCCTACATCCCCGACATGGACGATGTGCGGCCAATGGTGTCCGTCAACGGTTCCGACTCCTGCAGCATGGACAACATGCTGGAAGGCCTGGTGATGGGCGGCGCCGGGCTGTTCCGTTCGCTGCGCATGATGATTCCGCCGGCGTGGCAGAACGTCGACAGCATGGACCCCGACCTGCGCGCCTTCTACGAATACAACTCCATGCACATGGAGCCGTGGGACGGCCCGGCCGGCGTGGTGCTCACCGACGGCCGCTACGGCGTCTGCATCCTCGACCGCAACGGGCTGCGCCCGGCCCGCTACGTGGTCACCAGGGACCGCCATCTCACCATCGCCTCCGAAGTCGGCGTGTGGGACTACAAGCCGGAAGACGTGGTGCAGAAGGGCCGCGTCAAGCCCGGCCAGATGATCGCCGCCGACCTCGAAACCGGCCGCCTGCTGCTGTCGGAAGACATCGACGCCGAGCTCAAGTCCGCCCACCCCTACCGCCAGTGGCTGAAGGAAAACTCGCGTTACCTCGAGATCGGCCTCGGCGAGTGCGAGCCGCTGCCCGCTTTCGAGCCCGACGCGATGCTGACCCAGCAAAAGATGTTCAACGTCAGCTTCGAGGAGCGCGACCAGGTCATCCGCGTGCTGGCCGAGGACGGCCAGGAGGCGACCGGTTCGATGGGCGACGACACGCCGATGGCGGTGTTGTCCCGGATCGTGCGCTCGCCCTTCGATTTCCTGCGCCAGCAGTTCGCCCAGGTGACCAATCCGCCGATCGACCCGATCCGCGAGGCGGTCGTGATGTCGCTCAATACCTGCTTCGGCCCGGAGCGCAACCTGTTCGAGGAAACCCCGGCCCACGCGCGGCGCCTGGAAGTGCGCTCGCCGGTGCTGTCGCACGAAAAATTCAAGCGCCTCACCAGCCTGGGCGAGGCCGAGTACCGCAGCATCACCCTGCCTTTGAACTACGACTCGGCCCACACCAACCTGCGCGGCGCGCTGGAAGACCTCGCCGCCCAGGCCATCAAGGCGGTGCGCGAAGGCAACGTCATCCTGGTGCTGTCCGACCGCGCCATCGACAAGGGTCATCTGCCGATCCACGCCCTGTTCGCCACCGGCTGCGTGCACCATGCGCTGATCCGCGAAGGGCTGCGCTGCAACGCCAATATCGTGGTGGAATCCGGCACCGCGCGCGACCCGCACCATTTCGCCTGCCTCATCGGCTACGGCGCCACCGCGGTCTATCCTTATCTCGCCTATCAAGTCATCCACGACCTGATCCGCGACAAAGAGCTGGCCCTGCCGTTCGAGAAGGCGGCGCAGAATTACCGCAAGGGCATCCACAAGGGCCTGCTCAAGATCATCTCGAAAATGGGCATTTCCACCATCGCCAGCTACCGCGGCGCGCAACTGTTCGAAGCCGTCGGTCTGGGCGAGGAGGTCATCGACCTGTGCCTGCCCGGCACGGTAAGCCGCATCGGCGGGGCGAATTTCGACGATTTCGAAGCCGACCAGGAAGAGCTGTCCTGGTATGCCTTCAACCCGGTCAAACCGATCTCCCAGGGCGGCCTGCTGAAGTTCATCTACGGCGGCGAGTTCCACGCCTACAACCCGGACGTGGTGATACAACTGCAGAAGGCGGTGCAGGGCGGCGATTACGCGGAATACCGCAAGTACGCGCAACTGGTCAACGAGCGGCCGGTCGCGATGCTGCGCGACCTGATGCAACTCAAGGCCGACACCCAGCCGATCGCGCTGGAGGCGGTCGAAGCGGAGGAGAAAATCCTCAAGCGCTTCGACTCGGCCGGCATGAGCCTGGGCGCCCTTTCCCCCGAAGCCCACGAAGCGCTGGCGGAAGCCATGAACCGCCTCGGCGGGCGCTCCAACTCGGGCGAAGGCGGCGAGGACCCGGCGCGCTACGGCAGCGTCAAGATGTCCAAGATCAAGCAGGTGGCCTCCGGCCGCTTCGGCGTCACGCCGCACTACCTGGTCAACGCCGAAGTACTGCAGATCAAGATCGCGCAGGGCGCGAAGCCCGGCGAAGGCGGCCAGCTGCCGGGGCACAAGGTGTCCGAGATGATCGCCAGGCTGCGCTGCTCCAAGCCCGGCATCACCCTGATTTCGCCGCCGCCGCACCACGACATTTACTCGATCGAAGACCTCGCGCAGCTGATTTTCGACCTCAAGCAGGTCAATCCGCAGGCGCTGGTTTCCGTCAAGCTGGTGGCGGAGCCCGGCGTGGGCACCATCGCCGCCGGCGTGGCCAAGGCCTATGCCGACCTGATCACCATCTCGGGCTACGACGGCGGCACCGGCGCAAGCCCCATCACTTCCGTCAAATACGCCGGCAGCCCGTGGGAACTGGGTCTGTCCGAGGCGCAGCAAGTCCTGCGCGCCAACGGCCTGCGCGGCCGGGTGCGGGTGCAGACCGACGGCGGCCTGAAAACCGGCCTGGACGTGGTGAAAGCCGCCATCCTCGGCGCCGAGAGCTTCGGCTTCGGCACCGGCCCGATGGTGGCGCTGGGCTGCAAATACCTGCGCATCTGCCACCTCAACAACTGCGCCACCGGCGTCGCCACCCAGGACGCGCGCTTGCGCAGCAAGCATTTCATCGGCCTGCCCGAAATGGTGATGAACTATTTCACCTTCGTCGCGCGCGAAACCCGCGAGTGGATGGCCAAGCTGGGCGTCGCCTCGATGGAGGAACTGATCGGCCGCATGGACCTGCTCGAACTGCTGCCCGGCGGAACACCGCGCCAGCAGCGGCTTGACCTTTCGGCCCTGCTGAATCAGGGCGGCATCCCGGACAGCGAGCCGCGCTTCTGCATCGAAGCCTCCAACCCGTCGTTCGACAAGGGCGAGCTGGCGGAGCAGATGGTGGCGGACGCCCTGGAGGCGATCAAGGCCAAGAAACCACTGGAGCTCTCCTACCCTGTCGGCAATATCCACCGCTCCATCGGCGCCCGCCTTTCGGGCGAAATCGCGCGCCGGCACGGCGCCGACGGGTTGCCGGAGAACAGCCTGACCATCCGCCTCAACGGCAGTGCCGGGCAGAGCCTGGGCGTGTGGAACGCGCAAGGTCTGCAACTGGTGCTGGAAGGCGACGCCAACGATTATGTCGGCAAGGGCATGGCCGGCGGCCAGATCGTGATCTATCCGCCGTCGAACGCCAGCTACCGCTCGCACCAGGCCACCATCGTCGGCAACACCTGCCTGTACGGCGCCACCGGCGGCCGCCTGTTCGCCGCGGGCATGGGCGGCGAGCGCTTCGCGGTGCGCAACTCCGGCGCCTTTGCCGTGGTCGAGGGCCTCGGCGATCACGGCTGCGAATACATGACCGGCGGCATCGTCATCGTCCTCGGCGAAACCGGCCTGAACTTCGGCGCCGGCATGACCGGCGGCTTCGCCCTGATTTACGACGAAAAGGACCAGTTCGTGCACCGCTACAACCACGAACTGATCGATATCCACCACATCAACAACGAGGCAACCGGGCAGTACCGCAAGTATCTGCGCGCTCAGATCGAGGAGCACGTCAAGCTCACCAACAGCGCACGGGGCCGCGAATTGCTCGACAATTTCGACGATGCGGTCAACCGCTTCTGGCTGGTCAAGCCCAAGGCGGCGCAATTGGATAGTTTGCTGCACCCCTGATAAGAGAACCAACATGGCTGACGATGTCTTTCAATTTCTGAATATTACGCGCCGCGACGGCGACAAGAAGCCGGCGGAAATCCGCAAAACCGAATACCGGGAAATCTACGCACCCTTCGATGCCGAGCAGGCGGGCGAGCAGGCGGGCCGCTGCCTGGCCTGCGGCAACCCGTATTGCGAATGGAAATGCCCGGTGCACAACTACATTCCCAACTGGCTCAAGCTGGTGAAGGAAGGCAACCTGTTCGAAGCCGCCGAGCAGTGCCACAAGACCAACTCCCTGCCTGAAGTCTGCGGCCGCGTCTGCCCGCAGGACCGGCTGTGCGAGGGGGCGTGCACCCTCAATGCAGGCTTCGGCGCCGTCACCATCGGCCAGGTGGAAAAATACATCACCGACGAGGCCTTCAAGCAGGGCTGGCGCCCGGACATGAGCAAGGTCGTTCCCAGCGGCAAGCGCGTCGCGGTGGTCGGTGCCGGCCCGGCCGGCCTCGCCTGCGCCGACATCCTGGTCCGGCACGGCGTCAAGCCGGTGGTTTTCGACCGCTACGAGGAAATCGGCGGCCTGCTCACCTTTGGCATTCCCGAGTTCAAGATGGAAAAATCGGTGATCAAGCTGCGCCGCCGGATTTTCGAGGAAATGGGGGTGGAATTCCGCCTCGGCACCGAAATCGGCAAGGACATTCCCTTCCGGCAACTGCTCGACGAGTTCGACGCGGTGTTCCTCGGCATGGGAACTTACAGCTACATGAAAGGCGGCTTCCCCGGCGAGGATCTGCCCGGCGTGCTGGAAGCGCTGCCTTTCCTGATTTCCAACGTGCGCCAGTGCCTCGGCCTGACCAAGGCGGGCGAAACCTATCATTCCATGCAGGGCAAGCGCGTGGTGGTGCTGGGCGGCGGCGACACCGCCATGGACTGCAACCGCACCTCGATCCGCCAGGGCGCGGCCAGCGTCACCTGCGCCTATCGCCGCGACGAGGCCAACATGCCGGGCTCCAAGCGCGAAGTGGTCAACGCCAGGGAAGAGGGCGTGCAATTCCTGTGGAACCGCCAGCCGGTGGAAATCGTCGGCAACGGCAAGGTCGAGGGCGTCAAACTGGTCACCACCCAACTCGGCGCGCCCGACGCGCGCGGCCGCCGCACCCCGGAAGCGATTCCCGGCAGCGAGGAAATCATCCCCTGCGACCATGTCATCGTCGCTTTCGGCTTCCGCCCCAATCCGCAGCCCTGGTTTGCCGATCACCAGATCACCACCGACGCGCAAGGCCGGGTGGTCGCAACGGGCAACCCGTGCATGTTCCAGACCGCCAATCCGAAGGTGTTTGCCGGCGGCGACATGGTGCGCGGCTCCGACCTGGTGGTGACGGCCGTGCACGAAGGCCGGCAGGCCGCGGAAGGCATTCTCAATTTCATTGGCGTCCTCTAAAGCATTCATGACAAAACTCAAAAACGACACTTTCCTGCGCGCCCTGCTGCGCCAGCCGACCGAATACACCCCGGTATGGATGATGCGCCAGGCCGGCCGCTACCTGCCGGAATACAACCAGACGCGCGAACGGGCGGGCGATTTCCTGTCGCTGTGCAAGAACCCCGACCTGGCCACCGAAGTCACCTTGCAGCCCCTGGCCCGCTTCCCGCTCGACGCCGCCATCCTGTTTTCCGACATCCTCACCATTCCCGACGCCATGGGCCTGGGCCTTTACTTCAGCACCGGCGAAGGCCCGAAATTCGAGCGCCCGCTGCGCGACGAATGGGAAATCCGCGATCTTTCCGTGCCCGACCCGAATGTGCACCTGCGCTACGTCATCGACGCCGTGAGCCAGATCCGCAAGTCGCTCAACAACGAAGTGCCGCTCATCGGCTTTGCCGGCAGCCCGTTCACCCTGGCCTGCTACATGGTGGAAGGCGGCAGCAGTTCGGACTTTTCCCTGGTCAAGACCATGCTCTACCAGCGACCGGAGCTGCTGCACCACATCCTCGACGTCAATGCCCGCGCCGTAACCACCTATCTCAATGCGCAGATCGAGGCCGGCGCGCAGGCGGTGATGATTTTCGACTCCTGGGGCGGAGCCCTGTCCCACGCCGCCTACCACGAATTTTCGCTGCCCTACCTGGAGCAGATCGTCAGCGGCCTGATCCGCGAGCACAACGGCGCCACCATCCCCAACATCGTCTTCACCAAGGGCGGCGGCCTGTGGCTGGAAAGCATCGCCGCCATCGGCTGCAACGCGGTCGGGCTGGACTGGGCGATAGACATCGGCCAGGCGCGCGCCCGCGTCGGCGACAAGGTGGCGTTGCAGGGCAACCTCGACCCGGCTGTTTTGTTCAGCAACCCCGACGCCATCCGCGCCGAAGTCGGCAAGGTCCTGCACAGCTACGGCAAGGGCAACGGCCATGTGTTCAACCTGGGACACGGCATATCGCAGTTCACCAAGCCGGAAAACGCCGCCGCCATGGTCGAGGCGGTGCATGAACTGAGCAAGCCGTACCATTCCTGACCCGAAGGTTTGAAGTGTCGGCTGAGGCCAAAGCGCGCTAGGTTCTGTTGACGTATTGCCGCCTGTTTAGCGCAACCACAGCAGAGAGGCCGCAAACGTCAGCATCCCCATGAAATTGAGCATTTTTTTCTCAAATCGACTAAAAATTCGGCGATAGTGTT
>JAJYXP010000013.1 GCA_021801705.1 Pseudomonadota bacterium
TCTGGGGTAAAATCAACAACAGGGCGAGTACCAGTAGGCATTTTTTACGAATCGGTTTTTAGAGAACTCCAATTATATCAAATGTTTACTGTGTTATTCGCCCTTTTTATGCAAAATTCAGGCTAGATCTGCAGTTTGTCGGCGCGCGCAAGGGCGAGAACTTGAACAAGGCTTGGCTGACCGTGCTGATCGATGCCTACACGCGCCTGATCCTGGCATGGGTGATTCTGTTCGACCCGCCGAGCTACCGCAGTTGCATGGCGGTGATACGGGATTGCGTCCAACGCCATGGCCGGATTTCAAGGTATATCGTGGTGGACAAGGGTTCCGATTTCGAGAGCGTGTATTTCGAGTGCCTGCTGGCGCGCATGGACTCTCACAAGAAAACCCGTCCGGGCAGCAAGCCGCGATTCGGATCTATCATCGAGCGCTTCTTCGGCATGAGCAACGAAGCCTTCGTGCATAACTTGATCGGCAACAACAAGGGGCTGCAGAAACCCAGATCGATGTCCAAAACGCACGATCCCCGGGAATTGGCCGTCTGGACATTGCCCAAGTTCCGCGAAGCATTCGAGGGATTCCTGGACAAGACATATTCCAGGATGGAGCACGCCGCGCTGGGCATGAGTCCAAAGGAAGCCATGGCCATCGGCATGCAACAGGCTGGCTTGCGCCGGCACCTGCTGATTCCTTACACCCGGGATTTCATCATCATGTGCCTGCCTACCACGACCAAAGGTACGGCCAAGGTCGGTTACGGGCGCGGCGTGAAAATCGGCTACACCTACTATTGGACGGCCGAGTTCCGCGACCCGAAATACACCGGCACCAACGTGTCCGTGAGATACGACCCATTCGATGCCTCCACCGCCTTCGTCTGGCTGCGCGACCACTGGGCTATCTGCCGTTCCGAACTTGCCGCCGAGTTTCAGGGGCGGTCGGAAAAGGAGATCCAGGATGCGACAAAGGAGCTTCGCGCGCGGCTTAAACGCGATGGTTCACGGCGTGCACTGAATGCCCAGATGATCGCCGTCTACCTCAGGGGAACCGCCGCGACCGAGGAGGCCTTGCGGCAGCGCTCGCGCCAGCAGGACATGCTTGAAGCGCACGACTTAACGGTTGTCCCAGCGCCGCTGCAAATTTCCCAGGATGCCGATCAAGACCAGCCCGCCGAAAACGGCTGGGACAATCTTGCCATTAAATTTTTTGGAGACTTCGAATGAAAACCCAACAGCAAGCAAATGTACCAAAAGCAGACTTTCCTCCCGAATTGCTGCAAGCGTCGCTCAAGGAGCGCGTGGATTACTTCAAAACCCGCCTGATCGATCACAGCTTGCTGAACGTCGCGTTCAAAAAGGCGATGGCCGCGCTGGGCAGTTCCTCCGGGCCCAGGGTAGTGACGATCACCGGGCCCACGGGAGTCGGTAAGACCACGATGGCACGCCGCATCTATCGCCAACTCATGAAGAATTACGAGGCCGAGATCGCGGCCGATCCCAGCATGGTTCCCGTTCTGGGGATCAACGCCATTCCGCCCAACGGAACCAGCTTCAACTGGAAGGATTTTTACTTCCGCCTGCTCGAGAAAAACGGCGACGTCTTGCTGGACCACAAGCTCAACCTGCCGCGCCAGGGGAATATGTTTCCGGAGTTACTGTCGCCCCCGCCATCGGAGGGTGCAACGGCGGATACCCTGCGGCGCGCGCTGGAAAAGTGCATCCGCACGCGCCGCACCAAGTTTCTGATCGTGGACGAGGGGCACCACCTCATGATGGTAAAGGATGATGGTCGGCTGGAATATCAATTCGAATCTCTCAAGTCGTTGACCATCGAGACCGACGTGATCATCGTACTGGTCGGTACCTACCGCCTGCTCGATATCCGTGAACACAGCGGTCAGCTGGTGCGCCGTAGCGAAGTCGTGCCTTTATCCCGCTACGATTTCAGGCGGCAGGGTCATAAGCATTCTTTCGCGTCGGCGCTTGCCACATTGCAAAACAAGATGCCACTGGAAGAAACGCCGGATCTTGTCCCCGACGCGGAGTATTTCTACCTTAAAACGGGAGGCTGTATCGGGATACTCAAGGATTGGCTGACACGTTGCCTGGAACAAGCGATCCTGGAGAACCGCAAGACAGTCGATACCGAGTTTGCCAGCCGTTTCGCGCTCGACAACAAGGGGTTGACCACCATCATAGAGGAGGCGCTGGCCGGTGAGGCCAAGCTGTCAGACGTGTCGTTGGACAGCATCAAGACGCTGCTTGCCGATGGCATGCCGAAGGTGATCGATGCCCCGGAGGATCCAAATAAAAAGAAAACCCCTAAAAGAAGGGTAGGAGAGCGCAACCCGGTACGCGACCAGACAGGAGGTTTCCATGTGGCTCCATGATCCCCAAACCTTCCCCGAGCTGGAATCCCTGGATTTTACGATGCCTCAACGTAGTCGCCTGTACCGGCCGGTGCCCATGGGGGCGGAGGCTGGCCAGATTGAAGGGCAGTTGTCCTACCTGGTTCGCCTTGCCCGGGCGCACTCGGTCAATCCACGGCGGCTGGTCAGAACGGTGTTCGCTTCTGACAACCTTGCGATCCGCCAGTTGAAATACGCCGGATTCTTCAGCAGGGGTGCCGGCACCATCAACGGCTTGGGCAAGTATGCCGAACTGTTCCAGGAAGAAACTGGCCAGTTGACCGGGGCGTGCTTCTTGCGGCACATGAGCTTGCTGCCGCTGAAGGAACTGCTGCCACCGAATGGCGCAGGGTTGTTGGCGCCGAAGCCGAGATGGTGTCCCTGCTGTGTCGGTGAGATGGTGGAGTCCGGCGATGATGTTTACCGTCCCTTGGCGTGGTCGTTCGACCTCTACCGGGTGTGTGTCCGCCATGGCATGCAACTGCAAGATACGTGTGGCCATTGCGGTCGGCATCAGCCGTTCATCCCGCGCTACCCGGATCTTGGCCGTTGCGACCATTGCGGTGGAATGCTTGCCAACAGCGAACAGCAGAAATCATCCTCACGCCTGGATCTCTGGGCCTCCAAGGCCATAACCAATATTGTGCAACATTTGCCAGCCCTGGATGGGATAGCTACCGTGAGCCGGTTCGTAGCGTTCTTGAAGGCAGCGGTTGCGCGTTTCTCGGACGGGAACCGGGCAGAGTTCTGCGAGCGCATTGGCATGCCGCCGTGGGCATTGAAGGGATGGCTGTCGGACGGGGAGCGGCCGACATTGCCGCAACTCCTGTCCGTCTGCTACGGGCTGGGCATCATGCCAAGCAAGCTGTTTCTTGAGCCGGAAGATATCCTGCCGTCCATGCGCGACAGCTTGCGCCCCGTTCCGGAAAAACTCTTCGGCAGGGCTGAACGCCCCATGCTGAGTGTCCGGGCGAGACGCAAGCTAGCAAAAGATCTGGATGCCATCATCAACAATCCCGAGGATGTCAGGTCGTTGCCGGTGGTGGTGAAGTCGCTTGGTTTCACCCAATTCTGCTTGAAATACTGGTTTCCGGTTGCATATGCTTCCATACAAGACAAGCACGAATCCGCGAGAAAGTTGAGGATGGCAATTCGTGCGCAGTCCGAACGGGACGCGGTGGTTTCGGTCGTGCGATTGATGCGTGAACGTGGCGAATACCCGAGCAGGAGGAAGGTCAACACTGAGCTGCTCAAGCAAAAGATGTCGTTGATTCGCCCTGAACTGATGCAAATCTATCGGCAAGCAATCGCTGGAATCCAGGAGTAGTGTAGGAGCAGGGGCCGATGCGCTAATTTTTTGGCGCGTCGGCATCCGGTAGCATAAACGTGCCGCTGTTATTTGGCGGCATAACCGTTCCGAAGCGGCACGGTTATGATGCTAGGGACAGGGCGCAATTCGATGAAGAAAGCAGATGGTGGACCGAATGAGGATCGAACTCACGACCTCCGCATTGCGAACGCGGCGCTCTCCCATCTGAGCTATCGGCCCACGTTTGGAACGGGTATTTTACCTTATAATTCTCAAAACTTGAAAGCGTTGCGGCACGGGGAGGAGGGAAGATGCAAGGCACGATTTATCAGCGGATTGCCTGGTTGCTGGTGGCGGTACTCGGCGCGGCGGCGGTGGGTGGCATCGCCCTCAACCGGGGCGAGAGCATCAATGCCATCTGGTTCGTCGCTGCCGCCGCTTGCGTCTATGCGCTGGCCTACCGCTTCTACAGCGCCTGGATCGCGGCCAGGGTGCTGGTGCTGGACGAGACGCGCGCGACGCCGGCGGAACGCTTCGACAACGGACGCGATTTCATTCCCACCAACAAGTGGGTGGTGTTCGGCCACCACTTTGCCGCCATCGCCGGGCCGGGGCCGCTGATCGGCCCGACGCTGGCGGCGCAGTTTGGCTACCTGCCGGGCACGTTGTGGATTCTGGTCGGGGCGGTGCTGGGCGGTTGCGTGCAGGACATGACCATCATGTTCTTTTCCGTCCGCCGCGACGGACGTAGCCTCGGGCAGATGGCGCGCGACGAGCTCGGGCCGGTCGGCGGCGCTGCGGCGCTGGCCGGCACCCTGATGATCATGGTGATCCTGATCGCGGTATTGGGGCTGGTGGTGGTGAATGCCATGAAGCACAGCCCGTGGGCCACTTCCACGGTGGCCGCCACGATTCCGATCGCGGTCCTGGTGGGGCTTTACATGCGCAACATCCGCCCCGGCCGGGTGCTGGAGGGCAGCCTGATCGGCCTGGCACTGTTGCTGCTCGCCGTTGCGGGCGGCGGCTGGATCGACCATAACGAGAGCCTGCGCCCGCTGTTCGACCACGATGGGCTGACCCTGGCCTGGCTCGTGATCGGTTATGGTTTTGCTGCCGCGATCATGCCGGTGTGGCTGCTGCTGGCGCCGCGCGATTACCTTTCCACCTTTTTGAAGCTCGGCACCATCTTCCTGCTGGCCATCGCCATTGTGTTGATGCGGCCGGAAATCAAGATGCCGGCGCTGACCCAGTTCATCGACGGCAGCGGCCCGATCTTCGGCGGTACGGTGTTCCCCTTCGTTTTCATCACGATTGCCTGCGGCGCGGTGTCCGGCTTCCACGCCCTGATTGCCTCCGGCACCACGCCGAAACTGCTGGCCAGCGAGCGCGATATCCGCATGATCGGCTACGGCGGCATGGTGCTGGAATCCTTTGTTGCGGTCATGGCGATGATTGCGGCCACGGTGCTCGACCCCGGCGTGTTTTTCGCCAGCAACAGCCCGGCGGGCGTGGTGGGCAAGGAGGCGGCCGAGGCGGTGGCTACGATTTCCTCCTGGGGCTTTCCGGTGACGGTTGAGCAGATGGAGTTTCTCGCCCGCGAGATGGGCGAGAAAACCCTGTTTGCCCGCACCGGCGGCGCGCCCTCGCTGGCGGTGGGCATGGCGAGCATTTTCGGCAGCGCCTTTGGCCAAGGCATGCTGGCAATGTGGTACCACTTCGCCATCATGTTCGAGGCGGTGTTCATTCTGACTACGCTGGATGCGGGCACCCGCGTCGGCCGCTTCATGCTGCAGGACATGCTGGGCAATTTCTCCTCCAGGCTGGGGGAAACATCCTGGTATCCGTCGGTGCTGCTCACCAGCGGCATTATCGTTGCGGCCTGGGGTTATTTCCTTTATATCGGCGTGATCGACCCCAATGGCGGCGTCAATATTCTTTGGCCGCTGTTCGGCATTTCCAACCAGATGCTGGCGGCGATCGCGCTGTCGGTTGCCACCGGCATCCTGATCAAGTCCGGCAAGCTGAAATATGCCTGGGTCGCCGGCCTGCCGCTGGCGTGGCTGACCGTCGTGACGACCTGCGCGGCATGGGAGAAAGTGTTCAGCGCCGATGTGCGGGTCGGCTTCTTCGCCGCGGCCAATGACATGGCGGCCAAGCTCTCCAGCGGCGCGCTGCCGGCAGGCAAGGCCAGGTTCGCACCCCAGCTCATCTTCAACCAGCAGCTCGATGCCTGGCTGACGATGTTTTTCGTTGTCGTGCTGTGGGTGATCATTTTCGATATGCTGCGGGTAGCGGCGCGACACGTGCGCGGCCAGCCGGTGCCGCCGCTTTCCGAATCGCCGCATGCGCCTTCGCGCCTGGCGGAAGAATGGGCGAGGGACTGATGGATAAGCTCAGAGCCCGTTTGGACGTGTTCTGGCGCTACATTCGCCGGGTATCCGGCGACGATGCTTACGAGCGCTACCTGCGGCATCATACCGAAGTTCATCCGCACGAAATGCCCTTGGGCCGGAAGGAATTTTTCAAGCGCGAACAAGATCGCAAATGGAGTGGAGTGCGACGCTGTTGCTAGCGGAGCAGGCGCCTTTTTGTCCAGAACAGCAGGTTGGGCAGCCGCGGCGGGGCCGCAAGCCAGCCGAGCGCAACGCCAAACGCATCCGCAGCCATGTCGGCGACTTCGAAAGTGCGGTAGCCGGTGGCACGCTGAGCATATTCCATCGCGACTCCCAGTGTCACCAATCCAAGCGCGAGCCACAGCCGCTGGCGCAACGCCGTGTGGTGCTGGGCAAACCACAGCATGGTGAAACCATAAGCGGCAAGGTGGCCGATCTTGTCGCCCGGCTCCACGCCCAGATCGGGTGGCGCCGGCATCAGCGAAAGGCAGATAATCGCCGCAACCAGCAGCCATCCCGCCACCAGCCAGAGGCGGGCCACGCCTGATGGCGTCATGCGCAGATCCCCCGGATGCGCCGGAACACCCGCCGGCCATGATGCAGCGGGCCTGTCATCTGGGAAAGCAAGGCTTTGCGGTAGCCGCCTCTGCCCGTTCCATGAAATCACCCTGTCTTGCGGTATGCCCAGACAATCATGGCGCCCCCCGCCACGATCATCGGCAGGGACAGCCACTGTCCCATGCTGAGCCCCAGGGCCAGCAGCCCGAGGAAACTGTCCGGCTCGCGGGTGAATTCGACCATGAAACGGAAAAAACCGTAGCCGGTCAGGAACAGGCCGGACACCGCCCCGCTTGGCCGCGGCTTGCGCGAAAACAGCCAGAGCAGGGCAAATAGCGCCAAGCCTTCGAGAGCGAACTGGTAAAGCTGGGAGGGGTGGCGCGCAACCCCGTCAACTTGGGGAAATATCACGGCCCAGGGCACATCGCTTGGCCTCCCCCACAGCTCGCCGTTGATGAAATTGCCGATGCGCCCGGCGGCCAGGCCGAGCGGCACCAGCGGGGCGATGAAGTCGGTGACGGTCAGCCAGCTTTTCCTGGTCTTGCGGGCGAACAGCGCCATCGCGACGAGCACGCCGAGAAAGCCGCCGTGGAAAGCCATGCCGCCCTGCCAGACGGAAAAAATCTCGAGCGGATGGGCAAGAAAATGGGCCGGCTGGTAAAACAACACGTAGCCCAATCTGCCGCCCAGCACCACGCCCAGCACGCCGTAAAACAGCAGGTCGTCGAGCTCGCGGACAGTCCAGCCCGGCTGCGGACCGTGCTTGATGCGCCACCGGCCGAGCAGCAGGAAAAGAGCGAAGGCCAGCAAATACATCAGCCCGTACCAGCGGATGGCTAACGGGCCGAGCTGGAGCGCGACCGGGTCGAATTGCGGATGGATCAGCATTGAGGTGGCAAGGAATTCGGTTAAAATGCGGATTATACGTTAATCTTGGAAAAATCAGTTTAACCACGAATGACACGAATGTTCACGAATTTACACGAATAAAAACATACGAATACAAAACCGCTCTGCTTCACCGTGATTAGTGAGCGCAGGTAAAAACACAATGTCGTGACTATTCGTGAACATTCGTGTTTTATTCGTGTGATTCGTGGTTAACGCCATTTTAGGTTAATCTCTTTATTTCCCTGCTCGCAAGGATCGATTATGCCCGCCTACCGCTCCAAGACCTCCACCCACGGCCGCAACATGGCCGGCGCCCGCGCCCTGTGGCGCGCCACCGGCATGACCAACGGCGATTTCGGCAAGCCCATTATCGCCATCGCCAATTCCTTCACCCAGTTCGTGCCCGGCCATGTGCACCTCAAGGACATGGGGCAACTGGTGGCGCGCGAAATCGAAAAGGCCGGCGGCGTGGCCAAGGAATTCAACACCATCGCGGTGGATGACGGCATCGCCATGGGGCATGGCGGCATGCTCTACAGTCTGCCCTCGCGCGAGCTCATTGCCGACAGCGTCGAATACATGGTCAACGCGCACTGCGCCGACGCGCTGGTGTGCATTTCCAACTGCGACAAGATCACCCCCGGCATGCTGATGGCGTCCCTGCGCCTCAACATCCCGACGATTTTCGTCTCGGGCGGGCCGATGGAGGCCGGCAAGGCGGTGATCCACGGCAAGGAACTGCACCTCGACTTGGTGGACGCCATGGTGGCCGCGGTGGACCCCCATTACACCGACCAGGAAACCCTGCAAATGGAGCGCTCGGCCTGCCCCACCTGCGGCTCCTGCTCCGGCATGTTCACCGCCAACTCGATGAATTGCCTGGTGGAAGCGCTGGGCCTGGGCTTGCCCGGCAATGGTTCGCTGTTGGCCACCCACGCCGACAGAAAGCGTCTGTTCCTCGAGGCGGGCCGGCTGATCGTGGCGCTGGCGAAGTCCTGGTATGAAAAGGACGACGCTTCCGTGCTGCCGCGCAGCATCGCCTCGTTCCAGGCGTTCGAGAACGCCATGACGCTGGACATCGCCATGGGCGGCTCGACCAACACCGTGCTGCATCTCCTCGCGGCGGCGCACGAGGGCGGGGTGGAATTCAGCATGAAGGATATCGACCGCCTTTCGCGCAAGGTGCCCCATTTGTGCAAGGTGGCGCCCTCGATTCAGACCTACCACATGGAGGATGTGCACCGCGCCGGCGGCATCATGGGCATCCTCGGCGAGATCGACCGCGCCGGCCTGCTGCACCGCGATCTGCCGACGGTGCACAGCGCCAGCCTGGGTTTCGCCCTGGAGCAATGGGACGTGACGCGCACCCGGGACGAAAAGGTGAAAACCTTCTACCGCGCCGCACCCGGCGGCGTGCCGAGCGTGACCGCCTTCAGCCAGGACAAACGCTATGCCGAGCTGGATATCGACCGCGCCGGCGGCTGCATCCGCGACAAGGCCCACGCCTACTCGCAGGATGGCGGGCTGGCCGTGCTCTACGGCAACATTGCCGAGGACGGCTGCATCGTCAAGACCGCCGGCGTGGATGCAAGCATCCTCAAGTTCACCGGCCGGGCGCGCGTGTTCGAAAGCCAGGATGACGCCGTGGCCGGGATCCTGGGCGACAAGATCGTCGCCGGCGACGTTGTGGTGATCCGCTACGAAGGCCCCCGTGGCGGGCCGGGCATGCAGGAAATGCTCTACCCCACCAGCTACCTCAAGTCGAAAGGACTGGGGAAGGCTTGCGCGCTGCTCACCGACGGACGCTTCTCGGGCGGCACCTCCGGCCTCTCGATCGGGCACGTCTCGCCGGAAGCGGCCGAGGGCGGAGCCATCGGGCTGGTCGAGGAAGGCGATGCCATAGCGATCGACATCCCCAACCGCACCATCAACCTCAGTATTTCCGCCGACGAGCTGACCAGGCGCCGCCAGGCGATGGAAGCCAAGGGCCCCGCCAAGGCCTGGCAGCCTGAAAGCCGTGTCCGCATTGTTTCATCGGCGCTGCGGGCGTATGCGGCGATGACCACCAGCGCTGCCAGGGGTGCCGTGCGGGATGTATCACAGGTTGAACGGCGCTAAAAACTCATGCTGCATTCCGCCAAGCCGGAAATAGCCGACCACAAGCTCGGCCTGCGCGAGCTGCTCGAGGCCTTGATCGCCGATGGCGTGGTGGCGAAGGCGGACGCCGAAAACCTGTTCCTGCCGGCGCGCAGCGCGCGCAGCGAAGTGCATCCGCTGGCGCAGGTCGCCGAGCAGAAGTGGAATTCCGCCCTGCCGCCGCACAAGCTGTTGACCATCGAGGCCCTGACCGAGTGGATGGCGGGATGGGCCAAGCTGCCCTACTACCATATCGATCCGCTGAAGATCAATGTCACCGCGGTCACCAACACGATGTCGGATGCCTATGCGGCGCGTTTCCGCATCCTGCCGGTGGAGGTCAATGCGCGCGAGGTAGTGGTGGCCACGGCCGAGCCTTTTCTCACCGAATGGGAAAAGGAGCTGGCGCCGATACTGCGGCTTGAAATCAGGCGCGTGGTCGCCAATCCGCTGGACATCCAGCGCTATCTCGCCGAATTCTACAGCCTGGCGCGCTCGGTCAAGCGCGCCATGCAGTCGCAGAGCTCCTCTTTCAGCGGCGGCCTTTCCAACTTCGAGCAACTGGTGGAGATGGGGCGCGGAGGAAATCTCGACGCCAACGACCAGCATGTCGTCCATATCGTCGACTGGCTGCTGCAATACGCCTTCGATCAGCGCGCCTCGGACATCCACCTCGAGCCGCGGCGCGAATACGGGGATGTGCGCTTCCGCATCGACGGGGTGATGCACCCCGTGTACCAGATTCCGCTCGCGGTGATCGGAGCGATAACCAGCCGCATCAAGGGCCTGGGGCGGATGGACATCGTCGAGAAGCGCCGCCCCCAGGACGGCCGCATCAAGACGCGCTCGCCCGAGGGCGACGAGATCGAGCTGCGCCTGTCCACCATGCCGACCGCATTCGGCGAAAAACTGGTGATGCGCATCTTCAATCCCGATGTAATCGTGCAAAGCTTCAAGGAAATGGGGTTCAGCGACGAGGACACGGCGCGCTGGAACCAGATGGCGGCCCAGCCCAACGGCATCATTCTGGTCACCGGCCCGACCGGTTCGGGCAAGACGACGACGCTGTATTCCACCCTGCGCCAGCTCGCCGTACCGGAAGTGAATGTCTGCACCATCGAAGATCCGATCGAGATGATCTCGCCCCAGCTCAACCAGATGCAGGTGCAGCCGAACATCGGACTTGATTTCGCCAGCGGCGTGCGCACTCTGATGCGCCAGGACCCGGACATCATCATGGTGGGCGAGATCCGCGACCTCGAAACCGCGGAAATGGCGATCCAGGCGGCGCTGACCGGCCACCTGGTATTGACCACCCTGCACACCAATGACGCACCCTCGGCCATCTCCCGCCTGCTCGATCTGGGCGTGCCGCCCTATTTGATCAATGCGACCTTGCTCGGCGTGCTGGCGCAGCGCCTGGTGCGCACGCTGTGCCCGCATTGCAAGGAGCGGGTTGCGCTCGACCATGACACCTGGTCGGCGCTGGTCAAACCGTGGAAGGCGGCCAAACCGGCAACGGTGAGCGCGCCGAAAGGCTGCCTGGAATGCCGCATGACGGGCTATCTGGGTCGTATCGGCCTGTACGAAATGCTGCCCTTGTCGCCCGGCCTGCGCAAATTGGTCACCCCCGGTTGCGATGTCGCCGCCCTGCGCGAGCAGGCTTACAAGGAAGGCATGAAGCCGCTGCGCATCAGCGGCGCGCAAAAAGTGGCCAGCGGGCTGACCACGGTTGATGAAGTGCTGAAGGTCACGCCGCCACCCTACGGGCTTTGATTATCAAGTAGGCAAAACCCCGAGGATTGGATATGATGGGAGTTCTTCGCATGTTTTTTGCCGTTAAAACAAGGAGGAGTCACATGAAAGCAGTTCTGGGTATTGCCGCTGCGGCGGCCCTGCTGGCGGCTGGACAAGCTGCCGCGGATGATCAGTTGGCACTGTCACAGAAGAGCGGTTGCGTGGCCTGCCATCAGGTGGGCGTCAAAGGGCTCGGCCCGGCTTACAAGGATGTGGCCAAGAAATATGCCGGCCAGAAAGATGCCGAAGCCAAACTCGCCGGGCATATCATTAAGGGGACCGGCCCCGTAGGCTTGGGTTGGATGAAGGAGGGTAAGGCATCCATGGCGTTTATGCCGCCCAATGCCGCGCTGAAGCCGGAAGATGCCGCCAAATTGGCCAAGTGGATTCTCGGCCTGAAGTAATCCGGGCTAGCAGGCACGCAAAAAAGCCGGCCTTGCGCCGGCTTTTTTATTGGGGGCTACGGGTTTTTCCGGGCCAGCTTGCTGTGGCGCATCGAGTAAGCAAAGTAGACGATCAGTCCGATCGCCAGCCACACCGCGAAGCGCAGCCAGGTCATGGCGGGCAGGAAGGCCATCAGCGCACCGCAGGATACCGCCCCGAGCAGGGGGAAAAACGGATTGAGCGGATTCTTGAAAGGCCGGTGCAGAAGGGGTTGGGTGATGCGCAGCATGATCACGCCCAGGCACACCAGCACGAACGCAGCCAGGGTGCCGATGTTGACCAGCTCGGCCAGTTCTCCCAGAGGAATAAAGCCGGCAATGGTGGCGATGAGCAGACCGCACAGAACGATCACCCGTACCGGGGTCCGGGTCCTGGCGTGAACGTCGGCAAAGAACGGCGACAGCAGGCCGTCGCGCGACATGGCAAACATCACCCGGGTCAGGCCGTAATAGAGCACCAGCATGACCGTGGTCAGCCCGGCGATGACGCCGGTCGCCACCAGGGCGGAGGCCCAGTTGATGCCGAGCAATTGTAGCGAGTGTGCCACCGGCGAAGGAACGTTGAGCTGGGTGTAAGGCACAATGCCGGTCAGCAGGCCGGAAACGGCGATATAAATGAGGGTGCAAATCACCAGGGATGAAATGATGCCGATCGGCACGTCGCGCTGCGGATTTTTGGCCTCTTCCGCGGCGGTGGAAACGGCATCGAAGCCGACGTAAGCGAAAAACACCATGGCAGCGCCGGCGAATACGCCGACCGGCTTGCCTTCCGGGCTCGTTCCGCTCCAGCCGAAGGGCATGAACGGGCTCCAGTTTTCCGGGTTGACGTTGAACATCGCCACGCCGATGAAGACGGCGATGGTGAGCAGCTTGACGAACACCATGGCGGTATTGATTTTCGTGCTTTGGCGCACGCCGATTGCCAGCAGCACCATCAGCATCAGCACGATTCCCGCCGCCGGCAGGTTGACGATGCCGCCCAGGCTGGGTGCCTTGGTCAGCGTTTCCGGCAGGCCTATCCCCATGGCGGTGAGGGCGTTGTTGAAATAGCCGGACCAGCCGTTGGCAACCGCCGCCGTGGCGACACCGTATTCGAGTATCAGGTCCCAGCCGATGATCCACGCCACAAGTTCGCCGAAGGCGGCGTAGCTGTACCCGTAGGCGCTGCCGCAGCCGCCCACGGCGGAAGCGAGTTCGGAATAGGCGAGTGCGGCGAAGGCACAGGCGAAGCCGGCGATCACGAATGACAGGGTGACAGCGGGGCCGGCCTGGGTGGCTGCGGCAATTCCGGTGAGCACGAAAATGCCGGTGCCGATAATGGCGCCGATGCCGAGGAAAGCCAGGTCAAAGGCGGTCAGGCACTTTTTCAGTCCGGTTTCGCAAAAATCGTCCGGCGTGATTGTTTTGGTGCGGAATATCTGCATGGGTTTCCCTTGAAGCAAGATGCGCTTATTTTTTGATGTTAGAAATGTTTTTAACCGCCAAGACGCCAAGATCGCCAAGAGATCAACATCTTGAAAACAAAACCGTGTTTACCCTTACGGTGACGGCTCAAGGTTTAAATTTCCAGTTTTTCTTGGCGATCTTGGTGTCTTGGCGGTTCAACTGCGTTTTCCCCGGATCAATAGTTATCGGCATCACTGCCCCAGCCAGTCTTTCGCAACCAGGAACTCGCGGTAAAGCCTTTCTTCCTCCGACCCGGTTTCAGGCCGCCAATCGTAGCGCCACTTTACGATGGGGGGGAGCGACATCAGGATGGACTCTGTGCGCCCGCCCGATTGCAGCCCGAACAGGGTGCCGCGGTCCCACACCAGGTTGAACTCGACATAGCGGCCGCGGCGGTAGGCCTGGAAATCCCGTTCGCGCTCCCCGTAAGGGGTGGTGCTGCGACGCTGAAGGATAGGGAGATAGGCCGGCAGGAAGTGCTCGCCGACGTTTTGCATCAGACTGAAACTGAAATCAAAATCCCGTTCCTGGAAGTCGTCGAAAAAAATCCCGCCGATGCCGCGCGGCTCGTTGCGGTGGCCGAGGTAAAAGTATTCGTCGCACCAGCGCTTGAAGCGCGGGTGATACTCCGCCCCGAAGGGCGCCAGCGCAGCGTGGCAGGTGCGGTGGAAATGCACCGCGTCCTCGGTATAGCCGTAGTAAGGCGTCAGGTCCATCCCGCCGCCGAACCACCACACCGCTTCGCCGCCCGGCGGTGTCGCGGTGAAAAAGCGCACGTTCAGATGGGTGGTGGGCGCATGGGGATTGCGCGGATGCAGCACCAGCGACAGCCCCATCGCCTCGAAGCCGCATCCGGCCAGCTCCGGGTGCTTGGCGGTAGCGGAAGCGGGCAGTTTTTGGCCGCGCACGTGGGAGAAATTTACCCCGCCGCGCTCGAATACATTGCCTTCCTCGATGACGCAAGTCAGCCCCTCCCCGCCCTCCGGACGCTGCCAGGCATCGCGCTGGAAGGCGTTGCCGTCGGTTTTCTCCAGCAGGTTGATGATACGTTCCTGCAGGTCGAGCAGATAGATTTTAACTGTTTCGCTGTTCATGCTAAGGGCCTGTTAATGGATAAATGTTACATGCGGCGGGGAGGATTCGGGCGCAGGGCTAGTAGTCAGTCACGGTGAAAAGCATGGATGAGTTGAACCGTCACACCGGCGAAAGCCGGTGTCCAGGTTGTTGATTTTTCTGGATTCCGGCTTTCGCCGGAATGACGAGATTGTCCACCGGTTTCAATATGACTGACTACTAGGCGCGGGCAACGCCGTGTGGTTATTCCACACCAGGAGCCTGCAACAACGCCATGCGCCCGAATCCTCCCCGCCTCGGAGGGTTATCCCCCAGAAAGCCCGCATGCGGCGTTGCGGCTCGTCGGCGTGGAACAACCACGCCTTCCTCGCCGCGCCTTGCCTGCGGGCTTTCTGGGGGTAACGCGTGTAACATTTATCCATTAACAGGCCCTAGTTCCGGATGATTTTGCCGCTGGCCAGATCCTGGATGGTCGAGGGCGTTTTTCGGGTGCCTATCCTGCCGGGCACGACCAGGACGCCGGGGCCGAAAGTTTTGGCGCAGGCGGCATAGGTCTTGAGCGGCTTCAATCCGGCACGATTGGCGCTGGTGGAAACCAGCGCCGAGCCCACTGCACGGCACAGCGATGCGGCCCCGGGGTGGGCGGTCACTCTCACGGCGATGCAGTCATGCCGTCCGCGCAGACTATGCGGCGTATGGCGGGAAGCGGGCATCAGCCAGGTGTGCGGCCCCGGCCATGTCTGGTCGAGAAGGCGGCGCTGCTCTGCCGTGGGCGGAAGCACGTAACGCCGCAGGCGGCTGAAACAGTCGGCGATCAGGATCAAGCCCTTCGACTGGGGCCGCCCCTTGATCTTGAGCAGCCGGCGCACGGCGCGGTAGTTGCGCGGGTCGCAGCCCAGGCCGTAACAGGATTCGGTGGGATAGGCGATGACTCCGCCGTGAGCAAGGTGGGTCTTTACTTCGCGTGTCAGCGCGGCGCTTAACGTAAAACTCGCGCAGCGAGACCGCGTCCCCCTCGCCCTTTGGGAGAGGGCAGGGGTGAGGGAAACGGTCATGGCGAATCGTCGTTTCATTATTCGGGGCGGCAATTCGCCATGACCGCTAGGGGCATCATTCCTTGAGGGAAGCTTGCAGCTCCAGATTCCTGGCGGCGATTTGATCCGAGGTGCGGGCACGGTCGTCCTTCAGCCGTTGTGCCAGCGCCTGGTCATGCAGCGCCAGAATTTGCGCTGCGAGGTAGGCTGCGTTTTTTGCGCCGGCCTTGCCGATGGCGACGGAGGCCACGGGTACGCCGCCCGGCATCTGCACGGTTGAGAGCAGGGCGTCGAAGCCGTTGAGCGGGCCCCCTTCCATCGGCACGCCGATGACCGGGCGGATGGTGTGGGCGGCGACGGCGCCGGCAAGGTGGGCGGCCAGCCCGGCGGCGGCGATGAACACGGCGCAGCCGCGCTGGTCAGCCTCTTCCACGTAGGCTGCGGTTGCGGCAGGTGTGCGGTGGGCGGAGGAGATGCGCGCCTCGTAGGGAATGCCGAAGGCGGCCAGGGTATCGAGGGTGGATTTCATCACGGGCAGGTCCGAATCGGAGCCCATCAGGATGGCGACGAACGGGGTAGCCATGATCTATCTTCCTTTAATTGCGCGGTACCCGATGTCGTGCCGCATCTGGCAGCCGTCGAACTTGATCTGGTCGGCGATTTCATAGGCGCGCTGCTGGGCCAGCTTGACCTTGTCTCCCAGCGCAGTGACGCACAGCACGCGGCCGCCGCTGGTGACAAGCTTGCCGTTCTTGAGGACGGTGCCGGCGTGAAAAACATGGTAGTCGCGCCGGGCTTCTTCCAGCAGGCCGGTGAGCGGCGGCAGGCCGTTGATGACATCGCCCTTGCGCGGATCTTCGGGGTAGCCGTGGGCAGCCATCACCACGCCCAGGGCGACGCGCCGGTCCCACTCGGCTTCCACCTGGTCGAGCGTGCCATTGACGGCATGTTCCACCAGGGTGAGCAGATCGCTTTTCAGGCGCAGCATGATCGGCTGGGTTTCCGGGTCGCCCATGCGGCAGTTGAATTCCAGTACCTTGAGGTTGCCCGATGCGTCGATCATCAGGCCGGCGTAGAGGAAGCCGGTAAAGAGTTCGCCCTCCTGGGCCATGCCCTGCATCACCGGATCGATTACTTCGCGCATCACGCGCGCATGCAGCTCCGGCGTGATCACCGGCGCGGGCGAATAGGCGCCCATGCCGCCGGTGTTAGGGCCCTGGTCGCCATCCAGCAGGCGCTTGTGGTCCTGGCTGGTGGCGAGCGGCAGCACGTGCTTGCCATCGGCCATGACGATGAAGCTGGCTTCCTCGCCGAGCAGGCATTCCTCGATCACCACCCGTGCGCCGGCACTCCCCAGCTTGCTGCCAGCCAGCATCATGTCCACGGCGGCGTGGGCTTCATTCAAATCCTGCGCCACCACCACACCCTTCCCGGCGGCCAGGCCGTCGGCCTTGATCACGATGGGCGCGCCCTGCCGGTCGATGTAGGCATGGGCCTCAGCGGCATCGGAGAAGGTGGCGTAGGCGGCGGTGGGGATGCCGTGACGCGCCATGAAGGCCTTGGCGAAATCCTTGGAGCTTTCCAGTTGCGCGGCGAATCGGGTCGGGCCGAATATCTTCAGCCCCTCGGCGCGAAAGGCATCGACGATCCCGGCGGCCAATGGCGCTTCCGGGCCGACCACGGCAAAGGCGATTTTTTCCCGTTTGGCGAATTCGACCAGTTCTGGAATGGTGCTGATGGCGACGTTGGTCAGGTTGGCCTCGAGCGCCGTGCCGGCATTGCCGGGCGCGACGAAGATCCTGGTCGAGCGCGGACTCTGCGCCAGTTTCCAGGCCAGTGCATGCTCGCGCCCGCCGCTGCCGATAACGAGAATTTTCATAAAAACGTCTTCAAATGTAAAGAGAAAACCGATTTAACCGCAAAGGACGCAAAGTATCGCAAAGGTTTTCAGGTTCCCTTCGCGTACCTTGGCGTCCCTTGCGGTGAAGAATCAATGCCGGAAATGCCGCATACCCGTGAACACCATCGCCATGCCATGCTCATCCGCTGCGGCAATCACTTCCTCGTCGCGCATCGAGCCGCCGGGCTGGATCACCGCGGCGATACCGGCCTGGCCGGCCGAGTCGATACCGTCACGGAACGGGAAGAAGGCATCCGAGGCCATCACCGAACCGCTCACCTGCAGGCCGGCGTGCTCGGCCTTGATGGCGGCGATGCGCGCGGAATTGACCCGGCTCATCTGGCCGGCGCCGATGCCGATGGTCATTTTGTCCTTGGCATAGACGATGGCGTTGGATTTGACGAACTTGGCCACGCGCCAGGCAAACAGCAGGTCGGCCATTTCCGCCTCGGTCGGTGCGCGCCTGGTCACCACCTTGAGCTCGTTGTACAGCGCCTGGTCGGCATCCTGCACCAGCAGGCCGCCGGTAACGCGCTTGAAGTCGAGCCGCTGGGCAGGCGCTTTCGACCACTGGCCGCATTCCAGCAGGCGCACGTTCTTTTTCGCCGCCACCACATCGCTGGCCGCCGCCGACACCCTGGGGGCGATGATCACCTCGACGAACTGGCGCTCGACGATGGCTTGCGCCGTTGCGGCATCCAGCTCGCCGCTTACGGCGATGATGCCGCCGAAGGCGGATTCCGGGTCGGTCCTGTACGCGCGCTCATAGGCCTCGAGCAGATTGGCGCCGTAGGCCACACCGCAAGGGTTGGCGTGCTTGACGATGACGCAGGACGGGGCCGCATCGAACTGCTTGACGCACTCCAGCGCCGCATCGGCGTCGGCGATGTTGTTGTAGGAAAGTTCCTTGCCTTGAAGCTGGCGGGCGCTGGCAATGCTGATTTCCTTCTCCGCAGCGGCAACGTAGAACGCCGCCTGCTGGTGCGGGTTTTCACCGTAGCGCATGGCCTGAGCCTTGGCGAACTGGAAATTGAGCCGGTCGGGGAAGCGTTGTTTTTCGCCGTCAGGACCGATAGCGGTGAGGTAATTGCTGATCGCGCCGTCGTATTCTGCCGTGAGGGAGAATGCCTTCACCGCCAGGCTGAATTTGGTTTCCGTGCTCAGGGCGCCGCCATTGGCCTGCAGTTCGGAAGAAAGCGCGGCATAGTCGGCGGGGTCGGTCACCACCGCGACATCGCGGTGGTTCTTGGCGGCGGCGCGCACCATGGTCGGGCCGCCGATGTCGATGTTTTCGATCGCTTCTTCCAGCGAACAATCGGGCTTGGCGATGGTTTCGCGGAACGGGTAGAGATTGACCACCACCAGGTCGATCGGCGGGATGCCGGAACCTTCCACCGCCGCAACATGGGTGGGCAGGTCGCGCCGGAACAGGATGCCGCCGTGAATTCTGGGATGCAGGGTCTTGACCCGGCCATCGAGCATTTCGGGGAAGCCGGTGTAATCCCCCACTTCGGTGACCGCCACGCCGGCGTCGGCAAGCATTTTTGCGGTGCCGCCGGTGGACAGGATTTCGATGCCAAACTGGCTCAGGGTCTTGGCGAACTCAAGGACGCCGGTTTTATCGGATACGCTGATGAGGGCGCGGCTGATTTTTGTCATTTTGGATTTTTCCTAAAAATCTGTTTAGCCACGGATTAACACAGATTTACACGGATAACGGACCAATAGCAGGTGAAACTCGCAGGGTGAATTTCAAAAAATCCGTGTGCATCCGTGGCCGTTTTTTTATTTGATCCCGTGGATTTTCATCTTCTTGCGCAGCGTATTGCGGTTGAGGCCGAGGATTTCTGCAGCCCTTGTCTGGTTGCCCTGGGCATGGTCGAGGATGACCTGCAGCAGCGGCTTTTCCACGCACCCCACCACCATTTCATAGATGGCGCTGGGTTTTTCCCCGTCCAGATCCTTGAAGTAGCCGTCCAGAGCCTGGCGCACACAGGCTGAAATCTCGTTTTCGTCGATCATGCCGCCATCTCGTTTTCCATATAGACATGGCCGGCCGCTTCGGCAAAGAAACGATCGGCCGCATCCAGTTGTTCGCGGGTAGTTTGCAGCCGGTTCATGGCGTGGCGGAACCCGGCGGAATCCGGCAGCCCCTTGGTGTACCAGGCAATGTGCTTGCGTGCCATGCGCACGCCGGTGTGCTCGCCGTAGAAGGCGTAGAGCTCGTGCAGGTGGCCGGTCAGCAGGCCGTGGGTCTGCGCCACATCGGGGTGCGGCAGCAGCTCGCCGGTTTCGAGGTAATGGGCGATGTCGCGGAAAATCCACGGGCGCCCCTGGGCGGCGCGGCCGATCATGACGGCATCAGCCTTGGTGTAATCGAGCACGAATTTGGCTTTTTGCGGCGTGCTGATGTCGCCGTTGGCGATAACCGGGATGCGTACTTCGGCCTTGACCGCGGCAATGGTGTCATACTCGGCATCGCCGCTGTAGCCGCAGGCGCGCGTGCGGCCGTGGATGGCCAGCGCCTGGATGCCGGATTCCTCGGCGATGCGCGCCACGTTGATCGCATTGCGGTTGTTCTTGTCCCAGCCGGTGCGGATTTTCAGGGTGACCGGCACCTCCGCCGCCTTCACCACGGACTCCAGGATGCGCGCCACCAGCGGCTCGTTTTGCAGCAGCGCCGAGCCCGCCATGACGTTGCAGATTTTTTTCGCCGGGCAGCCCATGTTGATGTCGATGATCTGGGCGCCACGCGCGACGTTGTATCTGGCCGCCTGCGCCAGCATGTCCGGATCGGCGCCGACGATCTGCACCGACACCGGCCCCACCTCGCCCTCGTGGTTGGCGCGGCGCTTGGTTTTCTCGCTGCCGTAGAGCAGGGAGTTGGAGGCCACCATCTCGGACACCGCCAGCCCCGCGCCAAAGCTGCGGCAAAGCTTGCGGAAAGGCCGGTCGGTCACCCCCGCCATGGGGGCAACCACCAGGTTGCTTTTGAGGAAATAGGGACCGATTCTCATTGCTTATTTTTTGAGCGGGAAGGCCGTAATTGTAATCCCAAACCCGGTGCCGAGGAAGGGATTAACTCAAGGAAAATCCACATGAACCGATTTGGGGCGGCAAACCTTGATGCGGGGCACGCCGCCGGGGCGAGATGCCGCTTGCCGCGGAGGTAGATATGGCGTTTAATTCAACCGGCATAAGCCCTGTTTGGTGCGGGGTAAATTTGGCGCCGCGGGGTGCTATCGTTTGACCGGGGCAACCAATAAACATGTGCTTCAATGAAAAATATGCAGCAAAAGCTGAGAGCGTAAATGTTTGAAACCGCGGGCATCGCCCTGGCAACCTTCTTCGCGACGGTCGGCCCGATCGACGTGGCGGCGATGTTCGCTGCCTTGACGGCGACGGCCTCATCCCTGGAAAGGCGTTCCATCGCCATCCGCGGGATCGTGATTGCCACGGCGATCCTGCTGGTTTTCGCGCTGCTCGGCAAGTTTATGCTGGCCAGCCTGGGCATTTCACTGGCGGCGCTACGGACGGCGGGCGGCGTGTTGCTGCTGCTGATCAGCATCGATATGGTGTTTGCGCGCGCTTCCGGCGCCACCTCCACGACCGACGAGGAAGACCGGGAGGCGGAACACAAGCACGACATCGCCGTGTTCCCGCTCGCCACGCCGCTGATTGCCGGCCCCGGCGCCATCGGCGCGTCCATCCTGCTGATGGCGAATGCCGAAGGGCATGTCACGCATCAACTGATCGTCCTGGCCGCACTCCTCGCCATCATGCTGCTGACCTTCGTCGCCATGCTGACCGCCAGCCAGATCCACCGCTTTCTCGGCGTCACGGGCATGCACGTGATCAACCGGATTTTCGGCATCCTGCTGTCCGCCCTGGCGGTCCAGTTCATGTTCGACGGCATCGCGCAGAGCGGGCTGCTCGGCAGGTAGGGTGCGGCCCTTGGACTAGTAGTCAGTCACGGTGAAAAGCATGGATGAGTTGAACCGTCACACCGGCGAAAGCCGGTGTCCAGGTTGTTGATTTTTCTGGATTCCGGCTTTCGCCGGAATGACGAGATTGTCCACCGGTTTCAATATGACTGACTACTAGATGTTTTGTTGACATTTGCCGAATTTTATATGTGATAATTGGATTTTATCATCCTGAAAAGGCTTACCCGACTGAAAGGCGGGGACGCAAATACCCGATCTAAGGGGCAATAGCTCTATGGTTGAGGGGGTGCCAGGCAAACGGGGAGGCGGGCGATTGAGTCGCCCGCTTTTTTGGCCTTACCCGTCAACGACCAGAGGAGAAATGCTATTGGCTCCGCTCTTTATCCGGCCGCTCGAAGCGGTTCGCGGCATCGCTTCAAATGACCCATCCCGTCCCGCGTATGCCGGGTTTCGGGCAAGGGTATGCGACCCAAAGGGGAGTGCAGGGAAAAACTGCCCGCCGCTACATCCCTTCCACAAATTTTGCAAATTTCATCTGCAGCACTCCGGCAAGGCGCAGCAACGCTCGCAGGGAAGGATTCCCCACGCCGCGCTCGATTTGGGGAATATAGGTGCGGTCGATGTCTGCGCGGAAAGAAAATGTCATCCACATACTCCAGGAATGGGGCGTTGTAGGCTGACGGTCCACGAAATATAGTCTGCAAGATTACCGGGTTGATTTTCCAATACATTGTTCTAAACAGTAATAAAAAATGGAGCGGCAATGAAAACAAACCTTCCGGTCACGCAAGTCGAAAAAACCTTTCCCAAGGGCAAGCTGATAGTTTCCAAAACTGATCTCAAGGGTATCGTTACCTACGCCAACGACACCTTCGTCGAACTCAGCGGCTTCAGCCGGGAAGAACTGATCGGCAAAAACCACAACATCGTGCGCCACCCGGACATGCCGCCGCAGGCTTTCGCCTGGTTGTGGGAAACGGTCAAGAAAGGGCAACCCTGGCGCGGCATCGTCAAAAACCGCTGCAAAAACGGCGATCATTACTGGGTGGATGCTTTCGTCGTTCCCGTCCGCAAGAACAACCAGACCATCGGTTACATGTCGGTGCGCACCGAACCGGCCCGCGAGCAGATCAATGCAGCCGAGGTGCTTTACAGGCAGCTCAATCAGACCAGGGCGCCGATTCCGCGCAGCGGATTGTGGAAGAATCTGTCGGTCCGCGCGCGCCTGGCGATGATCATGGCCTTCATGGCGGTGCTGATGCTGGGCGGCGGCGGCATCGGACTTTTCGGCATCGCCATGTCCAACAAGGCGCTGGAGACGACTTACCGGGATAGACTGGAACCTTCCAACATGGTCAACCGGATCATGCTGCTGATGAATGAAAACCGCAACCAGATCATGCTGGCGTTGCAGCACAACCCGGAAAGTTCCTCTGCCAAGATGCACGACCATCCGGTCAGCCTCCATACCGACACGATGATCAAGAACCGCGACGAAATCACGGCAGTCTGGCAGGATTACATCAAGCGGAACCTGACCCCGGAAGAGCGGGCGCTTGCCGACAAATATGCCGCTGCCCGCGGACAATACGTGACCGAAGGATTGGCGGCCGCGCGCGAGGCGATTCTGGCCGGGGACTTCAACAAGGCCAACGAAATCCTGCTCAAGAAAATCGACCCGCTCCACAAGGCCGCCAACGCCGAGGCCGAGGCGCTGCTGAAACAGACCCTGGCCACGGCCAGGGCGGAGTACGAGCAAGCCTTGGCGCGTTACGAAACCATCCGCAACCTGGCCGTGGGCGGGGCTGTCATCGGTTTGCTGCTGGCCGCCATCGCCGCCATGCTCCTGGTCCGCGCCATCATCCACCCGCTGCGGCAAGTCAACGAAACCTTCGACCGCATCGCCCAAGGCGACCTGCGCAACGAGATCGATATCGGCGGCCACAACGAAATCGGCCAACTGCAGTGCGCCATGGCGGCTATGCAGGTCCATCTCAAGGTGATGCTGGACGAAATCACGCTGGCTTCCACCGAGATCGAGCAGCGCTGCGACCATCTCAATACCCAAATGTCAGGCGTGGTGGAGCATTCCGATCACCAGCACGATCGCGTCCAGGAAGTAGCGGCGGCAATGGAAGAGTTCAGCCAGTCGGTGACGGAGGTGGCCGAGAGCGCGGGCGCGACCTCCCACGCCGCAGTCGACTCGCAATCCATCGTCGCGAACAGCGCCGCCCAGATGGCCAAAAGCCTGGCCGCGACTAACCGGGTGGTCGCGGCCGTCCAGGCATCCAGCGGCACCATCGCCGAACTCAGTCAGGCGATCCAGCATATCGGCGATATCACCCTGACCATCAAGGAAATCGCCGACCAGACCAACCTGCTGGCGCTCAACGCCGCCATCGAAGCTGCCCGCGCCGGGGAACAGGGGCGCGGCTTCGCCGTGGTGGCCGACGAGGTGCGCAAGCTCGCCGAGCGCACCGCCAACAGCACCACCGATATCACCAAGACCGTCAGCGACATTCAGGGCGCCACCCAGATAGCAGTGACCACGATGGACCAGGCGGTCAGGGAAGTGGGGGAAGGCATCGGCCTGATGAAGGAAAGCGGGGCGAGCCTGGGGCAGATCACCGCCACCAGCGAAAAGGTCGCCGACATGTCCCAGCACATCGCCAGCGCGGCCAAGCAGCAATCGGTGGCGAGCGAAGAGGTGGCCAGGAATATGGAGCAGATTTCAGGGCTGATCGAGAGCAACGCCACCGCCGCCCAGCAAGCGTGGAAAGACACGGAAGAACTGGCCAAAACCGCCGAGGAATTACGGGTATTGGTGAGGCATTTCGAGGTGATAACCTGAAAACTTGGAGGCAGCCCGGAAATGCTCTAAGCTGGCGAAACCAGAACCAAAGCGGTAGCTCATGGCGCATTCCCGGTTTGGATGCCCGCACTGTATACCGTTCATGGCGTGTTCCTGGCTGCTAGTGTAGTGCTTTCGAATTATTGGAACTTATTCGCTGCACCTTGTAGATCGGGCTTTAGCCCGATATGTCGGCCTGAAGACCGACCTACAACACCCGATTCCTCGCAGCAATAAGTTCCAAACAGAATGAAGCACTACACTAGTGCGCCTGCTCCCAGTTCGGCCCCACTCCCACATCCACCACCAGCGGCACGGCCAGCCTGGCCACCCCGCACATCAGCCCGGGCAGTTCGCGCTTGACGGTTTCAAGCTCGGCGCCGGACACTTCCAGCACCAGTTCGTCGTGCACCTGCATGATGATCAGGCTCTGCATGCGGTTATTCTCAAGCCAGCCCTGCACCGCGATCATGGCGAGTTTGATCAGGTCGGCGGCGGTGCCCTGCATCGGCGCGTTGATCGCGGCACGCTCGGCCGCCTGGCGGCGCATGCCGTTGGCGCCGCTTATTTCCGGCAGCCACAAACGGCGGCCGAACACGGTTTCGACGTAGCCCTGGGCGCGGGCAGCTTCGCGGGTGCGCTGCATGTAATCCGCTACGCCGGGATAGCGGGCAAAGTAGCGTTCCATGTAGGCCTGGGCCGCGCCACGTTCTATGCCCAGTTGTCCGGCCAGCCCGAATGAGGACATGCCGTAGATCAGGCCGAAATTGATCACCTTGGCGTAGCGGCGCTGCTCGCTGCTGACTTCTTCCGGCATGACACCGAAAACTTCGGCGGCTGTGGCGCGATGCACGTCCTCGCCGGCGGCGAAGGCCTTGAGCAGGCTTTGGTCGCCGGACAGATGCGCCATGATCCTGAGTTCGATCTGGGAATAGTCGGCGGCGATGATATGGCTGCCAGGCGGGGCGATGAAGGCTTCGCGGATGCGCCGCCCTTCGGGCGTGCGCACCGGGATGTTCTGCAGGTTGGGGTCGGCGCTCGCCAGCCTGCCGGTCACCGCCACCGCCTGGTTGTAGCTGGTGTGGACGCGGCCGGTTTGCGGGTCGACCATGCGCGGCAGCTTGTCGGTGTAGGTGGACTTGAGCTTGGTCAGGCCGCGGTATTCCAGCAGGACTTTGGGCAGCGGGTAGTCCAGCGCCAGTTCCTGCAGCACGTCCTCGTCGGTGGAGGGGGTGCCGCCCGGAGTTTTCTTTTTCACCGGCAGCTTGAGCTGGTTGAACAGGATTTCCTGTATCTGCTTGGGCGAGTTGAGGTTGAACGGCTGGCCGGCGAACTTGTGTGCCTCCTCCTCCAGCCGCAGCATGCTTGTGCCCAGCTCGTTGCTTTGCCGGGCGAGCAAGCGGGTGTCGAGCAGCACGCCGTTGCGCTCCATAGTGAACAACACGTCGAGCAGCGGCATTTCGATCCGGCGGTAAACGAATTCAAGCTTGGCATCGGGCGCTATCTGCGGGTACAGGTTCCGGTGCAATTGCAGGGTGATGTCGGCGTCCTCGGCCGCATAGCGGGCGGCGGTTTCGATATCCACCTGGTCGAATCCGATCTGCTTCGCGCCCTTGCCGGCGACTTCGGCATAGGTGACGGTTTTTTCGCCGAGGTGGCGCAGCGCCATGGAATCCATGTCGTGCGGCTTGTGGCTTTCCAGCACGTAGGATTGCAGCAGGGTGTCGTGGGCGATGCCTTCGAGCATGATGCCGTGATTGGCGAAGACGTGCTTGTCATACTTGAGGTTTTGCCCGAGCTTGGGCCGGACGTGGTTTTCCAGCAGCGGCTTGAGCCTGCTCAGCACGGTTTCGCGATCAAGCTGCTGCGGCACGCCGGCATAGTGGTGGGCAAGCGGGATATAGCAGGCATGGTGCGGATCGAGCGCGAAGGAGATGCCGACGATTTGCGCCGCCAGGGGATCGAGGCTGGTGGTTTCGGTGTCGACCGAAATCAGCTCGGCCTTTTCCAGCCGGGCCAGCCAGGCGGACAATTGATCCTCGTTCAGGATGGTCTCGTAGCTTCTTTCCGGTTTCTGCCGGCCGCTTGCCGCCGCCGGCTGTCCCGCTTCGCCGGCATCGATGGCTTCCCTGAGCCAGGTTTTGAACTCGCAGCGTTCGAACAGCTCGATCAGCCTGGGCGTGTCCTGCGGCTGCGGGGTAAGGGCGTGCAGATCGACCGGCAGAGCCACATCGCATTTGATGGTGAGCAATTCCCGGCCCTTGGGCAGCCAGTCCAGGGTCTTGCGCAGGTTTTCGCCCACCACCCCGCCGATCTCATCGGCGTGGGCGATCAGGTTGTCGAGTGAATCGTACTGGGAGAGCCATTTGACGGCGGTCTTGGGGCCGCATTTTTCCACCCCCGGCACGCCGTCCACGGCATCGCCGACCAGAGATAGGTAGTCGACGATGCGCGCTGCGGGCACGCCGAACTTGGCGGCAACGCCGGCCTCGTCGAGCTTTTCGTTGCTCATGGTGTTGACCAGGGAAACATGCGGGTTGACCAGTTGCGCCATGTCCTTGTCGCCGGTCGAGATGACGGTGCGGATGCCCCGGCGCCAGGCCTGCTCGGCCAGGGTGCCGATCACGTCGTCGGCTTCCACCCCGTCCACCATCAAAAGCGGCCAGCCCATGGCGCGGATCGCCTCGTGCAGCGGTTCAATCTGGCGGACCAGGTCGTCCGGCATCGGCGGGCGATGGGCCTTGTACTGCGGGTAGAGGTCTTCGCGGAAGGTTTTGCCCTTGGCGTCGAACACACAGGCGCTATAATCGGCGCTATAATCCTTGTGCAGGCGGCGCAGCATGTTGAGCACGCCATAAATCGCGCCGGTCGGATCATTGTGGCGGTTGCGCAGATCGGGCAGTGCATGGAACGCGCGGTACAGATAAGATGAGCCATCCACCAGGAGCAGTGTTTTTGTTTCCATTTGCGGTTAATTACCCTCTATGAACGCCTCAGAAAAACTTCCTAAAATTCAGGGCACGGATGTGGCCACGCACGCCTATACCGCCAGGGAATCCTGGCGCGTGTTCGAGATTATGGCAGAATTCGTCGAGGCGACGGAACGCCTGAGCTGCATCCGCCCGGCGGTAAGCATTTTCGGCAGCGCCCGCACGCCCCATGACCATACCTATTATAAGCTGACCGAGGAGATCTCCCGGCAATTGTCCGATGCCGGCTTCAGCGTGATTTCAGGCGGCGGCCCGGGCATCATGGAGGCAGCCAACAAAGGCGCCTACTTCGGCAAATCCCCCAGCATCGGCCTGAATATCCAGTTGCCCCACGAACAGCATACCAACCCCTACCAGGACATCAGCCAGACCTTCCGCCATTTTTTTGCGCGCAAAGTCATGTTCGTCAAGTTCGCCACCGCCTATGTCGTGATGCCGGGCGGCTTCGGCACCATGGACGAATTGATGGAAGCGCTGACCCTGGTGCAGACGAAAAAGACGCGCAAGATCCCGATCATCCTGGTGCATGAGCCCTATTGGAGCGGCCTGGTGGAATGGTTCAGGAACACGCTGGTCAAGGAGGGCACGATCGACCCCGAGGACATGGACCTGATTCAGGTCATCAATGAGCCCAAGGCCGTGGTGGCCGCGATCTTCAAATACTATGAAACCCGTGGGTTCGAGCCTTCCGCGGCAGAGCGCGAGATGCTGCTCAGCCTTTGACGGTGAAGCGGTGAATGGTCAGTGGCAAGCGGGCATTACTCGCCACTCGATGTATAATGGCCTACTGTTCTAAGGAAAATGAAATGCGCGCACTGATCGTCTTTTTGCTGCTTGCCCTGACGCTTCCCGTCCATGCGGAGGGCGCCAAACCCCTGCCGAAGGATTTGCAGCCGCTGCCGGAACCCCCGCCGGCGCCGGCGGGAATGGAGCTTGACCCCTCCCTGGAACCGCAGGTGACCATCGTCAAGCGGGGCGAGGAGAAAGTCGAGGAATACCGCATTGGCGGCAGGCTATACATGATGAAAGTCACCCCGCCCCATGGCGTTCCCTACTACCTGGTCGACTACAAAGGGGACGGGCAGTTCTCCCGCCAGGACAACCTGGATTCCGGGGTGCGCGTACCGCAATGGGTGTTGATGCGTTTCTGAGTTATGTCTGTTTTCACCGTCGTGTCCAGGGATGAGCTTGCCGCCTGGCTGAAAAACTATTCCCTGGGTAGCCTGGTCGATCTGCAGGGCATTTCCGCAGGGATAGAAAACACCAATTATTTCGTCACCACCAACCACGCGCGCTACGTGCTGACCCTGTTCGAGAAACTGACCCGGGAAGAACTGCCGTTTTTCCTCAACCTGCTCGACCACCTCGCCTCCCACGGCATTCCCTGTCCCCGGCCGATCGCCAGCCACGACAACGGTTTCCTCGGCGAATTGAATGGCAAGCCGGCATGCATCGTCAGTTGTCTGGAGGGCAAGTCGCTTGACCGGCCGGATCCGGCCCATTGCGCCCAGGTGGGTGAAATGCTCGCCGACATGCATCTAGCCGGCAAGACCTATCGGGCTGAAATGCCGAACCCGCGCGGACCGGCATGGTGGAAGACGACTGCACCGCAGGTGCTGCCCAAACTTTCCGCCGCGGACAGCGCGCTGCTTAATCAGGAAATCGCTTACCAGTCGCAATTCCGCTTCGAGGACCTGCCGCGCGGCGTGATCCACGGCGACCTGTTCCGTGACAATGTGCTGTTCAAGGATGACGCCCTGAGCGGGGTGATAGATTTTTACTACGCCTGCAGCAGCGCCTGGCTCTATGATCTGGCGATCACGGTGAACGACTGGTGCGTCGCCGCCGACGGAGCGCTGGACGCAGAACGGGCGGCAGCCATGCTGCAAGCCTACCACCAGACCCGCCCTCTGTCCGCAACGGAACGGGAGGCCTGGCCGGCGATGCTGCGCGCCGGGGCGCTGCGCTTCTGGCTGTCGCGCCTGTATGATTTTCATTTCCCGCGACCGGGCGAGCTGACCCACGCCAAGGACCCGGACCATTTCCTCCGCATCCTGCAGCGGCATATCGCGATGCCGTCCGAACTGCGTCATTTACTCTAAGGGCCAAAGATGGAAGTGCGTAAAGTAGGGACCGGGCAGGGCTGGCAGTGGATCAAAAACGGATACAGCCTGTTCAGGAAAAATCCGCCGATCTGGATTACGCTGTTCGTCATCTACTTTCTGATCGTGATCGTGCTTTCCGTCATTCCGGTTGTCGGGCCGCTGGTGATGACATTGCTGGCGCCGGTGTTTACCGCCGGCTTCATGCTGGCCTGCCGCGACGTCGAGCAGGGCGGGGAACTAGAACTCGGCCATCTGTTCGCCGGCTTCAGGCACAATGCCGGCCAGCTCATTACCGTGGGCGGACTGTATCTGGTGGGCTCTATCATCATCCTGGGACTGATGATGATGGGTGGCGGCGGCGCCATGATGGGCTCGGCATCGCTGGGGCAGACGCAGGGCGCGGAGCCGAACGAGGCGATGGTGAGGGCGATGGGCGGGATGCTGACCGGTTTGCTGGCAGCCTCGGCGCTGTTGATCCCGCTGCTGATGGCGTACTGGTTCGCCCCGGCGCTGGTGGTGCTTCGCAACCTGACCGCCATCGAGGCGATGAAGCTGAGCTTTGTGGGCTGCCTGCGCAATATATGGCCGTTTCTGGTTTACGGCGTGATCGCCTTCGTCCTGATGATGCTCGCCATGATTCCCTTCGGCCTCGGCATGCTGGTGCTGGCGCCGGTGCTGAACGCCTCGATTTATCTGGGCTACAAGGATATTTTTCCGGCTGAGGTCGAGCCGGAAGTTGAGCTGCCCACACTGCCGGCGTAATCTCGCTTTTCAGTCCAGCTTAAGCCACCGCCAATTTGGCATACTCCAGCGCCAGCCACTTCACGCCGGCATTGCGGAACTTCACCTGCACCCGCGCATCGGTACCGCTGCCCTCGCAGTTGACGATCACGCCTGCGCCGAATTTTGCATGGGCCACGTTCTGGCCGACGTGCCAGGGCGAGTCGGCCGTGGTGTGGCCGGTGTTGCCGGGTTTGGCCGGGGCCGGCCAATCTCCGGGCGCGGCCGGGGCATAATGGGCTTTAGGCGAGGGGTTGATCCGTTTCAACAGGACTTCCGGTATTTCGCTCAAAAAGCGCGAGGCCAGCCCGTAACGGAATTGCCCGTGCAGCATCCCGCTCTGCGCCAGGCTGAGGCAAAGCCTACGCCGGGCGCGAGTGATGGCAACATACATCAGGCGCCTTTCCTCCTCTCTCCAACGGTCTCCTTGAAATGGTACGGCCCCTTGATTTTTTCGATTCCTTACTATAATGTAAGGCTTATTAAACAGGAGGGTTTATGTCGACTGCGACTATGACCAGCAAGGGTCAGATCACCATTCCCGCCATCGTGCGGGCAGCGCTCGGCGTCAAGGCCGGAGACCGGGTGGAGTTCGTCCAGATTGAGCCCGGACATTTTGAGCTAGTGGCCGCCACGCAGTCGGTGACTGCTCTGAAGGGGCTGGTGCGCAAGCCGGCCTCGCCCGTAACGATTGCGGAGATGAATGAAGCTATTGCGGCCCAAGGGGCTAAGGCAAGATGATTGGCTTGGATACGAACGTTCTTGTTCGCTATGTCGCACAGGATGATCTCAAGCAGTCGCCCAAGGCAACGCGCCTGATCGAGTCGTTGACAGTGGATGCGCCGGGTTACGTCAGTATCGTTTCGGTGGTGGAGTTGGTGTGGGTGCTGATGGGTTGCTACGCATCAACCAAAGGCGAGATCTGCGAGGTGCTGGAAACGCTGCTGCGCACCAAGGAAATTATCGTGGCGCATGCCGATACCGTGTGGAAAGCTTTGCGACTGTTCAAGGAAGGCAAGGCTGACTTTGCAGACTGCCTGATAGAGCGGTCGGCGAACGAAGCCGGGTGCGGCTATACGACAACATTTGATCGCAACGCTGCCAAGCATTGCGGCATGCGGTTAATTGACTGACCATGCGCATTTGGCAAATGCAGCCGACACCCCGCCACCCAAAGAACCGAGGTGGCAATTCATGAGCCCGTGTAGGGCAATCGTTATTGCGCCGAATGAAAACATCCGGTGCAATGCGCTTCGCTTATTGGTACCTTACATTACGCCTTACGCGAGTTGGCGGTGTAAACTGTTAAGTCATGATGCCTTGTTGTGGTGTTGGCGGAAGAAATTTTTCTAAGGACAGCGGAGGAATACAAGTGGATAACCGGATTACCATTGACCCTGAGATTTGTCATGGCAAGCCCTGTATCCGGGGGCTGCGCTACCCCGTGGAGAATGTGCTCGAATGGCTCGCCAGCGGGATGAGCATCGAGGAAATTCTGGCGGATTACGAAGACCTGGAGCGCGAGGATATCCTCGCGACGCTGGCTTTCGCCGCGCGGCTCACGCACATTAAGCGGTTGGAACGTCTGGCGGCATGAAATTCCTGATCGACGCGCAGTTGCCCAGACGTTTTGTCGTCTGGCTGGCTGATGCTGTGCACGATGCGCGGCATACGCTGGATTTGCCTCTGGGCAACCGGACACCGGACAGCGAAATCATCGCTTGGGCAGAGCGCGAGGGACGTATTGTCGTGACCAAGGATGACGATTTCGTGCAGTCTTTTCTGATTGCAGGCCAGCC